>NZ_VSRL01000038.1 GCF_012184385.1 Lentzea indica
CCGTTGACGTTGGCGAGGACCGGGTACGATGCCGGGCTGCTGCGATCTCGAGCGAGGTGGGCGCGGTACCGCGCAGCGGCACCTCGAGGGAGAAGTCCTTCTGCTGACCGGGCTCGAGCTCGTCGGCGATGTCGGTGAACTTGGGCTGCACGGCCTCGGCCGCCGCCGGCTCCCGCAGCGCCTTGCGCAGGTCGTCCTCGGTGCCGAGCGAGTCGCCGCGCTCCAGGCGCAGCACGATGTCGGAGACCTTGCGGTCACCGACGTTGACGATCTTGCCGGTGATCTTGACCGCGGCCGGGGAGTCGCTGGTCACGAACCGGGGCGTGAGCTGGGCGATGTCGAGCCGCAGGAACTGCGGCTGCTGCTGGCCCGGCTGGGCGGAGAGTGTTCTGGTCGCCCACACCTGGGTGGCGGGAGCGGGCATGAACGGCAGCGCGTCGACCTCGTTCGGCTGCGACTGCTCGACAGCGCCCGCGGGCGGCGTCGCGGTCACCATGAACGCGACGGCCGCGGCTGTGCAGACGAGCTTCCTCATGCTCACGCCGACTCAGCCCCGTTCCGGCAGCGGTCGGCGAGCAGTTCGGCGGCTCGGCGGACCAGACGGCGCTCATCGGCATACGCGAGTCGCTCGTCCAGCTCGCCGAGTGGCACCCACGCCACCTCGGTGACCTCCACGTCTTCGTCGGAAAGCTCTCCCCCCAGCGCTTCGAGGAGGAAGTGGTGAACCGTCTTGTGCACCCGGCGGTCGTCAGCGACGAACCAGTAGTCGATCGACCCCAACGGGCGCAGCACCCTGCTATGAATACCGGTCTCCTCGGCGACCTCGCGCACCGCGGTCTGTTCCGCGGTCTCGCCTGCCTCGATGTGACCCTTCGGCAAAGACCACAGCAACCGGCCTCGCCGGTCAAGTCTGCCGATCACCGCGGCCCGTTGCTCTGCGTCGAGCACCAGGCCACCCGCCGACGTCTCGTCGACTGTCTTCAGCCTCCTGCCCCGGCGCCTCTTGCGGCGCCCCGGCTTGGAACCTCCGGAACGTGCGGGCGACGGGGGCATACGGCCGATCGTACTTACGAACGTTAAGTACGCTGGTTTCTCGTGTCTCGATCGCTCCAGCAGAATGCGGTGGTGGAAGAGCCCGCCATCACACCAGTCGTCGCTGAGCTCGCCGCTCGGTTCGCAGCCGGGGGCAAGCGCCTCTACCTCGTAGGCGGGAGCGTGCGAGACGCCGTGCTGGGGCGTCCGACGAACGACTTCGACTTCACCACGGACGCGCGACCTGGAGAGATCCAGAAGCTGCTGAGCGGCTGGGCCGACGCCCAGTGGGACACCGGCATCGCGTTCGGCACGGTCGGTGCCTCGAAGCAGGGCGAGATCATCGAGATCACGACCTTCCGCGCGGACGCCTACGACGGCGTCACCCGCAACCCCGAGGTGACCTTCGGCGACACCATCGACGGCGACCTGGTCCGCCGTGACTTCACGGTCAACGCCATGGCGTTCGACGTCGCCGCCCGTGAGTTCGTGGACCCGACCGGTGGCCTTCAAGCGGCCCGCGACGGGGTGCTGGACACACCGGCGACCCCGCAGGAGTCGTTCGGCGACGACCCGTTGCGGATGTTGCGCGCCGCCCGGTTCGTCTCCCAGCTCGGCTTCACCGCGGCGCCGCGGGTGGTCGAGGCGATGCGGTCGATGGCAGGCGAGCTCACCCGCATCACGCCGGAGCGCGTGCAGGTGGAGCTCTCGAAGCTCCTGTGCGGCGCGCACCCGCGCCGCGGCATCGAGCTCATGGTCGAGACCGGCCTGGCGGACGTCGTGTTGCCAGAGCTCACGGCCATGAAGCTGGAGATCGACGAACATCATCAGCACAAGGACGTCTTCGACCACTCGCTGGTTGTGCTCGAACAGGCAATTGATCTTGAAGATGTTGATCAATCACCCGATCTGGTGTTGAGGATCGCCGCGCTCCTGCACGACATCGGCAAACCGGCCACCCGCAGGTTCGAGCCTGGTGGCGGCGTCTCGTTCCACCACCACGAGGTGGTCGGCGCGAAGATGGTCCGCAAGCGCTTGCGAGCGTTGCGGTACTCGAAGGAGATCACCGAGGACGTCGCGAAGCTCGTCTACCTGCACCTTCGCTTCCACGGCTACGGCAGCGGCGAGTGGACCGACTCGGCAGTGCGCCGGTACGTGACGGACGCGGGCGACCTGCTGACGCGGCTGCACAAGCTCGTCCGTGCCGACTGCACGACACGGAACAAGCGCAAGGCGAACCTGCTGAAGCGGACCTACGACTCTCTCGAGGAACGCATCGCGCGCATCGCGGCCGAGGAAGACCTCGCGCGCGTGCGGCCGGACCTCGACGGCAACGAGATCATGAAGCTGCTCGGGCTGCCGCCGGGCCCGCAGGTCGGTGCCGCGTGGAAGTTCCTCAAGGAGCTCCGGCTCGACAAGGGACCGCTGGATCGCGACGAGGCCGAGGCGGCGTTGCTCGACTGGGCGCGCGAACAGGGGATCACGCCGCCCGCTCCGTAACGCATCGTGAGCGAATGAAATCCCCGCGTTAGCGATCTGTCAGCGCGGGGATGCACCATGGAGGTGCGCTAGGGGAGCGCATGGGGGTGGTGCAGATGTTCTCTTGGGGACTTTCCGCAGGTCCGCAGGTATATGACCTGGACGTGCTGACCAACGACCAACGAGCCGTGCTGAGGTGTCTGGCGCGCGGTCACGCCGACCACGAGATCGCGCGCGTGCTCGGCATCGAGCAGCAGAGGGTGGCCGACGAGGTCGCCGACATCCTGCGGCGCCTGGATCTACCCGATCGGGTGGCTGCTGTCGTTTTCGCGCACGAGGCCGGGATGCTGCACCTGCCGTTTCCGCGCTAGCAGGAGCAGGTAGGCGCCCAGACCGATCAGGTAGAGGCTCGCGGCGGTGATGATGAGGCCGGGCGAACGCCCGTCCAGGGGGATCACCATCGCCGTGATGGACACCGCGGTGACCTGTGTGACGTTGAAGAGGGTGTCGTACAGGGCGAACACCCGGCCGCGCACTTCGTCGCCGACGTCGTGCTGCACCGCGGTGTCCACGCAGAGCTTGACGATCTGACCGGCGAAGATGATCACAAAGCTGGCCGCGAGAATCGTCGGCAGCGTCATCGGCAACCCGAGCCCGATCTGCGCGGCGGCCGTGAGCAGCAGTGCACCGATGATCGTGGTCTTGACGCCGAACCTGTCGACGATCCGGTCGGTGAGGATGCCGGCGAGCAGAATGCCGGCGCCGCCCGCGACGGCGACCTCACCCAGTCCGCCGATGCCCGCCTTGAGGATGCCGACGTCTTCCAGGCTGTAGCGCATCAGCAGCAGCGTGACCATCAGGCTCACGCCGAACGCGGCCCTGTGCGCGAGCAGCGCGGCGAGCGCGGCCGTGACGCTCGGGGTGTGCCAGGTGGCCTTTGCCCCGTCCACGAGACCGCGGGCCACCGCCGTGATGGCGTTGTGCGGCTCGTCGACCTCGTCCGGCCCGAGCACGCCGGCCTTGAACCTGCTGGCGATGAACGCGCTGGCCAGCATGCCGACGACGGCGATGCTCGTGGTCCACCCCGACCCGCCGTCCCCGGCGCCGAGGATCGTGCGGAACCCGATCGCGCACGCCGCACCGAACACGGCCGTGATCGCGCCCGCCGTCGTGGCCAGGGCGTTCGCCTCGACGAGGTGGTCCTCGTCGACGACGTGCGGGAGGGAGGCGGAGAGTCCGGAGCCGACGAACCGGCCGATGCCCATGACGACGAGAGCGAAGATGTAGAGCGGAAGCCCGCTCAGCCCTGCCACGACGGCAAATGCGGTGAGCAGAACGAATGCGGCCCGCGTGACGTTCGCCACGACGATGACCTTCTTGCGGTCCCATCGATCGAGCAGTGCGCCCGTGAACGGCCCGACGATCGAGTACGGCAACAGCAGCACCGCGAACCCGGCCGCGATGGCCGCCGGATCGGCCTGTCGTTCGGGGTTGAAGAGCACAGCGCCGGCGAGCCCGGCCTGGAAGAGTCCGTCACCCCACTGCGAGGCGAGCCGGGTGGCGAGGAGCCTGCGGTATTCGGGGATGCCGAGGAACCGGCGTGATCCCCAGTGGTGCTTCTCCACCGCAAGCGTTGTCACCGTTGCACTCTATGCGCGCTGCCGTGAAAACCACGAAAGCCGGACCTCTCGGTCCGGCTCCCCTGGATCGGATGCCAGGTCGCCTCACGGCGCGGTGCACTACGCGGCTCCAGCCGTACGGTATTCCGCGAAGGCGGTTGTCTGTTGAGCCCGGGGGACACAAAGACATCCGACACCTGAGTCTAACGGGGCGCGGCCCTGAGTTGTTCCAGCGATCACGGATGATTTCATGGTGACGTGCGTCCCGATGCCGAGGTCGAGCCAGGCTCCCTGTTGGTTGCCGCTCCGAGCCTGAACGACCCGAACTTCACGCGCACCGTCGTCTACATCATCGATCAACGTCCAGAGGGGACCCTCGGCGTCGTCCTGAACCGCCCCTCCGAGGTGGCCGTGCACGACGTGCTGCCGCCGTGGGGACCGCACGTCACAAAGCCGCAGTGCATCTACATCGGCGGCCCGGTCGAGCAGAAGACGGCGCTGTGCCTGGCCGCGCTGAAGGCGGGCACCGATCCGTCCGAGGCGGAGGGTCTGGTCGGCGTGCAGGGCCCGGTGGCGTTGATCGACCTGGACGCCGAACCGGACGACCTGATGCCGCTGGTGCGCGGCCTGCGGGTGTTCGCGGGCTATGCGGGATGGGGCGAGGGACAGCTCGCGGCCGAGATCGATCGCGGCGACTGGATCGTCGTGACCGGACTGGCCGATGACGTGCTGGTGGGCGCGAACGTCGACCTGTGGGGGCGGGTGCTGCGCCGGCAGGGCATGCCGCTGGCGCTGCTGTCGACCTACCCGACGGACGTCCGCAACAACTGATTCACGTGAAACTTCGGGTTACAGCCCGGCGAGCGGGGAGCAACCGCCACCGCCGCACGCGCAGCCACCGCAGCCCTTCGGCTTGACCGGCTCCAGCAGCGCCTCGGCCGCGCGGTGCGCCACGAGCCCACCGGCGGCGGCGATCGCGAGCGAGCCGACCAGTCCGATGATCCCAGCGGTGACGGCCAGGTCGGCCATGACGAACGACATCGCGCCCGACACGATCGCCACGACACCGGCCGCGACGTTCGGCACGCCGGCGACGCGGTTGGCCAGCGCGAACGTCTCTTCGTCACGCAGTGCCGCCGCCGTGCGCACGCCGACGAAGCGGTTGCGCCGCAGCTTGCCCTGCAGACCCAGCAGACCGACCGCGCCGAGAGCGACGCCGAGCACACCCAGGACGACCGACAGCACGATGTTCACTCCATGAGGGTAAGGCGGATCCGCAGTTCACCTTGCGGTCACCCCGGTCAGGTGTGCTGTGCGCCATGCTCAGGCGACTCCTGCTCGTCCCAGTGCTGCTCGGTCTGTGCGTGACTCCCGCGCAGGCGCACAACCCCGAAGTCCGGTTCCTCTCCGAGCACGTCCTGCCGAAAGGCCTGGTAGTGGGCGGTACGACGGTCGGTGGCATCTCCGGCCTCGACCACGACCGCCGCACCGGCAAATGGATCCTGATCAGCGACGACCGCGTGGCGCCCCGGTTCTACGAGGGCAAGCTCTCGCGCAAGGGCGTCGAGTTCACGGACGTCCACTCTCTCGTCGGCCCCAACGGTCCGTACCAGCCCGGCACGGTCGACCCGGAGGACGTCCGCGTCGACAAGTGGACCGGTGACCTGCTGTGGAGCCAGGAGGGCGACCGCACTCCGACCACGCTCATCGATCCGTCGGTGCAGTTCAGCCGCAAGGACGGCTCGTTCAAGCGCGGTCTTCCCACGCCGGAAGACCTGAAGATGAAGCCGGAGTCCGGTCCGCGGCAGAACCAGGCGCTGGAAGGTCTCACGTTCGCGCTCGGTGGCACCCTCGTCGTCACCGCTGTCGAAGGCCCGCTGCTGCAGGACGGCCCGCCGGCCGACGAGAACACGGGCGCGGTCAGCAGGGTGATCGTCCAGACGAGGTCCGGCCAGGTCGTCGCCCAGTACCGCTACCAGCAGGAACCGCTGTTCGCGGCGGGCGGGTCGACCGGCGTCACGGCGATTCTGGAGAAGTCTCCCGGCGTCTACCTGGTGCTCGAACGGTCCTTCCACTCGTCGTTCGGCAACAAGGTCCGGCTGTTCGAGGCCAGGCCGCACGGCACGACGTTGAAGAAGCGCCTGCTCGCCGACATCGGCACGTTCCCGGTGAGCAAGGTCGACAACCTGGAAGGCATGGCCTGGGGCCCGGACGGCACGTTGTGGCTGGTCTCGGACGACAACTTCAGCGCGAGCCAGGTCACCCAGTTCATCGCGCTTGCGATGCGCTGATACCGTTGACGACATGAGCACGGCCCGCCTGCTCCTTAGTTAGCCGCGACGACTGATCGGAAGACGGTCGGCGCGGCAGCCCTCCATGCCCATCTGGGCTGGGGGGTTTCGTCATGTCAGGGGCAGGATCGATGGAGAGGGACTCATCAAGATGAGCACGGACGCGGCGGAGATCCCCGCCTACCGCTACACCGCCGAGCTGGCGAACCAGATCGAGGCGCGGTGGCAGCAGTACTGGGAGAACCACGGCACCTACCACGCGCCGAACCCCGTCGGCGCGCTCAAGGGTGACGTCCCTGACGACAAGCTGTTCGTGCAGGACATGTTCCCGTACCCGAGCGGTGCCGGCCTGCACGTCGGGCACCCGCTGGGCTTCATCGGCACGGACGTGTTCGCGCGCTACCACCGCATGAACGGCCGCAACGTCCTGCACACCATGGGCTTCGACGCGTTCGGCCTGCCCGCCGAGCAGTACGCGGTGCAGACCGGCCAGCACCCGCGCAAGACCACCGAAGACAACATCAACACGTACCTGCGCCAGATCCGCAGGCTGGGGCTGGGCCACGACGAGCGTCGCCGCATCTCGACGATCGACCCCGAGTACTACAAGTGGACCCAGTGGATCTTCCTGCAGATCTTCAACTCCTGGTACGACCCGGACGCCCGCAAGGCCCGTCCGATCGCCGAGTTGATCTCACAGTTCGAGTCTGGCGAGCGCGACATCGCAGACGGTCGCAAGTGGTCTGAGCTGTCTTTTGCCGACCAGCAAAGGATCTTGGGCGATTTCCGGCTGGCCTACTTGTCGGAGGCGCCCGTCAACTGGTGTCCCGGACTGGGTACTGTGCTGGCGAACGAAGAGGTCACCGCGGACGGTCGCAGTGAGCGTGGCAACTTCCCGGTGTTCAGGAAAAACCTGCGCCAGTGGATGATGCGCATCACCGCGTACTCGGACCGGCTGATCGACGACTTGGACCGGCTGGACTGGCCGGACAAGGTCAAGGCCATGCAGCGCAACTGGATCGGGCGCTCGCACGGCGCCCGAGTCCGATTCGCGGTGGGAGACGAGAACATTGAGGTCTTCACGACCCGGCCGGACACGTTGTTCGGCGCGACCTACATGGTCCTGGCACCGGAACACGAGCTGGTGGACCAGATTGCGACGCCCGATCGCGTGGCAGACATCGCCGCGTACCGGCGCGCCGCGTCCCTGAAGTCCGAACTGGACCGTCAGGAGAACAAGGAGAAGACCGGCGTCTTCACCGGCGCGTACGCGACGAACCCGGTGAACGGCCAGCAGATCCCCGTCTACATCGCCGACTACGTGCTGATGGGCTACGGCACCGGCGCGATCATGGCCGTGCCCGGCCAGGACCAGCGGGACTGGGACTTCGCGAAGAAGTTCGACCTGCCGATCATCCGCACGGTCCAGCCTTCGGAAGGCTTCGAGGGCGAGGCGTTCACCGGTGAGGGCCCGGCGATCAACTCCGGGTTCCTGGACGGAATGCTGATCGACGACGCCAAGAAGACGATCATCGGCTGGCTGGAGGAGAACGGCCACGGCCACGGCACGGTCCAGTTCAAGCTGCGCGACTGGCTGTTCAGCCGCCAGCGCTACTGGGGCGAGCCGTTCCCGATCGTCTACGACGAGAACGGCACCCCGATCGCGGTGCCCGAGTCGATGCTGCCGATCGAACTGCCCGAGGTCGACGACTACTCACCGCGCACGTTCGACCCGGACGACGCGGACACCGAGCCGTCGCCGCCGCTGTCGCGCGCGTCCGAGTGGATGACCGTCGAGCTGGACCTGGGCGATGGCCTGAAGACGTACCGCCGCGACACGAACACCATGCCGAACTGGGCGGGTTCGTGCTGGTACCAGCTGCGTTACGTCGACCCGGTCGAGACCGAGCGGTTCGTCAACCCGGAGAACGAGAAGTACTGGCTGGGCCCGCGCACGGCCGAGCACGGCCCGACCGACCCCGGCGGCGTCGACCTGTACATCGGCGGTGTCGAACATGCAGTTCTGCACCTGCTGTACTCGCGCTTCTGGCAGAAGGTCCTGTTCGACCTGGGCCACCTGACCGGCGACGAGCCGTACCGCCGCCTGTTCAACCAGGGCTACATCCAGGCGTACGCGTACGTCGACCCGCGCGGCGTGTACGTGCCGGCGGACGAGGTCGTCGAAGAGGACGGCAAGTACTTCTACAACGGCGAAGAAGTCCGTCGTGAGTACGGAAAGATGGGCAAGAGCCTGAAGAACGTCGTCACGCCGGACCAGATGTGCGAGACGTACGGCGCCGACACCTTCCGGTTCTACGAGATGTCCATGGGCCCGATGGACGTGTCGCGTCCGTGGGCGACCAAGGACGTCGTCGGCGCGCAACGGTTCCTGCAGCGCCTGTGGCGCAACCTGGTGGACGAGACCGACGGCTCGCTGCGAGTCACGTCAGAGGAGCCTTCGCCCGAGGCGCTGCGGTTGCTGCACAAGACCATCGCCGGCGTCCACGACGACTACGCGAACCTGCGCTACAACACGGCGGGCGCGAAGCTGATCGAGCTGAACAACTTCGTGACCAAGCACTACGCCGCCGGCACGCCCCGCGCGCTGGCCGAGCCCATGGTGCTGATGCTGGCTCCGCAGGCCCCGCACGTGGCCGAGGAGCTGTGGGCGAAGCTGGGCAACGACGGCACGCTGGCGCACGGCCCGTTCCCCAAGGCCGACGAGCATTACCTGGTCGAGGACACCATCGAGTACCCGATCCAGGTCAACGGCAAGGTCCGCTCGCGCGTCGTCGTCGCGGCGTCCGCGTCGCAGGACGAGATCAAGGCCGCGGCGCTGGCCGAGGAGAAGATCGCCGAGCTGGTCGCCGGTGGCGAGCCGCGCAAGGTGATCGTCGTTCCCGGCCGCCTGGTGAACGTCGTCCTGTAGTCACCGCTCGACGAGGGGGCGCTGCGCTTCGGTGCGGCGCCCCTAGTCGTCCGCGAACCCGATCTCCGAAAGCATGTGGTCGAGCATGCTGTCGAACATCGGCTCCGGGTTGCTCACCGCGAACGGGAACCGCCCGAACACCTCCAGCGCCACGTGCCCGTACAGCCGAACCCACGACTGCACCACGTGGTAGATCTTCCCGAGATTGAGGACGTCGTCCTCGATCGTGACGCCGTGCACCGACACCGCGTCGATCAGGACCTGTTGGAACCTGGCCAGGTCCTCGTGCAGCACCTCGGGCACCTCGTCGTCCGCGTGCTTGACGACCAGGTTCGAGGCGATCAGCCGTCCGGCCAGCTGCAGGAACACCGACCCGAACTGGTCGGTGTCCAGTGGGTCGCGCGGCGAGGCGAAGACCAGCGCGAACTCCTGCGGGTGGGCCAGCGCCCAGCGGCGGAAGCTGCGGCACACCGCCCTGACCTGGCATCCGACGTGCCCTGACGTGTCCGCGGCGAGGTCGGCGTAGAGCACAGCGGCCATGTCCGCGCAGATGTCGTCGCAGAGCTGTCGCAATAGCGCGTCGTGCGAGTCGTAGTAGCGGTACAAGGCGGGTGCGGTGATGCCCAGCTCGCGTGCGATCGCACGCAGGGTCACTGCGTCGCGGCCGCGTTCCACCAAAAGGGCGCGGGCCGCCTGCCGAATCTCACGCTCGGTTTCTGCGCGGAGTCGTTCTCGGCGAGTGGCCTCGGTCATATGTCACTCCATCGGGTTGTAGACCCCGTCCACGGCCCCGTACGGTTTTAGTGAACGGTGTTTACAAGAGTTCACGGGATTAACAGCACGGTAACCCAGGAGGCCGTCGTCGATGTTCGCGAAGTGGGGATCAATCGCATATCGCCGCCGGTGGGTGGTCTTGGTCGCGACCGTACTGCTCGCCGTTCTCGGCGGTGTGTGGGGCATGGGCGTGTTCGACAAGCTCAGCCAGGGTGGCTACGAGGCTCCTTCCAGCGAAGCGGCGCGGGCCGACAAAGTAGCCGAGGAGGCGTTCGGGCGGCAGAACGGTGACGTGATCGTCATTTACCGCGGCGATTTCGCGAACCCGCTCGAGCTCAAGAAGGTCGCCGACCACATCAGCGGCTTTCCCAAGGACGACGTGCTGCGGGTCAACGGGCCGGTTCCGTCCGACGACAAGCAGCAGGCTCTGGTCGCGATCACGCTGACGAGCGGTGACTCGAACGAGCAGATCAAGTTGTTCGAGGACATCGAGAAGCAGCTCCCCGTCGAGGGCTTCACCCAACAGGTCGGTGGGCTCGTGCCCACCCAGAAGGCCATCAACGACATGTCGCAGGCGGACCTGACGCGCGCCGAGATGTTCTCGTTGCCGCTGGTCCTGTTGCTGCTTGTGATCATCTTCGGCGGACTGGTCGCAGCGTCGCTCCCGGTCGTCGTCGGTGGTCTCTCGATCATGGGTGCGCTCGGCGTGCTGCATGGCGTCGCGATCTTCACCGAGGTCAACTCGTTCGCCGTCAACGTCGCGTCGCTGCTCGGCCTGGGCATGGCGATCGACTACGGACTGTTCATGGTCGGCCGGTTCCGCGAGGAGCTCGCCACGGGTCGCACGACCGAGCAGGCTGTCGGCCGCACGGTCGCGAGCGCCGGCCGCACCGTCATGTTCAGCGCGACGCTGCTGGTCATCGCGCTGGCCGGTCTGCTGCTCTTCCCCCACGGCTTCCTGAAGTCCCTCGCGTACGGCGGCATGGCGTCGGTCGCGATTGCGGCGCTGGTGTCGTTGACGCTGCTGCCCGCGTTGCTCGGCGCGCTCGGCCACCGGGTCGACAAGCTCGCCATGCCGTGGCGCAAGAAGGAGCCGAGCGAGCGCGGCTGGCGCCGGCTCAGCGGCAAGGTCATGAAGCGGCCGCTGCTGTTCGCCCTCCCGCTGATCGCCGTGCTGGTCGCCCTCGGCACGCCCTTCCTGAACGTCCAGTTCGGGCAGGTCACCGAGAAGGTGCTGCCGGAGGGCAACGCCGTGCGCGTGGCCACCGAGAACATCAACCAGAACTTCTCCGCGCTCTCCAACACCGGTTTCAAGATCGTCGTCAAGGGTGGTGACCAGGCCGCTGTCCAGGACTACCTGGGCAAGGTCAAGGACGTCACCGGCGTCGGCGAGGTCCAGCCGATGGGCTCGGACAAGGGTGTCACGGCCGCGGCCGCCGGTCTGGAGCACGACGCGCTCAGCGACGAGTCGAAGCAGGCGCTCAAGGACGTCCGCGCGCTCACGCCTCCGCCGAACTCCGAAGTCCTCGTCGGCGGCAACACCGCCATCGTCAGCGACTCGCTGGACGCCATCGCGGACGGTCTGCCGTTGATGATCGCTCTGCTGGTCGGTGCCACGCTGATCCTGATGTTCCTGGCCTTCGGCTCGGTCGTGCTGCCGATCAAGGCCGTGCTGATGAGCGCGCTGTCGCTGTCGGCGACGTTCGGTGTGCTGGTGTGGGTGTTCCAGGAGGGCCACTTCGCCGACCTGCTCGGCGTCACGCCGGGGCCGCTCGAGTCCGGCATCGTCGTGCTGATGGCGGCCATCGTGTTCGGTCTGTCGACGGACTACGAGGTGTTCCTGCTCTCGCGGATGGTCGAGGCTCGCAGTCATGGCGCGACCACCGAGGAGGCGGTGACCACCGGCCTGGCCAAGACCGGCAGGGTGATCACCTCGGCCGCGCTGCTGCTGATCGTGGTGACGGGTGCCTTCGCGTTCTCGCAGGTCGCGATGATGCGGTTCGTCGGCGTCGGCATGATCCTCGCGCTGGCGCTCGACGCCACGGTCGTCCGCATGCTGCTCGTCCCGGCCGTGCTCAAGTTGCTCGGCAACGCCGCGTGGTGGTCACCTGGCCCGCTCAAGCGGATCCAGGAGCGCCTCGCGCTTCACGACGAGCCGGTGGACGACTGGGACGACGACCTCGACGACGAGCTCCGCAAGCCCGTCGCGGTCGGCTGACCGGGAGGGAAGGCGATCATGGCCGCGTCGAACTGGCGCGGCCTCGCCTCCTCCAGCTCGCCCGACCTCATCAGGTAGGTGGCGAGCACCGCGTTCGAACTGTCCAGCACCGTCGTCGTCGTGCCGGTCGCGAGGAAGACCCTCGGGTCACCCGGCGCGATGGCGACGCTCGGTGCGTTGATGGGCAAGCGTTCGCGCAACGTCATTGTCGCCGCGTCGACGACTGCGACCGAACTCTCCTTCGGCAGCGTCACGTAGACGGTGGCGCCGTCCGGCGTGACGGCGATGCTGCCCGCTCCCCTGCCGACGCTCATCGTGCCGACGACCTGGTTCGTGGTCGTGTCGATCACCGACAGCGTGCCGGGAGTCTTCTCGCCGAGGCGCATGCTGCTCACGTAGAGGCGCTGGCCGTCCGGTGAGATCGCCAGGTGCTGCGGCAGACCGCCGACCTGCACCGTCGAGGTCTGGAACGCCGTCGCCGTGTCGATCAGACCGACCGTGCCGTCCTGGGCGTTGGCCACGTAGAGGATCTTGTTGTCCGGGTGGACGGCGAGGCCCTGCGGCTGGCCGGGCACCCTGACCGCGGCGACCAGGCGGAAGTTCTCCGGGTCCACCACCGCCACGCTGCCGCTGGCCGAGACGTAGAGGCGCTGGCCGTCCGGGCGCATCGCCGCGTGCGAGAGCTGGACCTGGGTGAAGAGCCTGTCGATGACCGCGCCGGTGTTCGGGTCGACCTCGGTGATCACGCCGGTCCAGCCGTTGACCACGTAGACACGCCGCCCGTCCGGCGACACGGCGACACCCGTCGCGCGACCCGCCGTGTCTGCGTGCGCGAGCACCGTGCCGTTCGTGGTGTCGACAACCTGGACGAGACCTGTCTGTCCCACCACGTACGCGCGCGGGGCCACCGATGCGGAAGAGGTGGTCGTGTAGTCGTGCCGTTGCTCGACACCCATCGCCGCGATGACCGCTGAGAGCGTTAGAACCGCGGCCACGAGGCGTGGCTTTGCCATACGCCCGATGGGACCACTTCTGGGTGCTTTCGATCTACTTCCGTCACCCTTCAGAGGGAAATCTTTGCCCGGTCGTAGTACATCAGTGGGATGGAGGTGCGGCTGGTTTGGATTCATATGAATCCGGGGTCTTGGCACTTGCCACCAATTTGGCGTAACGGGTGCCAGCGGTCAGCAAGACCAGACCGGCGCCGAGGAACGCCAGCACACGGGCGACGCCGTCGAGCGCGGCCAGGTCGAACGTCACCAGCTTCACGACCGCGGCACCGACCAGGATCAGCCCGGAGATCCGCAGCGCCTTGTTGTTGATTCCCTTGACCAGCAAGAACAACGCGGCGATCGTCCACGACACGGTGACCACCGAGTGTCCGAAGAGGAATCCGCTCTCGTCCGGCGACACGAGCAACGCCGCGCACAGCACCGCACCCGCCGCGCCGTAGAGCAGCACGAGTCCGGCGAGAATCCACGGGAACGGGTGCTTCGCCGGCTCGCGCAGCACCTGCATCTTCAGCGCGGCCCACGGCGCGGTGGCCGCGAAGACACCCAACACGAGAGCCGTGACCAGGCCCGCCGCGTAATCGCCAGAGCCGACGACGATGTACCGCGGCTCCTCCAGCAGCCACGTGAGCGGCACGGCCTGACCGATCGTCATCAGGAACCCGACGGCGCCGAACACGATCGACCCGACCAGAGCGCTCTTCTTGTTGAGCCGTGCCGCGAGGAACGCCAGCAGCACCGCCTCTGCCAGCACGATCGCGGTGCGCACGTTGCCGTCGAGCGCGATCACCGTGGTCTGGAACAACGCGAGCATGCCCGTCGCACCGGCTGCCGTCGTGAACGCCTTCGGCAGGTCGGGGACCATCCAGATCGCCAGCAGCACCGCGGCCACCGCACCGGCGAGCGCGGACGCGGCAGGCTTCTCCAGCAGCGTGGTCGCGAACATCGCCGCCAGCGGTGAGCCCGCGACCAGTGCGATCGCGACGATGTCGTCCGGCCGCTTCCTGATCGTCAGCAGTGCGACCGCGATGCCGACGACGGTCGTGGCCGCGGCGACCCCGACCACGGTCCACTCGTAGTCGCGCGGGATCGCGTTGGCGGTCGTGAGCAGTGAGGCGAAGATCGGCGGGAAGCCGCCGGCGATCGCGAGACCCGGCCAGTTGCGCTGGATCTGGACCGGCGTGCTGGCCATCTTCAGCACCAGCAGGAACCCGACCAGCAGGACGGTGAAGCCCTCGGTCAACACTGGCGAGCAGATGGCGCACGCTGCGACAACGCCGACCGCGAGCGTTTGCGAGTCCCACCGCAGCGCGAGCACGACACCGGTCGCCGCGACCCCGAGACCGACGACAAGCCCGACGCCAGGAGGCAGGTACTCGTAGAGGCTGGTCGCGGCGATGACGTCGAGGTAGAGACCCGCGAAACCGGTGGCGGCCAGTGCGAACGCCCCCGTGCGCCGGCCGGGTTGCGGTGCAGCCAGATGCCGATGCCGACCAGCGCGCCGCTGAAGACCGCGCCGCCGATGACGCGCGGCATCGGGCCGAGCCAGCCGCGCTGGATGGCGAGGATCAGCAGCAGCACGAAGCCGAGCACGGTGATCGCGCCACCGACCCAGGCCAGCAGCTTCGAACCGGCGCCGTCCTTGCCGAGCTTCTCGAACAGGGTCTCGCGCGGTTGCGGCGCCGGCGCCGGCCACGGCTGCGGTGCCTGCGGCCACTGCTGCTGGTGCTGCTGCGGTGGCGGTTGGGGGAACGGCTGCTGAGGGGCCTGCTGCGACCAGGGGTTGGGTGCCGGGACCGGCACCGAGACCGGCGCGTGAGGAGCCGGCGGCGGCACGACGACCTCGGCCGTCGCCACGGAGGCCGACTGCTGCTCCCGCATCTCCGAGCTGATCGTGACCAGCCGTTGCCCGATGGCCGCGAGCTCCAGCGCGAGGCGCTGGTCGTACCCGAGGCGGTCCTGTCCGTTCATGACATCAGGGTGAGGCAGGACACGCCCGGTGACATCCGTACACCTACTCAGTCGGCTTGACTACATAGGCGTGTAATCGATTAACTTCTGCCCCGTGACGACCATGAAGGACGTCGCGCAGCACGCCGGCGTCTCCACGGCCACCGTGTCGCGCGTGCTCAACGGCCATGCCGCGCCGACTCCCGAGACCCGCGAGCGGGTGCTCGCCGCGATCGACGAGCTCGGCTACCGGCCCAACGCCCTGGCGCGATCCCTCAGGACCACCAGCACTCAGACCCTCGGTCTGGTCATCAGCGATCTGCTGAACCCGTTCTTCGCCGAGATCGCCAGAGCGGTCGAGGACGAAGCCCGGTCACACGGCTACTGCGTCGTGATCGGGAACGCCGACGAGAGCGCCGAGCAGGAGGCGACGTACGTGCGCACCCTGCTCGACCGCCGGGTGGACGGCCTCCTGCTGTGCCCCGCGACCGACGACCCGAGCCTGGTTCGCGAAGTGAGCGCAGGCGGCGTTCCGCTCGTCCTGCTCGACCGGACGGTCAGGGGCGCCACATGCCCCGTCGTCCGCGCCGACGGCAGCGAGGCATTGACCGACGCTCGCCCGGCGGCTCGTCGGCGCCGGCCACACCCGCATCGGCGTGATCGCGGGCCCGCCGGACACCTCCACCGGGAGAGAACGCAGCGACGTGTTCACCGCGGCCCTCGGCGACCGCGCGCAGGTCGTGCACGGCGACTTCCGGCAGGAGAGCGGCAGTCAGGCCGCCGCCAAGCTGATCGACGACGGCGCCACCGCGCTGGTCGCGATGGACAACCTGATGGGCCTCGGGGCGCTGGGCGAGATCAAGGCACGTGGCCTGCAGATTCCGCACGACATCGCGCTCGCGGTGTTCGACGACCAGCCGTGGTTCCCGCTGCTCGACCCGCCGATCACCGTCATCGCGCAGCCGACCGTGGAGATGGGGCGTGCGGCCGCGCGCAGCCTGCTGGCCCTCATCAACGGTCAGCAGCCCGAGGACGTGCAGCTGGCCGCGAAGCTCGTTCTTCGTGGCTCGTGCGGGGAGGCCGAGCTGTGAGTGCCCTCATCACCGCTCGTGGGATCACCAAGCACTTCGGCGCCACCAAGGCGTTGGACGGTGTCGACCTCGACATCAACGCGGGCGAGGTCCACGTCCTGCTCGGCGAGAACGGCGCGGGCAAGTCCACATTGGTCAAGGTCCTCGCGGGCATCCACAGCCACGACGCGGGCACGATCGAGGGCAAGGCGAGCCTCGCCGTCATCCACCAGGAACTTGCGCTCGTCCCCGAGCTGAGCGTCGCGGAGAACCTGTTCCTGAACCGGTTGCCGCGCAGGTACGGCTTCGTCGACCGCGCCGCGATGCGCCGCCGTGCCCCGAAGCTGCTCGAACGGGTCGGTCTCCACGTCGACCCGAACGCCAAGGTCAAGGACCTCGGCATCGCCCAGCAGCAGATGATCGAGATCGCTCGCGCGCTCGACAAGAACGCGGGCGTGCTGATCCTCGACGAGCCGACCGCTGTCCTCACCGACACCGAGACAAACCGGCTGCTGCAGATCATGGCTCAGCTGCGCAAGAACGGCGTCGGCCTGGTCTTCATCACCCACCACCTGGACGAGATCCAGCGCATCGCCGACCGCATCACGGTCCTGCGCGACGGGCGGAGCGTCGGCGTCCTCGGGCCTGGCGTCACGACCCAGCACATGATCGAGCTGATGGTCGGCCGCTCGATCGAGGAGCAGTACCCGCGTGACCGGAAACGCCGCGGCAAGCCGTTGCTCCAGATCCGCAACCTCACTCGGCGCGGTGTGTTCCGCGACATCAGCATCGACGTGCGCGCAGGCGAGGTGGTCGGCATCGCCGGTCTGGTCGGCGCTGGCCGCACCGAGCTCGCACGGGCGGCGTTCGGTGTGGACGGCTACGACCACGGCACGGTCGAGGTCGACGGGAAACCGTTGCCTCGCAACAACGTCCAGGCCGCCATCAGGGCAGGGCTCGGCCTGGTCCCCGAAGACCGCAAGGGCCAGGGCCTGGTGCTGACCGCGACCGTCGGGGAGAACCTCGAACTGGTGACGCTGCAGAACCGCGACCGGAAGCGCCTGCACGACATCGCGGGCAAGCTCCGGATCAAGGGCCGCGTCGAGCAGCCGGTGAAGGAGCTGTCCGGCGGCAACCAGCAGAAGGTCGTCATCGGCAAGTGGCTGCTGGCCGACCCGAAGGTGCTGATCCTCGACGAGCCCACGCGCGGCGTCGACGTCGGCGCCAAGGTCGAGATCTACGAGCTCATCAACCGCATGACCGCGCAGGGCAGGGCCGTGCTGCTCGTGTCCAGCGACCTGCCCGAGGTGATCGGGATGAGCGACCGCGTCGTCGTGATGGCGCACGGCCGTGTGGCCGGTGAGCTGCCCAAGGGCGCGACCCAAGACCAGGTGATGGCACTCGCCGTGCAGGAGATCTCCGCATGACCACGATCAGCATCCGCAAGTACGCGAGTGAGAACGGAGCGCTGGCAGGGCTTCTCGTTCTCGCCCTGGTGCTCGCGCTCGCGAACCCGGCGTTCCTCACCGCGCAGAACCTGCTCAACGTCGGCGTGCAGGCCGCGGTCATCGCGATCATGGCGTCGGCATGACGTTCGTGATCATCACCGGTGGCATCGACCTGTCGGTGGGCAGCATCGCCGCGCTGGCCGCCATGGTCGGTGCGCTGACCGCCGGGCCGGTCGGCCTCGTCGTCGGTGCCGTTTGCGGTCTCGTCAACGGCGCGTTGGTCAGCTACGGCAAGCTGCCTGCGTTCATCGCGACGCTCGCCATGCTGAGCGTCGCCCGCGGTCTCACGCTGGTGATCTCGGAAGGTCAGCCGCACGAGACCGACGCCGCCGTCACGTTCCTCGGCTCGAACCTCGCGCCGATGGTTCCGTTGCCGCTGCTGCTGATGCTGGCGTTCTTCGGCATCACCGGCCTGATCCTCACCCGCACCAACCTCGGCCGCCGCATGTACGCGATCGGCGGCAACGAGGAGGCGGCGAAGCTCAGCGGCATCGACGTCCGGAAGCAGAAGCTCTGGATTTATGCGCTAAGTGGCCTGTTCGCCGCCGCCGCGGGCCTCGTGCTCGCGGGACGGCTCGGGTCAGCCGGTCCGCAGGCAGCGGCCGGCTACGAGCTCGACGCCATCGCCGCGGTCGTCATCGGCGGTGCGTCGTTGTCCGGTGGCGTTGGCCGCGCCACCGGGACGTTGGTCGGCGCACTTGTGCTCGCCGTCCTGCGCAACGGCCTCAACCTGCTGCAAGTGCCGCCGTTCTGGCAGCAGGTCGTCATCGGCGCGGTGATCGCTCTTGCCGCGTTGCTCGACTCACTTCGCCGTCGCTGAGAAAACCCGCAACAGGTAAAGGAAGACACCAATGAAGGTGACCCGACGGATCGCGCTGACGCTCGGTGCTGCAGCTTTGCTGGCGACCGGGTGCAGCGGAACTGGGGCGTCCGGAGGAAGCGGCCTCACCATCGGCCTCGCGGTGTCCACTTTGAACAACCCGTTCTTCGTGGAGCTGCAGCAGGGCGCGCAGGCGATGGCGGACCAGCTCGGCGCCAAGCTGACCGTGGTCGACGCGCAGAACGACGCGACGAACCAGGTCAACCAGGTGCAGGCGCTGGTGACCCAGGGCGTCAAGGCGATCATCCTGAACCCGGTCGACTCCAAGCAGTCCGCGCCCGCGGCGAAGGCCGCCGAGATGGCGAACATCCCGCTGATCTCGGTCGACCGCTCGGTCGAGGGCAAGGTCGCCGCCGAGGTCGCCTCGAACAACGTGTCGGGCGGCAGCCTCGCGGCCATCGAGCTGGGCCGTGCCACGTCCGGTGACGTCGCGCACCTCAAGGGCATCTCCGGCGCGTCGGCGTCCCGTGACCGCGGCCAGGGCTTCGAGCAGGGCCTGAACAGCGGCAACATCAAGGTCGTCGCCACCGCCGTCGCGGACTTCGACCGCGCCAAGGCCCTCAACGAGACCACGAACCTGCTGCAGGGCCGCCCGAACATCAAGGGCATCTTCGCCGAGAACGACGAGATGGCGCTCGGTGCGATCAAGGCCCTCGGCGCGCGTGCGGGCAAGGACGTCATGGTCGTCGGCTTCGACGGCACGCCGGACGGCCTGAAGGCGATCCAGGACGGCACGCTCGTCGCCACCATCGCGCAGCAGCCGAAGCTGCTCGGCTCGAAGGCCGTCGAGCAGGCGGTCAAGGCGTCGAAGGGCGAGGCCGTTCAGCAGGTCGTGGACGTCGAGGTCAAGGTCATCACGAAGCAGAACGTGGCAGAGTTCATCAAGTGACGAAGACTCTGCTTGTCCTCGGGTCCGCCAACGCCGACCTCGTGGTCGAGGTCGGCAGGCGGCCCGCCGGCGGTGAGACGGTGCTCGGCGGTGACACCGTCGTGCTGCCCGGTGGCAAGGGCGCGAACACCGCCGTTGCCGCCGCTCGCGTCGGTGCTTCCGTTGCACTCGTTGGTGCTGTTGGAAGTGACGGGTACGGCTCGCTGCTGCGGGAGTCGCTGGAGTCGTCCGGTGTCGACACGTCGCTGGTGAAGACTTCCGCGCGGCCGACCGGGATCGCGTACATCACCGTGACGCCGGACGGCGAGAACTCCATCGTCGTTTCCCCTGGCGCCAACGCGGACGTGTCACCGTCCGATGTGGACGCCATCTCGTTCGACGGCGCCGACGTGCTGACGTGCTCGCTGGAAGTGCCGCTGGAGACGGTGATCCACGCGATCGACGTCGCTTCGAAGGCGGGTGTCCGGCCGGTGCTGAACCTGTCACCGGTCGCCGACCTGCCCGCGGCGACTTTGAAGCAGCTCAACGTGCTCATCGTGAACGAGCACGAAGCCGCGCAGCTCGTCGGTTCTGACTGGCGTGATCTGCTCAAGCTCGGCCCGGCCTCGGCGATCGTCACCTTGGGTTCGCGTGGCGCGGCTGTCGTGGCACAGGCCGGTGTCGTCGAGGTGCCGTCGATCGAGGTCGACGAGGTCGTCGACACGACAGGTGCCGGTGACGCGTTCGCCGGTGCGTTGGCTGCGCGGCTGACCGAGGGCGACAACATCGTCAAGGCAGCCAGGTACGCCGTGAAGGTCGCCGCCCTGTCCGTCACGAAGGCGGGCGCGCAGCCGTCCTACCCGACCGCAGCCGAGGTCAGCTCGCCAGCGGTGGGGTGACCTGCACCGGTTCGGTCGAGCCGGTGAAGTCGAAGACGGCGAGCTCCTCCTGGTTGCCCAGCTTGGCTTCCAGCCTGCGGAGCTTGCCGTCCTGGTCGAGCCAATAGCGCAGGCGGGCGTCCGCAGCGTCCTTCTGCTTCGGGCCTTCGACCACGTCGACAGTCGTGTCGCCGATCTTGTCCTAACGCAGCCAGCGCGCCGAACTCTGCAGCAGCAGCTGGGAGTTCTCCGGCCGGTCCGAGCCGAGGTTCACCAGCAGCCGGAGCGCGCCGTCCAGCTCGGAGCCCCGTTCCTGCAGGTCGCGGACCTGCCAGTCGGCCGGCGGCACCGGATCGACTGGCGTGGTGGACGGCGTCGTCGCGAACGCGATCCTGCCGAGGTTCCACTGCACCATGCCCTGGGAGAACTGGTCGTCGCGGCCGTCGGTGCGCATGCCCGCGTAGCCGAGGTGGTTCACGAAGTCGACGCGGCCGTTGAGCTGGAGCTTCCCGCCGGGTGACGGCACGGACGCGGTGAACGCGCTGACTCCGGTCGTGTAGTTCGAGAACCGGACCAGCGCAAGGCGTTCCGCCTCGGGGATCGACAGCGGCCGCGGGTCTGGCGTCGAGCTGCAGGCGGTCAGCAGCAACAACAGTGCGATCGCGGGCTTCTTCACGACCGCACCGCCGCGCGGTCCAGGAACAGGTCCTCGGTCGGCACCGCGTACTTGTCGACGTTCGGGGCCTTGTCCGGCAGCGGGTCGTCCGGCATCTCCGGCTGGGCCGGCGGTGCGGCGACCTGGCTGAACGGAATTCCGCGCGGTGCGGCGGGTTTCGGCAGCGGCTCGCCGATGCCGTCGTAGCAACGGCCGTCGAAGCAGTTGTTCCTGCCCGGCGCGCGTTTGGTGGCCACGTACAGCACGTCCTGGCCGTTGCGGGTGATCACGTTGCCTTCGAAGCGGTTGTCCAGCGGTGGCAGGTCTTCGCTCGACCCGAGTGCGACACCGCTGCCGGGGTTGCCGGTGATCAGGTTGCGGGACAGCAGGTTCTTCGTGCCGCCTGCGATGCCCACGCCGAGCCCGAACGCGCCGTCGGCCTGCGCGGGCGAGAGGGCCTCGGAGTTGTCGGAGACGAGGTTGCCGACGAACGTGGCGTCCTCCTGCGGCAGGAACGCCTCCTGGTGGTCGGAGTTCGAGGTCATGCCGACGCGGTTGCCGCTGAACCTGTTGCCCAGCACGTACATCTGGCCGGACGCGTTCGTGCCCTCGTAGCCGACGGCGTTGCGCTCGGCGACGTTGCCGCGCACGACGATGTCGCACGGCTTGCACTGGCCGACGTAGAACCCGGAGTCCGCGCTGCCGCTCGCGTAGCTCTGCTCGATCACGCCGTGCTGGGCGTCGAACGCGTAGATGCCGTACAGCGCGTTGTTGCTGGCCGTCACGTACGAGATGCGGAACCCCTGCAGTGGAGGGAACTTCTGCGTGTCGAGCTTGGTGTAGCCGTTGCTGCCGCGGCCCATTCCGCCGTTCTCGGACAGCCCGGTGACGAGCACGCCGTTCAGCGTGTGGTTGCGGACCGTCAGGTTCTGGACCGACACGTCCGGTGCGGTGACCACGATCCCGTTGGCACGCTTGACCTCGCCATCAATGATCACGCTGCCGCGCTGGGCGCCCCTGATCGTGAGGCCCTTGGTCCTGACCTGCACCGTCTCCTTGTAGACGCCGGGCGAGACGACGATCGTCGCGCCTTCTGCCGCCTCGTCCACGGCAGCCTGAATGGTGCTCAGCTGCGCCGGGACGTTGATCTCGGGACCGAGCTTCGGTTGCGCCGCCGACGAGCATCCGGCGACCAGGACCACTGCTGCGAAGGCGTACGGAGCGTGCACAGCCGGTCACCGTACTGCTCCGTTCGGACTACTGTCACACTGCCCCTGTGGTCCTCATCTCACGACGCCGTCTGCTGTACGGCGCTGCTGCCATTGGGCTACTCGGCGGCTGTGGTGATCCGGAACGACAGTCCGGCGTCACCACGCCACAGCAGCTGCACGCGGACATCTCCGTGTGGGACGCGTCCTCGGTGCCCTCTGTGCAGGTCAGCTCCTCGGTGACGGTCACGTACGGGCACGGGATCGACGGTCTGCCGGAGTTCCCCGGTGACGCGGTCCAGCCGCAGGACCTGGGCGGGAAGCTGTTCCTGCAGATCTGCGGCGATGATGCCGACGCGGTCCGCGACGCGGCTGCCCGGCTGCGGCCCGATGGCCGGTTGCGGTGGCGTGAGCAGGGGTTCTGCAACTCTGATCGCACGAACGTGCTGGGCTTCAAGGACGGCATCGTCGTGCCGAAGACGCCGGACGAGTTCGAGCAGGAGGTCTGGCTGCCGGACGGGTCGACCATCGCGGTCGTGCGCCGGATGAAGCTCGACGTGGCCGGGTTCGCCTCGCTGCCCCTCTCCGATCAGGAGCGGGTGTTCGGGCGGCGCAAGCACGGCGCGGTGCCGTTGTCCGGCGGTGACGAGGTCGATTTGTCGGCAAAGACCCCCGATGGCGAGTACGTGATCCCGGCCGATGCGCACGTCCGGCGGGCGCATCCGATGACGGCGGGCGCGGGCCTGATGCTGCGCCGCTCGTACAACTACGCCGAGGGCCTGCTCTTCATCTCGTATCAGTGCGAACTGAAGACGTTTGTGAACACGATGTATCGGATGGCCGATGGAGATGCCCTGTTGCGTTACGCCACGACGACCAGCTCCGCAGCTTTCCGCGTTCCGCCTCTCGATTAGTCACACTGAGCTGTCGTCGGTTCCCGGTGGAAGGGTATGGTCTAGACCATGTCGAGCACGCGGCTGAGCGGTGTCGGTGTCAGCAGCGGCCGGGCTTCCGGCCCCGTGGTGAGGGTCGCGGAGGCCCTGCCTGAACCTCCGCTGGGCCCGCGACCTGCGGACACAGCCGTTGAGGCTGCCCGTGTCCGCCCTGCGACGGAGATCGTGGCGCAGCGCCTGATGGAGCGCGCGAAGACCGTCGAGGGCGAGGCCCGCGCCGTTCTGGAGACCACGGCGGCGATGGCAGGCGACCCTTCTTTGATCAAGTCCGCCGAGAAGCTCGTCGTCGACGAGTCGTTGCCCGCCGCCCGCGCGGTGCACCAGGCCGCCCAGAAGTTCGTCACGGCGCTGCAGGCCGCCGGTGGCTACATGGCCGAACGCGCCCGCGACGTCCAGGACGTCCGCGACCGGGTGGTCGCCGAGCTCCTGGGCCTTCCCTCTCCCGGCGTTCCGGACCTGACCTCGCCGTCTGTGCTGGTGGCGCGTGATCTCGCCCCCGCAGACACGGCAGGCCTGAACCCGTCGAAGGTCCTCGCCCTCGTCACCGAGGAGGGCGGTCCGACCTCGCACACGGCGATCCTCGCGCGGTCGCTGGGCATCCCGGCCGTCGTCGCGTGCCGCGGCGTACTGGCGTTGAACGCTGCTGCTCTGGAGGTCGACGGCGACACCGGCCAGGTCCGTGAGTCCGACGGCAAGGTCCGTGCGGCCGGCACCGGCAAGAAGGCCACGTGGAACGGCGTGGGCGTGCTGAAGGACGGCCACCGCGTCAAGGTCCTCGGCAACGTCGGCTCCCCCGCGGACGCCGCGGCGGCTGCGGCTGCCGGCGCCGAGGGGGTAGGTCTCTTCCGGACGGAGTTCTGCTTCCTCGACGCCGCGGAGGAACCGACCGTTGCTGAGCAGACTGCTGCTTATGAGGCTGTGCTGGCGCCGTTCAAGGGCAAGCCGGTTGTGGTGCGCACCCTCGACGCGGGTGCGGACAAGCCGCTGGCGTTTCTGAGCCCGGACCCCGAGCCCAACCCGGCACTGGGCGTCCGCGGCCTGCGCGTCGCCTTCGACCGCCCCGAGGTGCTCGACCGCCAGCTCCAGGCCATCGCCGCCGCGGCTGTTGCTTCTGGCGCCGAGGTCTCCGTCATGGCCCCGATGGTCGCCACTGCCGCCGAGGCCTCGTGGTTCGTGGCCCGCGCCCGCCAGGCAGGCATCGCACGCGCCGGCGTGATGGTCGAGGTTCCGTCGGCTGCCTTGTCGGCCCGCGAGATCCTTCAGGTCGTCGACTTCATCTCCATCGGCACCAACGACCTGGCCCAGTACGTCTTCGCCGCCGACCGTCAGCTCGGTGGCGTGGCCGCGCTGAACGACCCGTGGCAGCCCGCGTTGTTGCGCCTGATCTCCATGGTCGGAGAGGCGGCCACCGCTTCCGGCAAGCCCATCGGTGTCTGCGGTGAGGCCGCGGCCGACCCGCTGCTCGCGTGCGTGTTGATCGGCATGGGCGTGACGTCGCTGTCGATGAACCACACGGCTCTCGCCGATGTCGGGGCGAAGCTCGCGACGTCCAGCATGGACATCTGCCAGCTCGCCGCTCGTGGTGCGCTGGCGGCGTCCGATCCGGCGACGGCCAAGCTCGCCGCACGCGCACCGCACTAACCTCGACCAGGTGCAGAGTCACACCAAGCGCCGCCTGTCTCCGGAGGAACTCGACGCCTTGGTCGGATGTCGGCTGGAAGCGGAGTTGACCGACGGCTGGTTCAACACGGCCTACCGCGTCGTGCTCGACGACGGCCGGGCCGCCGTCGTCAAACTCGCGCCACCGGCCGACGTCCAGGTCCTGCGTTACGAGCGCGGCATCATGGCGACGGAGGCCATGGTCTACCGGCGGATCGCGGCGCTACCGGACGTTCCGGCGCCCGAGCTCCTCCGCGCAGGCCCGGAGTTCCTCGCGATCTCCCTGCTGGAGGGCACTCCGTGGGACAAGGCCATTGACCTGCCCGAGGACACCCAACGGGCGTTGCGCCGCGAACTCGGCGCGGTCACCGCACGTCTGCACACCCTGACCTCGGAGGAGTTCGGCTATCCGGCTGCGGAGTCGGCGCTGTCCGCACCGGACTGGAAGACGGCCTTCATCGCCATGGTCGACGCGCTCCTCGACGACGCCGAACGGTGGCATTCCGACCTGAGTGCGACGCCCGCCGAGATCCGCGGCCTGGTCCTCAAGGGCGGTGACGCTCTCGACGAGGTCACCACACCTGCCCTGATCCACTTCGATCTGTGGCCGGGCAACATCTTCATCGACGGCTCGCGCATCGTCGGACTCATCGACCACGAGCGGGCGTTCTGGGGTGACCCGGCCGCCGAACTGGTCTCACTGGCGTTCGGCGGCGACACCGGCCCCGACAGTGATCTCGTCCGCGGGTACGTCGAGGCGGGCGGTGTCCTCGACTTCACGCCCGCGTTCCGGCACCGCCTGGCCCTGTACCAGCTCTACCTGAGCCTGTTGCTCATCATCGAGTGCGGCCCGCGCGGCTACGACGACGCGAACCACCTCGCGTTCTGCCGTGACTTCCACGCCGACGCCCTCGCCCGGCTACGGGAACTCGGGTAGATCCTTCACCGCACCGAGGAACGCCGACCACGCCTTGGCCGACACCGGCAGGTGCGTGGCCGGCGCCTTGCTGTCCCGGACGCCGACGCCACGACCGATCTCGACGCAGTCGCTCGAGTCTTCGCTGTAGGAGCTCTTGCGCCAGGCCGACATGCGGAACGCCTCCTCAGATCAGGATGCTGGTGATCAGCGCATTCGATTCTTCCGGATCCAAGGCTTGATCGTCGAGCAGCTTCAGCACGGAGGAGTAGACCGCGAGCGATCTCGTGTCTTCGAGAAAGAGACCGGAGGTCTTGCCCTCCAGGAAGATGACCGGGTCGAACTTCTCGTAGCCGAGCTGAAGGAACGATCCGGATGTACCCGCGTGCGCGCCGATGGCGGTGGGCACGACTCGCAGGGTGATGTAGGAACGCTGTGCCATCGTCAAAAGGTGGATGTACTGATCCTTCATCACCTCCGGCCCACCTACCGGTAGGCGCAGAGCCTGTTCGTGGATGTAGAACACGAACGTGCGGCTCCAGTGGAAAAGCTTGCGGCGTTCGAGCTTCGCAGCGATGACTTTCTCGTAGTCGATCGACTTGCGGGCCGCTCCGTCAATGACGGCACGCATGTAGTCAGTGGTCTGGAGATGGCCCGGGATGAGATTCGCGGACCAAACAGTGATCTCGTTGGCGAGACGCTCCTGGTTGAGGAGAAGGGGAACCTGGTCCGGCGGCCCGTCCTCGGGAATCTTCAGATAGCCGCTTTCGCGCGTCTCGCGGTACAGGGCGAGCAGGTGCTGGACCTCTGGTGGCTTGACGCGGCAGAAGCCGAGCAGCAGCGTCAGTTCGGCATCGGTGACGCCGCCCTTGCCTCGCACCAGGTCGGAGAGCTTGGCTTCGTCCCAGCCGAGTTCCTCGGCAAGCTTGCGGTGGGTCAGCTTGGTCTGCTCGATGGCTTTGCGGAGGCCTTCGCCGAACTCGCGTCCCACCACACTGGACTTTCGTCGTGGCATGGCAAAGAAGCTAGAAGTCCGATTCCCCTTCGCTCCATCGTTTCCGCCCGAATCTCCCTGAAGGAAGTAGTTTTTGGAGCCGGTACAAGTCCTACCTTTGTGCCACTAAGTGCAGCTCATCAAGCACGATGCGAATCAACGGATGGTCTTCTGAGCCTCGGCGCACAGCCGCCACCACTCGTCGCAACGGCGCCACACCGGTCACCGGAATGCCAGGCACCGCGTTCCGGGGCGCCAACGCCACCCCTGCACCCGCTGCGACCAAGGCCTCGATCGCGCGGAAGTCGTCAGACGTGTGCCGGATCCGTGGCGTGAACCCGGCCTGAGCGCACGCCATCTCCACGACGTCCCGCAGCGGGTTGCCGGGCAGCGTCACCACCCAGTCCTCGTCCGCCAGCGCGGCCAGCTCGACCGGCCCGCCGCTCAGCGCGTGTCCTGGCGGCAGCACGACGTCAAAAGGCTCGGTGTAGAGCGGGAATCGCGTGAAGCGGTCCGTGGTCCGGTGTTCCTCGGTGATCGCCACGTCGATCTCGCCGTCCAGCAACAACCGCACGCTCTCGTGCCCCTCGGCGTCGCGCACGGACAGCTCGATCGACCGCTCCTTCAACGCCGCCAGTGCGGGAGCCACGACCTGTGTGATCGCCGACGCGAACGCCGCCACCGCCACCCGGCCCGCCGAACCGGAGGCGAGAGCGTCCAAAGTGGCCTGTGCGCGCTCCAGTTCCGCCGCAACGACATGGGCGTGTGCGACGAGCAGTTCACCGGCAGGGGTCAGCGAGACCCGGCGGCCCTTGCGCAGCAGCAACGGATGTCCTGCCTCGGACTCCAGAGCAACTAGCTGCTGCGACACCGCTGACGGCGTGAGGTGCAGCGCGGCGGCCGCGGCCGTCACCGTGCCGTGGTCGGCGAGCGCGCGTAGCACCCGGAGTCGTCGTGGGTCGATCACCGCTCAATGATGGGGGATTCCACTTCGCCGTTCACGGCGACATCGGGCGGCAGGATCGGATCGATGGTCGTCTTCTCCAGAAGGAGGTACTCCTCCTCCGAGATGGACATGTTCGCGGACAGGCCGTGCTGCGGTGTCGTGAGGACGTCCCGTTTGACGATCGGCATGCCGGTCTCCGGGTTGATCACCAGCTGGGTCTCGACGCCCGAGAACTGGAACGTCGACGGCGCGGAGATCGCCACGCCGATGCCAGAGCGGCCGTTGCGCAGGTTCACCTGGCCGAGGAACCGCACCCCGTCGAGTTGCTCGAGCAGGTCGAACAGCGCCTGCCGTCGTTCCCAGCTCCCGTTCGAGAGCATCATCCCCATCGCGAGCATCGCGGTCTGGTAGGTGTCCTTCCCGGCGATGGTCTCCAGCACTTTCTTCAGTTCCACCGGGTCTGCGGGCAGTGTGTCGATCGAGTCGAAACGCACCTTGCTGTGGGCGGACATCTGGAACCCGGCGATGTTGGTCTTCTGCACCGCAGGCTTCATCGGGCCAATGCGCACCGAGTAGTTTCCACCGACTTGAGGCGCCGTCGTCGGCTTGCCCGCTGCGGTCCACTTGTTGTCGTCGTCCAGCGAAAAGGGCGCCACGTCGCCGTCCTTCTGCACGACGCTGATCTGGCTGTCGGCGGCCACCCACTGGTCGGTCGTGGAGTTGAACCGCACGACGTAAGGGTTCGCCGGTTCGCCGACGACCATCAGCGACCAGTGCTGTGTCAGCACGCGCCACCACTGCGGAGGCGCGGCGGGGCGCACGGGCTGGCTGGGCGAGGGCAGCGCGATGACCGCGACCACGATCACCGCAGCCACGACCAGCAAGGGCGCGAATCGCCTGAGGAACTGCGACCTGGCGGGCCGTAGCCGTGGCGTCGAGAGGATGCGCGCCAGGTCGCGTTCCATCCGGTCGTGGTCGACCTCGGGCGTGGGTGGCTTGGCCTGAGCCAGGTCCTTCAAGAGGTCTTCCATGACTCCCTCGCACGGTCGAAGTTCGGTGTCGAGAGAGCGGCGCGCAACCGTCGTCGAGCGCGGTGCAGTCGCACGAAGAACGTCGCCGTGGTGCAGCCGAGCACCTGTGCGGCCTCGACCGGCGTCAGCCCGTGCCACGCGACCAGCGTGAGCACTTCCTGATCGGCTTCCGACAGACTCGCCAGCGCCGCTCGCAACTCCACCACCTGCGCGAAGTCGTCTGTGGCCGGCACGTCGGCGAGCTCGTCGTGCCACACCTGCCGACGGGCCGTGCGCACGAGATTGCGCGTGATGCCGAGCAGCCAGGGCAGGGCGTTCGACGGCATCTGGTCGAGCTTGCGCCAGGCGATCGTGAAGGTCTCGCTGGTGATGTCCTCCGCTCGTTGCGCACCGGCGTGGCTCGCGGCATAGGCGAGCACGCGCGGGTAGCACTCCCGGTAGACAGCCGAGAAGTCCTCCACGATCGCCCCCTCCCTCTTCACGAGGTAGTGCGCCGACCGTGCCGATTCTTACTGTGGCGTGATGCGGGTCACATCTTGGCGCGAGCGGCGACGAACGCGTCGACCGCCCGGTTCACGTCCTCCGTGGTGTGCGCGGCCGACATCTGTGTGCGGATCCGCGCCTTGCCGTGCGGCACCACCGGGTACGAGAAGCCGATCACGTAGATGCCCTGCTCCAGCAGCAGATCGGCCAGCCTGGCCGCCTCGGCCGCGTCGCCGATCATCACCGGGATGATCGGGTGCTCGCCGGGCAGCAGGTCGAAGCCCTCCTCCGTCATGCGCCGGCGGAACAGCTCGGTGTTCTCCCTGAGCTGGGTCAGCAGCTCGGAGGAGCTCGACAGCATGTCCAGCGTGGCGATCGCGGCGGCGGTGATCGACGGCGCGAGGGAGTTCGAGAACAGGTACGGCCGGGACCGCTGACGTAGCAGCTCGACGATCTCCGCGCGACCGGACGTGTAACCGCCGGACGCACCGCCCAGCGCCTTACCGAGCGTGCCGGTCACGATGTCGACGCGGTCCTGCACGCCGAAGAGCTCGGGCGTGCCGCGTCCGGTCGAGCCGGTGAAGCCGACCGCGTGCGAGTCGTCGACCATGACCAGCGCGTTGTAGCGCTCGGCCAGGTTGCAGATCTCGTCCAGCGGCGCGAGGTAGCCGTCCATCGAGAACACGCCGTCGGTCGCGATGAGCCGGTAGCGCGCGTCTGCGGAGTCCTTGAGCTGGCGCTCGAGGTCGTCCATGTCGCGGTTCTTGTAGCGGTAGCGCCGGGCCTTCGACAGGCGCACGCCGTCGATGATCGACGCGTGGTTCAGCTCGTCGGAGATGATCGCGTCCTCTGCGCCGAGCAGCGTCTCGAACAGGCCGCCGTTCGCGTCGAAGCACGAGCTGTAGAGGATCGTGTCCTCGGTGCCGAGGAACTCGCTCAGCTTGCGTTCGAGTTCCTTGTGCGGCTCCTGGGTGCCGCAGATGAACCGCACGGAGGCCATGCCGAAGCCCCACTGGTCGAGGGCGTTCTTGGCGGCCTCGATCAGGCGCGGGTGGTCGGCGAGCCCCAGGTAGTTGTTGGCGCAGAAGTTCAGCACCTCGTCGCCCTGGCCGACCCGGACGGCGGCGTTCTGCGGGGTGCCGATCACGCGTTCGGCCTTGTAGAGCCCGGCCTCCCTGATCTCCTCGATCGTCTTGCGGAGATCGTTCTTGAGCTCGCCGTACATCAGGCTCCCGTCCAGTCGAGGATGACCTTGCCGCACTTGCCTTCGCGCGCGGTGGCGAACGCCTCCGCGTGCTGCGTGTGGTCGTACCGGTGCGTGATCACCGGTGCGAGGTCGAGGCCGCGCTGCAGCAGCACGGTCATCGAGTACCAGGTCTCGAACATCTCGCGGCCGTAGATCCCCTTGATGTGCAGCATCTTCAGCACGACGCTGCTCCAGTCGACGGGGAACTCCTCCGCGGGCAGTCCCAGCATCGCGATGCGACCGCCGTGCGCCATGTTCGTGATCATGTCCCGCAGCGCGACCGGCTTGCCGGACATCTCCATGCCGACGTCGAAGCCCTCGGCCATGCCGAGCTCTTCCTGCGCCTGGGCGATCGTCTTCTCGGCGACGTTGACGGCGAGGTCGACGCCGACCTTGCGCGCCAGGTCCAGCCGGTGCTCAGAGATGTCGGTGATCACGACGTTGCGCGCGCCCGCGTGCTTCGCGACGGCGGCGGCCATGATCCCGATCGGCCCGGCACCCGTGATGATCACGTCCTCGCCGATGACCGGGAAGCTCAGCGCGGTGTGCACGGCGTTGCCGAACGGGTCGAAGATCGCGGCCACGTCGAGGTCGACGGGTGCGCGGTGCACCCACGCGTTCTGCTCGGGCAGCACGACGTACTGCGCGAACGCGCCGTTGGAGTGCACGCCGAGACCACGCGTGTTGGCGCACAGGTGGCGGCGCCCCGCCTTGCAGTTGCGGCACGTCCCGCACACGAGGTGGCCCTCGCCGCTGACCAGGTCGCCGGTTTTGACGCCGGTCACCGAGCCGCCGACCTCGACGACCTCGCCGACGAACTCGTGGCCCAGTACCAGCGGCGCCTTGATGTTCTGCGCGGCCCAGTCGTCCCACGAGTCGATGTGCAGATCGGTGCCGCAGATGCCGGTGCGCAGCACTTTCACCACGACGTCGGTCGGACCCGGCGTGGGGTCGGGGACGTCGGTCAGTTCGAGGCCAGGCCCAGCGGCGACCTTGACGAGAGCCTTCATGCGGGAAGTGTCACCCCACCCGCTTGTGCAGTCCATCGGGACTTTCTGAAGTCCTTGTGCAGTTCAGCTGTATTGGTGAACGTACCGCGATCAGCGCTTCCGCTTGATCACCACAGATCCGCCGCGCACCGCGCCCTTGAGCTGGAAGTGCGGGCGGCCGACCGCGTTGTGGACCTTGTCCTTCAGCTCGCCTGCGGTGATCTCCACGGCGTCGATGTTGACCGACGAACCAGGGGGCAGCAGGAGTTTCACCGAACCCAGCGACACGTCGAGATCGATGTCGACGACCGGCGGCACGTCGGCGGCGGTGAAGTCGAGGTTGGTCGAGCCGAGCGTGTTGCGGATGACCAGCTCGCGCGGCACGACCCAGTTGCCCTTGCGGACGGTGGTGCCCATCGTGTTCTTCAGCTCGGTGCGCGCGTGGGCCAGCTCGTTGTTGATCATGCCCGGCAGGTCGACCAGCACGCCGTTCAGATCAGACCTGGTCACGGCGGCCAACGCGGTGTCAGTGCGGGCGGTGAACTCGTCGAGCGTGATCATGCCGCGGCCGACCGCCTTGTTCAGCAGGCTGACGACGTGCTCACGTTCCGCGTCGGACACGCGTAACTCTCTGGGGTCTGTCATTTCCCTGCCTCCGGTTCGCTGTCGAGACCGTGCTCGATGGCATAACGCGCTAGCTCCACCCGGTTGTGCAGTTGCAGTTTGCGCAATGTCGATTGGACGTGGTTCTCGACCGTGCGGTGGGAGATCACCAGGCGGTTCGCGATCTGGCGTGCGGTCAGGCCCTTCGCCACCAGCCGCAGCACCTCGGTCTCCCGATCGGTGAGCTGAGGCTTCTCGTCCGAGTCGTCGGGCGCGGCGGCCATCCGCCGGTACTCGCCCAGGACCAGACCCGCGAGGCCCGCGGTGAACACGGCGTCACCGGCCGCGGTCCTGGACACGGCCTCGACCAGCTCGTCCGCGGACGCCGACTTCACCAGGTAGCCCGACGCGCCCGCCTTCACGGCCTGCAGCACGTCGTCGTGCTCGCCGGACGCGGACAGCACCAGCACGCGCGTCTCGGGCAGCTCGCCGGTGATCATCAGGGTGGCGTCGACACCGGAGAGCTCGCCCAGGTTGAGGTCCATCAGCACCACGTTGGGGCGCACGGCCTTCGCGATGCGCACGGCAGAGGCGGCATCACCGGCCGTCGCCACGATCTCGAAGCCGCGCTCCGCCAAGTCACGTGCGACGCCCTCGCGCCACATCGGATGGTCGTCCACGACCATCACCGAGACCGTCATCTTGCCGCCCCCTTCCTGAACACCCGAACCTCCCATTCCGTGCCCTCCCCCGGCCCGGTCTGGAGCTCCAGCGTGCCGCCCAGCGATTCCACCCGGCCTTTGATCGACTTCTCGATGCCCATCCTGCCTTCCGCGGCAGCGGACTCCATCCGTCCTTCCGGGATGCCGGGACCATCGTCCCGGACACTCAACACGATTTCTTCCCCGAGGTCTTCGAGCAGCACCCAGGCCCGCGCGTCCTCGCCGGCGTGCTTGTCCACGTTGGACAGTGCTTCGCGGACGAGCGACGTGAGCTCGCCCGCGGCCGGTGCGGCGAGCATGACCTGGGTGGCCGGTGTGGACACCTGGATCCTCGGCGTGGCGAGGAGCTGCAGGCCGGGTCGCAGGTCGATCTCTCCATCCACAGTGGAGTCGGTGGGTGCGGCGGCCACGAGGTTCCGCAGCGCGACCTCCTGCTCGCCTGCGAGCTTCGCCAGTTCCGCTGCCTCGCCGCCGACCTCCATGCCGCGCTTGCGCACGCGGGCGAGGACCTGCAGCACGCTGTCGTGGATCGAGCGCGCGAGCCGTTCGCGTTCCGCCGTCGCCGCTTCCGTGCGCAACGCCTGGGCGAGCCGCACCGCCGAACGCCGTGCGGTGGCCGAGGCCATGCCGACGACCATGCCGGCGCCGGCGAGCAGCACCACGTCGCGCAGCAGGTCGAGGCTCGGCACGCCCTTCGACAGGTAGGTGAAGAGGCCGACGGCCATCCCGCCCGCGAAGCCCGCGAACGACCCGCCGAGCGCGCCGAGCGCGACCGCGGGCACGCAGGCCCAGATCGTGGTGATCAGCGGAACGTTCAGGGTCAGCAGCTGGTGGTCCGACATGATCAGGGGCGACAACGACATGAGCCCGCAGGTCAGGGCCAGGTCGACCAGCACGATCGGCCAGCGCCTGCCCCACGTCGTGCTGTAGGCGCGGCTGGTGAAGACGGACCACAGCGCCATCACCCCGAGCGTGGTCCACGCGAGCCACGGCCGGATGTAACCGGATTGGTTCGCGATCACGTTCGCCGCCGCGAACAGGAATGTGACTATGCGTAGCGCAATCGTCCCGCGCCACAGCGGCGTGGCGGGGTCGTCGATCACCTTCGTCACACGTTCGGCAGGCAATTTGCGCACGCTGTGCTCCTTTCGGACACCATCCTGCCGCGTGAACGTGTGCTGGCTAACCCCCAGGTGGCCGTCTTCTGCCGAACGGAGGAATGTGCGACGCTCTCCGGGTTCGGGGCAGCGCTCCCGGTTGGGGGGAGGGCAATACAGGTGCGGGACTGGCCGGTGTGGAGTTTGCGGAGGCCCGCGCTCTGTTACTGGTTGATCATCGACCTCGCCGCACTGGCCACCGTCACCTACGTGATCGTCTCCACGGCCACCCCGTCACCGTCCGAAATCGGCAGGTTCGCCGCCATCGCGGGCACCGCGGGCGCCGTGATCATCGGCAGCTCCATCTACAGCCACCGCCTCGGCGAGACCGAGCGCAACCCGTGGGCAGCCCACCTGTCCTATCTGACGGCCGGCATCCTCGCCCTGCCCCCGAACCTGATGGTCCTGCTGCTCTTCGGCCCGGCGCTGCACTGCCTGCTGGCGCAACGCCCCGAGACGTACCGCTGGATCTACACGCTCAGCGCCACGACGCTCGCCGTCTTCGCCACCCGTTACCTGCTCGGCTGGTCGAACCCGCACGCCAGTTTGCTGATCATGGTGCTCGGCGCGGCCGTCCTGCTGATTCTCCGGGCAGCCCTGATCGCGTTCGGCTTGAAGCTGCGCAACCCGTCCGCGACCTTCGAGGAGAACGTCGGCGAACCCATCGACGTCGTCCTGGGCATCGTCGCGGTGTCGATCGGCGGCCTCATGGGCTGCGTGGCGGAGTCCAACGCCATCCATGCCCTGATCGCCGGCCCGCCCCTGGCCCTGCTGGAACGAGCCGCCCAGCTCCCGCAGTGGCGCCGCTCGGCCCAGCGTGACGCCAAGACCGGTCTCGCCAACGCCGTGCATTGGGACAGCCGCGCCCGCTACGAACTGACCAAGGGCTCCGGCCGCACTCGTCCCATGGCCGTGATGCTCCTCGACCTCGACCACTTCAAGAAGGTCAACGACGAGGTCGGCCACCTCGCGGGCGACGCCGCTCTGGCCGCCATTTCCCTGCTGCTGCGCGGAACCGTTCGTCGTGGCGATCTCGTCGGCCGGTTCGGTGGCGAGGAGTTCGTCGTGCTGCTCCCCGAGGCCACGCCTGACGAAGCCGAGTCGGTCGCGGAACGCGTGCGCAAGGCCGTGGCCGCACTTCGGGTGCCGACGATGGCGACCGATGGGAAGCCGCACGAGCTGCGCGGGCTGACCGTGTCGATCGGCGTGGCCACCACGACCCGGTTCGGCTACGAGCTGCCGGATCTGTTGGTGGCGGCGGATGCGGCGTTGCTGGCGGCCAAGGCGTACGGCCGCAACCTCGTGTCGATGGCCTAGAGGTCCTTGACCCGCTCGCTCGTGTCGTCCTTCGGCGCAGTGTCCTGTGGATTCAGCACGTCCACCTTCTCCGGGTTCTGCTCCGCGTCCGCGTCCGACAGCAGCGACCGGATCCCGGAGTTCAGCACCGCCAGCAACGGCACCGCGAGCAACGCCCCGGCGATCCCGCCCGTGACCAACCCGCCCGCGATCGCCAGAACCACCGCCAGCGGGTGCAGCTTGACTGCCCGTCCCAGCAGCAGCGGCTGCAGCACGTGCGACTCCAGCTGCATCACGCCGATGAGCACAGCGAGCACGACCAGTGCCGCGATCGGCCCGTTGGTCACCAACGCGATCAACACCGCCACGGCACCCGTGAACACCGCACCGATGATCGGGATGAACGCACCGAGGAACACCAACGCCGACAACGGCACCACCAGCGGCACGCCGATGATCGCGAGTCCGATGCCGACACCCACGGCGTCCACGATCGCGACAACGGCCGTTGCGCGCACATAAGAAACGAGAGAGCCGAACCCGCGACGACCGGCCACGTCGACACGCTGGCGCACGTCGCGAGGCACCGCACGGATCACGAACCGCCAGATGCCGTCGCCGTCGTGCAAGAAGAAGATGAGCGTGAACAGAGCCAGCAGCAGCCCGGTCAGCGCCTCGCCGACAGTCGCGGCGGTGGTCAGCGCACCGGAGGTGATCTCGGCCTGGTTCTCCTTGATCGTCTTCACGATCTCGTTGAGGTAGTTCTGCAGCTGCGCGTCGGACAGGTGCGCGGGCCCGTCCTTCAGCCACTGCTGGATCGTGTCGAGCGATGCCCCCACCTGTGTCTGCAGTTCGGGAAGACCCCGGGAGAACTCGCTGATCACGAACGTCAGCACGCCGCCGAGCACACCGATGCCGATGATCATCATCACAGTCGTCGCCACGCCGCGCGGGACCCGCCACTCGACGAGCTTCGTGACGCCGGGCGACAGCAACGCGGCGAGCAGCAGCGCGATTGCGACGGGGATCACGATCGAGGCGAGAAAGCCGAACACGTACGCGACCACGTACAACGCGGCCACCACAACGACGAACCGCCAGCTCAGCGCGGCACTTACCCGTAGCAGCAGCGGAACGCGACTGCTGATCTCCGATTCCGGTGCGCTCACGTGCCTCACGTTAACTGTTCAGCCCCTGGTAAAGCCGGAAGCTGATAGGGATGATCCGATTCGTCAGGGGAGGGCGATAGTGATCAAGCCGGAAGACTTGACCGATCTCGAACGCCAGGTCGCCGGGGCCTATGCGGGCGGCACCGAGATCGATCTGACCGGACAGAGCGTCCGCGGTGAAGTGCTCACCGGATTGCTCACCGGCATGTACCGCGTTCCGCGCAAGGGTTTGCCCGCGCTGCGGCTGCGAAACGCCAGAGTCACCGGCAAGTTCGAGCTGGAGGGCACCCGCGTCACGCGGGTCATCGACCTCACCCACTGCAGGTTCGAGGAGTCGCTCGACCTCCGCATGGCCCGCCTCATCGGACTGAGACTCCGCGGCACCCGCGTCCCGGGACTCCAGGGCCGCAACCTCCGTGTGTTCAGCGACCTGGTCCTCGAAGCCGGCTTCACCTGCACCGGCACCGTCGACCTCACCGACGCCGCCGTCGACGGCACGCTCCGGCTGGCAGGCGCGGTCTTGAGGAGCGACACGAACCACGCGCTCCTCGGCGCCCGCCTGCGGGTGAGCGGATCCATCCAGGCCATCGCGATGCGGGCCCAGGGAGAGGTGCGCCTGCGAGGCGCGGCGATCGGCGGCAGCGTCCACCTCGGCGGTGCGCGGCTGATCAACACCGGGCAGGACGCGCTGGAGGCGTCCGGCATCGTCGTCGCGGGCAACGTCTTCTGCAACGCCGATGGCGGCCGCTTCACGGCGGAGGGCCGGGTGCTGTTCGACGGTGCGCGCGTCGGCGGGAACCTCGAGTTCACCGGCGCCCGCCTGCACTCCACCCACCACGTCGACAGTCAGGTGCTGGTCCTGCCGCACGGGTCGGCGGACGAGGCGGCGACGCTGGTGGCCGACCGCATCCGGGTCGAGGGCAACGTCGAGCTGGACGACGGCTTCACCAGCACCGGCACGGTCCGGCTGCCGAACGCGAGCATCGGCGGATACCTGCGGTTGTCCGGCGCGGTGATCGGGCCGCGCGACGTCGCGGAGGAGCTCGCCGGCGACATCACCAACCGCATCCCCGTCGCCCTGCACGCGGACGGCATGCAGGTCCGCGGCGACGTCGAGGCCCGTAGCGCGGTCAACGGCGCGGGCACCCGGTCGTTGCCGCTGCAGACCTACGGCCAGGTACGGCTGTCGAACGCGAACATCATGGGCAGCGCCAGCATGTCCGGGGTGTCGCTGCACGGGCCGGGCATCGACGTGCTGTTCGCCGACCGCCTGGAGATCGGCGGGACCCTCTTCCTCCGCGACCTGAAGGCCAAGGGCTCGATCCGGCTGCAGAACGCGAACATCGGCTCCACCCTCGACATGTCCGGCGCCGAACTCACCCTTCCGCGACTCCGGGCGAACGGCACGCAGAAGCCGTCACTCGACGCGCGCGCCATCACGATCGGCAAGGACCTCCTGTGCAGCCGCGGGTTCACCGCGGTCGGCGGTGTGCGGATCCGGCTGGGCGAGGTCGGCAAGATGGCGACGTTCAGCGACTCGCACCTCGGCTCGACCTCCGCGGACATCGCGCTCAACGCGTACGGCCTCACCGTGCACCAGTTCCGCCTGCACATCCCCGAGGGCCAGCAGCCCAAGGGCAAGGTCGTGCTGAGCAGGCTGAAGGCGGTGTCGGTCACCGACGGCCCCGGCCTGTGGGACGCGGAAGGCGGCGTCGCCGTCGACGACTTCGAGTTCGCCGGCATCACCGCTGATCCCGATGTTCCGGTCGAAACCCGGCTGCGGTGGCTGCTCAAGGTGCAGCCGGACTTCGCGCCCGGACCGTACGAGCAGCTCGCCGCCGTCTACCAACAGGGCGGTGAGGAGGAGCTCGCGCAGAAGGTCCAGCTGGAGAAGCAACGCCGCCGCTACTCCGAGCTCGGCAGGGCCGGCCGGGTCTGGGGCGCCGTGCAGCGGTGGACGGTCGGCTACGGCTACCGGCCGTGGCTCGCGATCTGCTGGCTCGGCGTGTTCTGGCTGGGCGGCGCGTTGTGGTTCAACTGGCACCCGATGATCAAGCTCAACAAGGACGAGGACCCGGTGTGGAACGCCTGGCTCCTCTCCCTCGACCTGCTGCTGCCCATCGTCGACTTCGGTCACGACGGGAAATGGCAGTTCACCGGCGCATCGCAGTGGATCTCCGGTCTGCTCGTCGCCGTGGGGTGGGTGCTCGCGTCGACCGCCGCGGCCGGTGCGGCTCGGGTGCTCAAGCGCGTTTGATCTTGAGCATGGCGACGTGCGGTGATCACAGCGTGTGAGATTGACTTGCACGCTGTGTCCGTCACACGATGTAGTTAACCGGGCGCTGTGAGCGTGCGTTCTGGGTGGTGCGACTGGCACTGTTCACCACGTCGACTTGATCACGTTGATCGTCGGCGAATCCCTTGAGCGCCACCGAGTAGCGAGGTTACCTGCGTTGTTCTCCGCTGATCTGCGAGCGAAGACGGGAGCGAACGGCATCCGCCGGTTCGCCACCCGAGCGCTGCTCGCTGTTGGCGGAGCGATCGCGGGTACGGCCGTTGCCTGGGTGCTGACCACGTCATCGGCGGACGCCGCTGAAGACGTGCAGCAGTTCGACGTCGTCACCAAGATCGTCTCTGTTGACGAGAAGCTGCCGGCCGTCGTCCCCGCTGCCACGGCAGTGCACAAGATCGACGACACGTTGCGCGCCGAGCAGCAGAAGGCTCGCGCCGCTCTGCCGGACGTGCAGGTCTCCAAGGCGGTCGAGCAGATCGCCGAGCGGATCCTGCCGCAGATCACCAGGACCGGTCAGTCCTCAGCCCCCGCCACGGCGCGGTCGATGGACGTGACGTTCCCGGAGATCCCGGCTCCCCCCGCCGATGCCGGACAGTCGCCGGCCCCGGTGGTCTCGCAGTTCACCGGCCCGTCCGGTGCTTCGTGGACGGACCTGTTGCAGCACAACGACTTCGTCGTGCCGTCCGAACAGCGTCCGTCCCTGCCCAGCAACCCGTTCCCGAAGCTGCCCGTCCCGGCCCCCGCGCCGGTGCAGTGCACTTCGTGCTCCGACGGTTCTGGTTCTGCGAACGGCAGCAAGACCGCTGCCTTCGCTGCGTCCGGCAACGCCAACGGCACCTCGGTGACGCGCGCTCTCGCGCCGTCCACCGACGAGGTGACCGTGACGCCGGGCAAGCAGCCCGGTATCAACCCCGACTGATTTCAGCGCGCGGTCCGCGGCAGCCACCTCCCCGGCTGTCCGGAAGTCGACCGTCGCGCTTTTTCTTGCGCTCCTTCCGGTCGATCACCGCGTGCGACTCCCCCGGTGATGACGCGCCCTCCCCTGCGCGTCCCGGCCCCACCCCTAGAGCCCCCGTCGCTGAGACGGGACATTTGGAAGGAGACCCAATGCAGACCTGGGCGAAGCGCGGAATTCAGTCCGCGTTTGTCACTGGTGGTTTGCTGATGCTCGGTACGGGCATCGCTTCTGCCCAGGAGAACGTCAACCCCGACGCAGCACCGTCGCCCGTTGACGCGGGTGTTTCGGTTCCGGTGAAGGTGGACCAGAACAATCTGGGTACCCCCGCCAAGAACCTGAACGTCCCCAAGATCGACCGCACGATCAGCACGGACCGCGTCACCAGCGCGGTGCCCGTCCGCACGGCCGCACCGGTCGCGCACCCGCTGATCAGGCAGGCCGCCGACCGCGTGCAGGGCACCGCCGCGCAGGGCCTGTTCCGCGGCAACACGGTTCAGGCGCACGTCGATGTGCCGGTCCACGTCTGCGGTAACGCGATCGCGGTCCTCGGCAACGCCGAGGCGGCCGGCGACTGCTCGCAGGCAACCCACCGCGACGGCACCATCGTCACCGACGGCGAAGGCCAGGCGCTCGCCGGCAACGTCGTTGCCGTCAACCACGTGCTCCCGGTCCAGCTGACCGGCAACGCGATCGCGGCGGGTGGCAACGCCGCCACGAACACGACGGCCGAGCAGGTCTCGACGACCGGCGGCCCCATCACCACCAACGGTGACAAGGGCGCTGTCTCCGGCAACGTCGTGGCCGAGCAGGGCGCGACGCCGGTTCAGATCACCGGCAACGGTGTGGGTGCGGTCGGCATCGCCGAGGCGACGTCCACCGCCGACACGTTCGCCTCCTCCGAGGGCGACGTCAACACCAGCGGCCGCAACAGCTCGATCTCCGGCAACGCCGTGCCGATCCCGCTGTCTCCGCTGTTCGAGGTGAACGGCAACGCGGTCGCCGGTGCGGCCAACGCCACCACCGACTCGGTCCAGACCGGTGCGGCTTACGCCGGTGGCGACACCAACACCGACGGCGACCCGGCCACGCTGGCCGGCAACGTCGTCGAGCCCGCCCTCGCCGGCCCGATCACGGTCGACGACAACTCGGCCGCCGCGGGTGGCAACTCGTCCGCGACGAGCGACACGACCAACGACTCGAACGCCGGTGGCACGAAGCACACCAACGGCACGGGTTCCACGGGGTCCGGCAACGTCGCGGGCGCGCCCATCTCGGCTCCCCGTCGCCGCTGGCGGCAACGGTGCGGCGGTCGTCGGCAACGCGCTCACCGACCACGCGAACGACGCGACGTCGAACGCCGGTGGCGAGACCTACACGCTGGGCGACAAGTCCGTCCTGTCCGGCAACATCGCCGACGTTCCCCCGGCCACGGCCGTGGACCTGTGCGGCAACGGTGCCTCCGCCGGCGGCCAGGCTGCCGGCACCTGCGAGAACGACGTCAAGTCGACGACCGCGGGTTACCAGGGCACGGTCGGCAACGACTCGGTCGGCTCCGGCAACGTGGCGCAGACCCCGGTCGCCGTTCCGGTCGAGGCCTACGGTGTGGCCGCCACGCTCGTCGGTAGCGCCACCGGCTCGGCGGACGAGACCAAGGACATCCGTTCCAGCGGTCAGCCGAACTCGATCGACGACCGCGGCACGGTCTCGAGCAACGTCGTGACCACGCCCACCGCCGCTGCGGCACAGGTCTTCGGGACCACCGCGGGCCTCGTGGGCAACACCGCGTCCGACTCGTCGAACGACACCTCCGTCGTCGCGGGCAGCGACCCGAAGGCGTACGGCAAGAAGAGCTCGGTTTCCGGCAACATCGTCCAGGTTCCGACCTCGATGCCGGCTCAGGTCTTCGGCAACGGCGTCACCGCGGTCGGCAACAACACGTCCACGGGCGACAACGCCACCGACATGAAGGCGGGCGGCGACGCTCTCACCACCGGTGAGGACGGCTCGATCGCCGGCAACGTCGTCTCGACCCCGGTCTCGTCCGGCACGCAGGTCGCCGGCTGGCCGTCGGCGGCGGCAGCAACGTCGACGCCGCTGCCACCAACGACCTCGACTCGGTCGCCGGTGGCGATGGCACCAGCAACGGTGACGGTGGCTCGGTCTCCGGCCAACCTGATCGGTGCGCAGGCCGCTCCGTTCGTGCCGGTGCCCGGCAACTCGGTCTCGGCAGCAGGCATCACCAACTCCGACACGCTGACCGACACCAACGTCGTGGCGGGTGGCAACGACACCTCCTCGGCTGAGGACGCGTCGGTCTCCGGCAACCTGATCAACGTCCCCGCCACCGCCGTTGCCGGCGTGTACGCGGACGCGATCGCGGCTGCGGGCCAGGCGAACACCGTCACCGAGAAGGTGTCGCACACCCAGGCCGGCGGCGACGGGCAGACGGACGGCAGCGGCCCGCTGACCGCCCGCGACATGTCCGTCCCGGTCGAGGCTGCCGCCAAGGTCGCGCGCATCCCCGTGGAGGTCGTCGGCCAGGCGACCACGCAGGGCACGAGCGACGACACCCAGCTCACCGGCGAAGACAGTGGCACCCTGCGTGCCACGCAGCTCAAGGGCATCCAGCTCCCCAAGGGCGTGGACAGCCTGATGAAGGCCGACGAGGTTCCGGCGTTCCACGGCATCGACAGCATCAACGGCATCGACAAGCTGCCGCTGAACACGCTGCCCAACCCGGCCGACCTGGCCGCGATGACCGGCCAGCTGCCCGCCCCGGCGCTGCCCGGTGTGGCGCAGGAGCGCTCCAACGTGCCGCTGAACGGTGGCACGGCCGGCATCACGCCGAACGTCCAGGGCCTGCCCCTGGGCCAGGTGCTGGAGGCCGCGAAGGGCCTGATCCCGGCGGGCGCCACCGAGCGTTCGCTGCCGGCCGTTCCGTCCCTCCCGATCACCGCCCCGGCCCTGCCGGTGCAGCTGCCCGCCCTGCCGACCGAGCGCTCGCTGCCCGCGCTGCCGCTCGACGGCCCGGCCTCCGTCTCGGGTCTGAACCTGAACCCGACCCAGGGCCTGGCTCCGCAGGCCGAGGAGCGCGCGCTCCCGATGAACGCTCCGGCGCTCGCCCTGATCGACCCGGTCAACGTGTTCGAGCGCGTGACCGGCTCGCTGTAACACCCCGCAAGTTGTAACACCCTCCTCCGGTAAGAAGCTGAGCCCCGGCGACACGACGGTGTCGCCGGGGCTCAGTGCTGTCTTGCGTCAGCGGCTTTCTGCCGTCGAGATCACGTCTTCCGGAGCCGTGTCGCCGTCGCTCGTCACCCAGTGGATCTGCGGGCTCTCCCCGACCAGCTGCCTGATCAGCGACGAGATCGGCGAGCCGTCGCCGAAGTCGTGCTCGGCCAGCACAGCCAGAACCGTGTCGCGGTACCGGGCGACGGTGAAGTCCGGACGCAGACCCGCGCGCAGCACCTTGGCCGCGTTCAGCACAGAGTCCGGGTCTCTGATCAGGACCAGCGTCACGAGCGTGCCGCGCGTGCGCGCACGGATCAGCGACTGCTCCAGGCGGTCGAGCAGCAGCGCGTGTCCGGGCAGGCCCGTGAGCGGGTCGTGCAGCACGAATCGTGTCTAGCCGAGGTCAGGCCGGTTGACCAGCATTGCCGCGCCGAAGAGCCCCCGCAGGGGTGAGGTGCAGGGCCAAGAGGGTGAGCCAGGTGAAGCCGATGATGATGGTCAGGCGTTGGAAGAGGCCGCCGAACTCCACCAGGCCCGGCGTTTGTGCGAACGCAGCGTTGGTCAGGACGAACATGACCGTGAACGCCACGCCCGACGCGATCGAGTACCACGGGCGGAAGCGGCGGGCCAGAACGAAGCAGGCGATGGGCCAGCCCACGAACGTCGGTATGGCGAACAGGTCGTGCACCAGACCGTGCCAGGTGTACTCGGACACGGTCGGGCTTCCTGGCGGATAGCCGCTGACCGGGTCGGTCGTGAAGATGCCGGAACCCACCAGGCCCAGGCCCACCATGCCGATGAACAGCGAACCCCAGAAACCCAAGCGAGTGCCGACGGCGAACGCCACCACGAGCGCGCCCGCCACGATGAAGTTCGCGGACTGGACCCAGCTCGCCAGCTGCAGCGAGCTGACCGGGTGGCGCAGGGGCGAGTAGCCGGCGACGACAGTGCCGTTGATCAGGAACGTCAGGACGAAGAGCGGCCCCGCGATCACGCCGCAGAGCGCCAGCCGGTTCATGACAGACGTCCGCGCACGGCATCGGTGTCGACGCCGAGGTGGGCCAGCAGGTCGGCGGCCGGGTCCGGGCGGTTGTTGGCGAGCAGGGCAAGGACGAACTGTTCGGCGGTCGGGTGGACCGCCTTGGCGCGCGGGGCCGGCTTGACCGCTCGGAGCAGGGTGGCGCGAGCCGCAGTGGTCAGGGGCGGGCGCTTCGTCGCGGCAGGCACGACGGTCGCCGCGAACTCGCCGGTGTTGATGCCGATCGCAGCGAGAGCGGCGCGGCGAGGGCGTCGAGGCCTGCGTCTGGCGCGGGCAGGTCGGACGCCCAGCACTGTGACGGCGGCCGGTTCGTGCAGCAGGCCGAGGAGCAGGTGTTCGGTGGAGAGGCGGCGGTCGCCTCGGCGTTGGGCCTCCGCCTGCGCGGCCATGATCACGCGGGCGCGGACCTGCCTGGCGAGGTGCTTCATGGTGTCCCCCTGTACTTGGCGTGCACCGACTGGCGGGACATTCCCAGCGCGTCGCCGATCTGCTCCCACGACCAGCCCTGCTCTCTGGCGCGGGCCACGGAAGTCGCCTCGACCTGTTCGGCGAGGCGTCGCAGCGCCCCGACGGCACGCAGGCCGACGGCGGGGTCGACCGAGTTGATCTGACGTGTGAGTTCGTCCACGCTTGTCAGGCTAGGCTGACAAGCGCTCGTCGTCAACGTGGACTGACGTCAGTCAAGTGCGTAAACATCACCTTCAGAGGCAGTGAAGATCTCGCCGGAGAACGACTCGCCAGCTGCGGTCACGGCGGCGAGGCGGTCGTTGCCCGGCCAGAAGTGGGTGAGCATCAGGCGACGAGCGCCCGCCTGTTCGGCCCACGAACCGGCGGCGGCAGACGTCATCAACAGATCAGAGGTGTCGCCGGGCCGGTCGGTGGCCTCGACGATGAACAGGTCGGCGTCACGCCCCAGCGAAGCCAGGGCAGGCGAAGGTCCGGTGTCGCCGGTGTAGGCGAGCACGCGTGAAGCCTCCAGACGAACGCCCGCGTTCGGTACGAAATGCGGCAGGTCGACGCCGGTCAGTTTGAAGGGCCCGGCTTCCCACGCGCCCGGCAGCTCGAAGACGTCGAAGACCTCGAGCAGGGACACCTCGGGTTCGAGGCCCTGCAACCGGTCCAGCACGCCCGGCGGGCAGTACAACGGCAGGCGTCCACGTCGGCCGTAGTGGTACATGCGGAACAAGCCGTGCAGGTCAGCGCAGTGATCGGGGTGCTCGTGGGTGATCGCGACGGCGTCCGGGCCCGACGGCCACAGCTCCAGAAGCCGCGGCAACGTGCCGTAACCCAGGTCGAGGACGAGCCGGTAGCCGGACTCCTCCACCGCGAAGCCGCTGCACGCGCGGCCCGGTTCCGGATAGGCGCCGCAGCTGCCGAGAACCGTCAGCTCCATGGCTTGCTCAGCAGAATTCCCCGCGGTCCGAAGCCAGCCGCGGAGTAGAAGGCAACAGCGTCCTCGTTCGCCGCGAAGATGTTGGCGTAGATGATCGAGACGCCACGGCTGGCGGCCACTCGTTGGGCCGCCGCGACCAAAGCCGCGCCGACACCCCGGCCGCGATGTTCGTCCAGGACCACCGTGTGGACGTCGGCCGCCCGGCGGGGCACCAGGATCTGGTGGTCGGGAGGCTCCGGCAGGAGGACCACCTCCGCCATGCCCACGACCTCGCCGTCCAGCTCGGCGACCGAGATCAGCGCGTGCCCCACGACATCCTCGAAGTGCCGCCGCACGACCGACACGTCGGGAACGCGGAACAGGTCCGGCGCGAGCTGGACGTGCCGTTCGGCGTTGGCCAGGCGCAGACGGACGAGGGCGGGAACATCCCCGCGCTCGGCCGGCCTGATCAGCGCATCGCCTTCAACATGTCGATCTTGCATGACCAGTGGATTCTCCATCGTCTCGCGGAGGTGCCCGCCGATTCTGCGGCAAGGCGATCAGATCGGTCAGGCGTTCGGAGCCGGGACGGCCTTCTCCGCGGCGCGGCTGGTCTGTTCCCAGCCGGCCCAGGTGTCCATGCGTCGCCGGGAGATGTCGAAGGCGAGGTCGTAGACCATGCTTCCGAGCAGGAGCCGCAGTGGAGGATCGTCGCTAGCGACCAAGGTCATCACCGCTTCGGCGGCCAGACGAGGTTCGCTGTCGATCGACCCTTCCGCCCACTGCTTTTCCAGCTCCGCGCGAAGCGGGTCGTAGGCAGGATTCGGGCTGGTAGCCCTGCTGCTGGTGTAGAGGTCGGTCCAGTAACCACCCGGCTGAACGATGGTGACCTTGACACCGAACTGCGCGGCCTCGGCGGCGAGCGCCTCGCTCATGCCCTCCAGCGCGAACTTGCTGGCGCTGTAGAGCCCGGTGCTGGTGAACCCGCTGAGTGCGCCGATGCTGGAGATCTGCAGGATGTGCCCGCTGCCGTTGGCCCGCAGCCGCGGCATGACAGCCTGACTGACCCACAGCGCGCCGAAGAAGTTGACCTCCATCTGGGCGCGTGCCTCGGCTTCGCTGAACTCCTCCACCATGCCGGCGAACAGCGCCCCGGCGTTGTTGACAACGACGTCGAGCCGGCCGAAGTGCCCCACCGCCTGGTCGACGACGTCGAACACCGCCGAACGATCGGTGACGTCCAGACGCAGTGCCAGCAGACGCCCCGGATGCTGGGCGGCGAGGTCGTCGGAGCGGCGAGACGTCGCGGGCCGCGCCGACGACCTGGTCACCGGCGGCGAGCGCCGCCTCGGTGAAAGCGCGGCCGAGGCCACGGCTGGCTCCGGTGATGAACCAGACGCGGGATGCAGCTGAGGTTTCCATGCGTTCCTTCCGGTGGCGAGACGAACCGTACCGTCTCGTTGTGGCGATAGCTTGCCTTGAACGAGCCCGTCCTGTCAAGACGGACCGTCTCGTCTCGTTGTGGCAGTAGCTTGGCTCGAAGGTGCCCCGCCTGTCAAGACGGACCGTCTCGTCTCATCTTTGCTAGATTGCTCCCGTGTCCACCAAGGTCGCCCCGGATCCCAGCCGCCGCAGCGAGACCGCGCGCCGAGCCATCCTCGCCGCCGCGATCGACCTGGTCGGGGAGGTTGGGTACACGAAGCTCAGCATCGAAGGGATTGCCCACGCCGCCGGAGTTGGCAAGCAGACGATCTACCGATGGTGGTCGTCGAAGGGCTCGCTGCTCTTCGACGCGTTCCTCACGCTCGCAGGCGAGGGCGAGGCCGCGGCACTACCCGACACCGGTGACCTGGCGGCCGACCTGAAGCTGGTCCTTCGGGCCACGGTCGACGAACTCGACGACCCGCGCTACGACCAGGCCATGCGTGCCATGCACGTCGAGATCGTCAACGACCCGATTCTGGCCGCCGACTACGTGTTGCGCCTGGACAGGCCGATGCGGGAGCTGAAGAAGGAACGCCTACGCGCCGCTCAGCGCGCAGGGCAACTGGCTGAGGACGTCGAACTCGAGGTGGCCATCGACATGCTGTTCGGGCCGATCCTCAATCGGTGGCTCCAACGCACCGGCCCGCTCACTCACGAATACGTGGACCAGGTCGTGGACACGGCACTGCGCGGCCTCCAGCCACGCCCGTAGGAACTCGCCACGCGTGACAGGTTGATGTCCGTCATCAGGCGAGTCGGGCCATCCGTCCGCGTGATTGGCCGCCGTCGCGTGCGTCGAGGTTGTCGAGTTGCAGCTAGACCCGTGATCGGCGAGTTCCGCCGCCTCATGGGTGTTCCTCCTGCCGCGTTCCGCCTGGGTGAGCGGCCCACTCCCACCTCGTGCCATGTGCCGGCGGACACGGTCGCCCTCACCTGACACCGGTGTCCGATGAGACCGTTCGGCGACAACCCAGCATCGCGACTCCGCGAAACCCGGGCAGGCTCGCCGTCTCATCCGGCTGGTACGAGTGATGCGCGTCCGACCTGTTCCAGGAGGAACACCTGGTCGGCCTGACCGGAACAGGTGGCCTGTGACAGCTCGGCTCCGGCATCGACGTCGGCCGGACCGCCGAGCAGGCCCACGCACTTGCCGCTGTGCACCGGCCGCAGAACGAAACCGTTCGGCACGGGGGCGGACACCGGCTGGAACAAGAACCGTTGATCGGCCGCCGAGGTGCAGTCCCTGGGGGCCAGCAGCATGCCGTCGTCGAGCAACGCCTCGTCCACTGACAGGCAGCCCCAGCCCTGCTCCGGATGGCGCCATTTGATCAGGTACACGCCGTGGCCGACGGCTTCGATATACGTGTCCGGCACCAGTTCCTTGCACGGTCGCTGAACGGCCAGCGGACGGTCGGTGCGCTTGTTGCGCTCGCGTCCCTCCCCCACGCAGAGGTCGCGGTCGGCGGTATGGCCTGGGCGGAGCAGATACCAGCCGTCGGAGGGTAACGCCGGCGGACCGGAGGAGCTGTCGAGCAGGACCGTGACGATCACAGCGATCGCCACCACGGTCACCGCCGTCGCAGCGGCGAGCCACCGCTTCGATCGTCCCGACGGTCGTGGTGCGGACGCTTCGGCACCCTGTGCCGTCACTGCCGGTCGCACGGCCGGATCCGCCGGCTCCATGTCGAGGTACGGGCCCACGGCCAGACGTTCCCGGGTGCTCAGCCACTCCGCCAGATGCTGCCCGTCGCCGCACGCGCGCACGAACACCGCCAGCAGCTCCGGCCTGGGAAGCGCGTCACGGCGCAACATGTCGGCGACGGTGCTACGGGGCAGGACGGCGCCGCATTTGGCGGCCTCTTCCTCCAATTGACGCAGTGTCCGCCCCGAATTCTTTTTGAGCAATCGGAGGAGGGCGGAGAACTCCGCGACATCCCGGGCTGATTCCGGCTGGACACGGTTACGAGTCACCATCCCATCGTGGCGGATCACCCGCCCCCAGGACGTCGGCTGGTCAGGTGACATTGTCCGACTGCCCGGACAGATGCCACCTGACCAGGCAAGAGATGGCGCAGCCGTCCGGGACGCGTCGAATCGCTTGGCGCACGTCCACCGTCTTGCCAAGCTGGCATCGCGTCACCGGAATTGCTGCAATTCGGAATTCTTCCCGCCGTGCATCAACCGGCGAAATGTTCGACCGGTCCGATCGTGTGTGTGTTCCGTTCGCCGAAGTCGAGGTGGACGGCGTAACCAAAAGGAAGGACTATCACATGGCATCGAGGAAACTCGTGGCATTGCGTAGATCTGCGGCCGTGGCTGGCGTCATCGCCGCCGGGCTCGTCGCCCTGACACCGTCCGCCGCGATGGCCGGCCCGGCCACGGAGGGCCAACCGGGCACGTCGGCTGCCTGCCGTTCGCACGGCCACTCGGCGAAGGACCCGTTCAACGACGGCTACCCGTCCAAGTCCAGCGTTCCGGTCCGTGCGGAAGGCCCCTATGCGGGCTGCACGATCGACGGCTACATCGACAGCAGCACGCGGCTGCACTACCACTGCTACGTCCGCAACGACTCCGGCAACACCTGGACCTGGGTGCGTGTCGTGGGCCAGGACATCGCCGGCTGGGTCTGGGACAGCAACCTCAAGTACAACGGCTCCGCCGTGCGTTGCTGACAGCCGGCGTGGTGTCTCCGCCATCGCGGAGACACCACGCCGGACACGAACGGCCCAGGGGTTGAACGAATGATCAATCCTGATTTCGAAGGCACCAGTGCCATTTCAGTGCCAGATCTTTGGGAAGTGTCATCGAGTTTGGGACCCTGCAAGCCGCTACTAAGCCTGGGCCAGGTCCGTGAAGCGGCTGTAGTGCAGCTGGTGCGCCACGGTGATGGTGGCGGTCGGGCCGGCACGGTGCTTGGCGACGATCAGGTCGGCCTCGCCGGCGCGCGGGTCGTCGCGTTCCCAGGCGTCCGGGCGGTTGATCAGGATGACCATGTCGGCGTCCTGCTCCAGCGAGCCGGACTCACGGAGGTCCGACAGCATCGGGCGCTTGTCGGTTCGCTGTTCCGGACCACGGTTCAGCTGGGAGATCGCGATGACCGGGACCTCGAGCTCCTTGGCGATCAGCTTCAGCGATCGTGAGAACTCCGAGACTTCCTGCTGACGTGACTCGGACTTCTTGCCCGACGACATCAGCTGGAGGTAGTCGACGACCATCAGCTTCAGGTCGTGGCGCTGTTTGAGGCGGCGGGCCTTGGCGCGGATCTCCATCATCGTGAGGTTCGGGCTGTCGTCGACGAACAGCGGCGCCTCGCTGATCTCGCTCATCCTGCGGGCCAGGCGGGTCCAGTCGTCGTCGCTCATCTTGCCGCCGCGCATGTCGCCGAGGCGGATGCGCGCCTCGGCGGAGAGCATGCGCATCACGATCTCGGTGCGACTCATTTCCAGGCTGAAGATGGCGCTGGTCAGGCCGTGCTTCACCGAGCACGAGCGGGCGAAGTCGAGGCCCAGCGTCGAGTTGTGGGTCGGGATCATCGTCCCGCCCGCGAGGTACAGGTGGTCGTGGTTGTCGACCTCCACGCACCGCACCGGCACGGACGCGACCGGGCGCACCGCCACGATCTCCACCTGGTCGTGCCGGCCCAGGCCGGCGATCAGCTCGTCGACGTCACGACGCAGGCGCGCGAACCGGCCGTCGATCTGCAACGCCGCCAGCAGCTCCTCGCGCTGCTTGCGCGAGGCACGCAGGTACGCGGCGGGGATGTGCGGGTCGTCGGCCACGTCCAGGTCCTTGGCCACGCGCAGCTCGTCGTCGGTCAGCTCCAGATCGCCCAGTCCGGACAGGAACAGACCCAGCGCACGTGGCGCCAGCGGCAACGAGACGGTGGGCAGCTCCCACCCGGCGGACATGCGCACGAACATGCGGCACACGCCGACGCGCTCGAACAGCTGCGCCGTCGTGCGGATCGCCCAGAAGCCGCCGGTCTCGCTGCACGACTCCGTCAGCCACTGGTGCTCGGCGTCGGCCACGATCACCGTGCCGTCGGAGAACTCCACCTCGAAGCACGGGCGGCCGGTCATCACCTCGGTCGCGGCGACCACGCGCGTCGGGCGGCCGTCGGCGCCGATCAGGAAGTCGCCCACCGCGACGGAACCCATCGTGGTCCAGCCGGACGGCGTGGGCAGCGGAGTGTCGAGCGCCAGCGCCTTGCCGACGCCGGGACGTGCGGCGACGATGATCATCTGGCCGCCGTGCAGGCCGTTCGTCAGCTCGTCGAGGTCCGCGAAGCCCGTCGGGATGCCCTGCGAGATGCCGCCGCGGGACGCGATCGCGTCGATCTCGTCCATCGTCGGCTGGAGCAGGTCCTCCAGCGCCACGTAGTCCTCTGTCGTGCGGCGGTCGGTGACCTCGTAGATCGCGGCCTGCGCGCGGTCGACCACCTCGTCGACGTCCGCGCCCTCGGCACCGTTGTAGCCGAGCTGGACGATGCGCGTGCCCGCCTCGACGAGGCGGCGCAGCACCGCCTTCTCGGCCACGATCTCGGCGTAGTAGCCGGCGTTCGCTGCCGTCGGCACCGTCGCGATCAACGTGTGCAGGTACGGGGCGCCACCCACGCGCAGCAGCTCGCCACGCCGCTCGAGCTCGGCCGAGATGGTGATCGGGTCTGCGGGCTCGCCGCGGCCGTACAGGTCGAGGATGCAGTCGTAGATCGCCTGGTGCGCGGGGCGGTAGAAGTCGTTCGGCGCGAGCGCCTCGATGACGTCGGCGATGGCGTCCTTGGACAGCAGCATTCCGCCGAGAACGGACTGCTCGGCGGCGAGGTCCTGGGGCGGCTGACGCTCGAATGAGGGCTCCGCCATGCCCCGGTCGTCCACCAGCGCCACTGCCAAATCACCCCTGTGAAGAGTCGAGAGCCGGTGCCATGTCCCCTAGTTGTACAGCGCGACACCGACAATTCCGGGCGGCCACGCTGTGCGATGACGATCGCCCGAGTCGCGACGCTAGAGGGACCCGTCCGGAGCAAGCAAACCAGCGTGTGGATTGTCCTGTGGACAACTGGGGGACAACCTGTGGATGGTTGCTCACAGGGGCGGAGGCGCTGGGGACAACCTGTTGACAACCGGTGGAGTGACAGAAGTAACTGCAGCTCAGGGGCTGTGCACAAGTTGTGGAAAAAGTTGTGCGCCACACCGTCGGCGTGTCGCGAAAAACGCCCGCTTCGGCGTGTCGTGAGCCCGCTGTACGCACGGTTTATCCACAGGACGTGGACGGGGCGGCACTGGTCCGAACGAGCGAAAGCGCCACCCACCCGGAGCATCCCGGGTAGGCGGCGCTTCAGCAAACTGAACGAGCCGAACTCACTCGGCAGCGGTCAGATCTGCGGGGTCTGCGGGGTCGCCCCCGCAACAGACACCGGAGTAGGGCCAAGGCGAAGCCGCGTAAGCGGCGAGCAGCCTTGGCCCTACCCTACGGAGCAGGGCTGGTTACTCGGCGGAGCTGGTAACAACCACCGGCAGGGTCAGGGTGACCTCGGGGTGGAGGCGAACCGTGACCGAGTGCTTGCCGGTCGTCTTGATGTGACCCGGCAGTTCGATGGCGCGCTTGTCCAGCACGGGACCACCGGCGGACTTGACGGCAGCCGCCACGTCCGAAGCGGTGACCGAGCCGAACAGCTTGGTGCTGCCCGCCGCGGCCTTCGCCTTCAGCGTCACGGAGAGACCCTCGAGAGCGGTCTTGATCTCCTTGGCGTGGTCCAGGTCGCGCACGCGCCGGGTGTCCTGCGCGCGGGTGATGACCTGGATCTGCTTCTGCGCACCGCGGGTCGCGACGATCGCGAGACCGCGCGGGAGCAGGTAGTTGCGGCCGTAGCCGTCCTTGACCTCGACGATGTCGCCGGGCGCGCCAAGGCCGGAAACGTCAGCGGTGAGGATGAGCTTCATCGCGAATGTCCCCTTTCTCAGCGAGCGGTCGAGGTGTAGGGCAGCAGGGCCATCTCACGGGCGTTCTTCACGGCAACAGCGACGTCGCGCTGGTGCTGCGAGCAGTTGCCGGTGACACGGCGGGCACGGATCTTGCCGCGGTCGGAGATGAACTTCCGAAGCAGCGTCGTGTCCTTGTAGTCGATCAGGCTCGCGCTCTTGTCCTTGCAGAAGGCGCAAACCTTCTTCTTGGGCTTGCGCACAGGCGGCTTGGCCATGTGTCTCTAACTCCTGGAATACGCAGTGATCAGGTTCTGGATGACCGGTGCAGCGGTCTAGAAGGGGGGCTCGTCGGCGAAACCACCCGAGCCGGCCGGCGGGGCGGAACCCCACGGGTCGTCTGCGGGCGCAGCGCCGCCACCGCCGCGAGACTGCTGGCCGCCGCCGCCGAAGCCGCCGCCACCGCCGTCTCCACGGCTGACCTTGTTGACCTTCGCGGTCGCGTAGCGCAGCGAGGGGCCGATCTCGTCGACCTCCAGCTCCACGACAGTGCGCTTCTCGCCTTCCTTCGTCTCGAAGGAACGCTGGCGCAGCCGTCCGGAGACGAGCACTCGCGAACCGCGGGTGAGCGACTCGGCCACGTTCTCGGCGACCTGCCGCCACACGTTGCACCGCAGGAACAGAGCTTCGCCGTCCTTCCACTCGCCGGACTGGCGGTCGAAGGTGCGGGGCGTGGAGGCGACCGTGAAGGACGCCACCGCGGCACCGCTCTGGGTGAAGCGGAGTTCTGGGTCGGCAGTCAGGTTCCCGACCACCGTGATCGTCGTCTCACCAGCCATGTCTTGGGAGCTCCCCTAATCGAGGTTCGTCAGGCCTTGGCGGCCGACTTGGCGGGCTCGCGGCGCAGGACCTTCGTCCTGAGCACCGTCTCCTGCAGACCGAGCTGGCGGTCCAGTTCCTTCACCGCGTCGGGCGTCGAGGTCAGGTCGAGCACCGCGTAGATACCCTCGGTGTTCTTGTTGATCTCGAAGCTCAGCCGGCGCTTGCCCCAAACTTCAACCTTCTCGACGTTGCCGCCCGACGTCTTGATGACGTTGAGGAACGTGTCGAGAGACGGCGCGATCGTGCGCTCGTCGAGACTGGGGTCGAGGATGACCATCACTTCGTAATGACGCATGAGGACCACTCACCTCCTGTGGACTCGCGGCCACGGGCTTTCCGTGGCAGGAGGGTCGTCGCGTCAGCAACTGAAGAAGGTTAACAGAGCGCGTCCGGCGACTACGCAGGGGTGCGGCGCAGGACCCAGGTCCGCACCAGCGCGCCCGTCACCAGGGCCAGCATCAGCACCGCGACCAGCACCGGAGCACCGACACCACCGGGGCCGGACATCCTCGGCAGCGCGTGCGCGCGGCCGGCGGCCTGCACCGAGTCGCCGTCGTAGCCGTTGCCGTTGGACGCGCGCGGCACTGCGAGCCGTACCGGACGGCCGGG
>NZ_VSRL01000390.1 GCF_012184385.1 Lentzea indica
CGGACACCTTGGGCTTCCTCCTCGCCGAGAAGCCGCATCGCTTGGCGCACAACGCGTCCCGCTCGCTGCTCCGGCTCGGTGACCGCGGTCGTGCCGTCCTCGCGAACGTGGCGGGCGGCAGCCTCGGCCCGGCTGCCACCGCACACGCCGTCGAGGCGCTGGCGTGGGACCAGATCACCCACACGCGTCTGGCCGCGACGGCCAGGAGTCACCCATGATCACGCCGGCCGCCGGCACACCCGCGGGGGCGGTGTGATCCTGAACGCCGTCGAGGTCGCAGGCCTCGTGGCGGCCTGCTACTTCCTCCTGATCAACTGCAGCTACGTCGTGTTCCTGTCGGTCGCGGCGGTCGAGTTCGCGAGGGAGGGCAGGCGCAAACCGTTCCTGGCCGCCGACGAGCTGTACTCCGGCTCGTTGACCACCGCCGTGTCGGTGCTGATGCCCGCGCACAACGAGGAGGCGGGCATCGTTGAGGCGGTGCGGGCCATGCTCGCCCTGCGCTACCCCGTGTTCGAGGTCGTCGTCATCGACGACGGTTCCACGGACGAGACGTTCGCCCGGCTCGAAGCCGAGTTCCAGCTCGTGAGCCTGCCCGCCGTCGTCTCCGACGAGCTGCCGCAGCGGGGTGTCGTGCGTTCGGTGCACGTTCCCGCCGTCCGTGCGATCCCGCTCGTGGTGGTGCGTCAGGACAACGGAGGGAAGACCCGTGCGCTGAACACCGGGCTGTGCCTCGCCCGGCACCCGCTGGTGTGCATGGTCGACGCGGACTCCATTTTGGACCCGGACGCCCTGATGAGCGTGTCCAGGCCGTTCCTCGACGACCCGCTCCGGGTCGTCGCCGCCGGTGGCGCCGTCCGGGTCGCCAACGGGTGCCGGGTGGTGGCCGGCCGGCTGGTCGACGTGCGGATGCCGACGCGCCTGCTGCCCGCGATCCAGGCCGTGGAGTACCTGAGGGTCTTCCTGCTCGGCCGCACCGCGTGGTCGCGGTTCAACGGCCTGCTCGTGATCTCCGGAGCGTTCGGGCTGTTCCGGCGGGACGTCGTCGTGGCAGTGGGCGGCCTCGACCCGGACTGCATGAGCGAAGACGCGGAGCTGGTGGTGCGGATCCACCGGAGGATGCGGGACGAGGGACGGGATTACCGGATCGTGTTCGTGGCCGAACCGGTGTCGTGGACGGAGGTTCCGGACACCGCGCTGGTGCTCGCTCGTCAGCGGAAGCGGTGGCACCGCGGCCTCACCGAGATCCTGCTGAAGCACCGGCGCATGATCGGCAACCCGAGATACGGCGTCGTGGGGCTGCTCACGTTGCCCTACCACATGCTGTTCGAGCTGATCACCCCGCTGGTCGAGTTCGTGGCGGTCCTCGTGCTGGTGCTCGGCCTCTCGACGGGAGCGATCACCCTGTCGTTCGCGGTGTCCCTCACGGCGGCGGCGTACGGCTTCGCATTCCTGATCTCCGTCTTCGCGCTCACCGTCGAGGAGTACTCGTTCCGCCGTTACCACCGATGGGCGGACCTCGGGATGGCGCTTCTCGCGGCGCTCGCGGAGAACATCGGCTACCGGCAGCGGACCGCACGGTGGCGAACGTGGGGCATGTGGGCGGCGCTGCGCCAGTCCGAGCGCTCATGGGGAGTCATGACCCGGCGCGGATTCGACGTTCCGGCACCCCGAGGAGGCCAACGGACATGAGTTCAGGACCATCTTTCCGGCGCTTGCTCGTGCTCACGTTCGGGCCGCTCGTGGCCGTCGTCCTGGTCCTGCTCGCGCTCGGCGCGGGAGCCGTCTCGGTGGCCGCGAGCTCCGTGGAGGAGCTGACGTCCCGCGTGCAGCCGATGCAGCAGCTGAACTTCGAGCTGCGCGGGATCATGCTGGACAGCTCCCGGGGCCTGCGCGGGTACACCTACAGCGGCGACGTGGCGCTCGTTGAGGCCTACGACAGCGGTCATCAGAACTACGTTCGGGTGAAGGACGAGCTGGTCCGGCTCGCCGAGGTGGGTGAGCAGCGGCCGGCGCGCAGCGTGGCCGAGCTGGCCGACCGGTGGTTCGCCATGACGGCCGCCGTCCGAGCAGCCGAGCCGGGAACGGCGGACACGCCGGCGCGGCTGGTGGCCGGTGCGGCTGTGATCGACGAGTTTCTCGAGACCAGCACCCGGCTCGCCGAGGGCCTCGAGGCCCAGAGCGCCTCGTTGCGGCAGAGCAGCGCCGCCACCCGCCGTCAGGCGATGGTCGCCCTGATCAGCTGTGGCGCCGTCGCCGTCCTGCTGGCGACAGGATCGGCGATCACCACCGTGCAGCGGCTCGGCAGGTCGATCGCCGCTCTGCGGAACACGGTCACGAGGTGGGAAGGGGGTGACGCGCTGGCGCGCATACCGGAACAAGGGATCGCGGAGCTCCAACAGGTCGCCCGTTCCATCAACGCGCTGGCCGACGAGGCCGCCAAGCTGCACGAGGTGGAGCAGGAACGGCAGCGCCACCGGGAGATCGCCGCCGACATCGGTATGAGCATCCGGGAGCATCTTGACGTCGACGCCGTCATCGAGCTGGCGGCCTCCGAGATCGGGCAGCACTTCGGCGTCGAGCGGGTCTGCGTCTGGCTGGCGGAAGGCGAACCCGAGGACACCTCCGCGGACCTCGTCACGCCGGAGTGGCATCGGCCGGAGCTCGCTCCACTGGGATCGTCGCTCGCCACGCAGGACCGCTCGCTGCCGATGGCGCCGCTGCGCAGGTTGTACGCGGGCCGTCGCTCCCTGGAGGTGGACCACGCCGACGAGGCCGGGAGACTGGGGCTGCCTGCCGCCCTGAGGGATCGCTCGGTGCTGGTCCTGCCTCTCGGGCGAGGGGAGAGCGTGTTGGGAGCGCTGGTCGTCGCCCGCTCCGGCGGCGGCTGGCCTGCGGTCGAGGTCGACGCGCTCGAGCACATCGCAGCCGATCTCGCCCGCGGCGTCGACCAGGCACGGCTGTACCAGGAGCAGCAGTTGCTCGTTCGGGAGCTGCGGGCGCTGGACCGCAACAAGACCGAGTTCGTGTCGAACGTCTCCCACGAGCTGCGCACTCCGATGACCAGCATCGCCGGATACGTGGAGCTGTTGCGCGATGGTGCCGGCGGCACGATCAACGGCAGTCAGCGCAAGATGCTGGACGTCGTCCACCGCAACATGACGCGCCTGCGGGGGCTCATCGAGGAACTGCTCCTGCTCGCCAAGCTCGAGTCGGACACGGTCACCATGGCCGAGAAGCCCGTCGACGTGGGTGAGCTCGTCGACGGTGTCGTCCAGGCGTTGCGGCCCGCCGCGGACGTGGGCGGAGTTCACCTGGATCACGAGAACGCCGGGGGACTGGTGGTGTGCGGCGACGCGGCACAGCTCGACCGGGTGCTGACCAACCTGCTGTCGAACGCGGTCAAGTTCACCCCGGCCGGAGGTGACGTGCGGGTGACCTCACGCCGGTGTGGTGGCGGCTGGGTCGAGGTGAAGGTGAGTGACACCGGCATGGGTGTTCCGAAGGCCGAGCAACACGCCATGTTCACCCGGTTCTTCCGGGCGAGCAACGCGACCGAGCAGGCGATTCCCGGTTCCGGCCTGGGACTCGCGATCGCGCGGCAGATCGTGCGCAGGCATGGTGGGCAGGTCTCGCTCACCTCCACGGAGGGCGTGGGTACGACGGTGACCGTGCTCCTGCCCGACGGCTGGACAGGAGAAACCCCGTGAACAGGACGTCGACGACCCGGCCGCCCGCAGTGACCGGGCAGGCGTTCAACGGAGCGGTGCTCGTCGCCGCCACGCTCGGCCAGGTCCCGATCGCGGGCGTCGCGCTGCTCGAAGCCGGTGAGCTGAGCCTGCACGACGTGCGGGGCATGCCGCACGGCCAGGAGGAGCTGCTGCCGTTGTGCAGGCAGACCTTGGAAGCCGACGACCTGGTCATGTTCGCCCGGGCACGACGATCCGCGGGCCGGGCCGTCCACTTCTACGCGGGCGTGCCCCTGCGCGGCGACGACCGGCGGCCGGCCGGCGTGCTGTTCATCGCCGCCCGCGACATCCGGCACCTCGACCACGGTGCGCGGGACGCGTTGCTGGCCTTGGGGTGCCAGGTCGAGCGCGAGCTCGGTGCCGGGCGAGCGGCGCAGGCGGTCGAGGTGCGCAGCCGTCTGGTGTCGATGGCGCACGGGGCGTCCGTCCTGGACGAGGTGCTTCAGCTCTGCCTGGACGAGGTGTGCACCCACGCCGGGTGGCCGTTCGGGCACGCCTGCGTCCCCGCCGGCGACGGCACCGGCGAGCTGGTGTCGGCGAAGTTGTGGCACGGCGCGGACGAGGGCTGTTTCGGGCGGCTGCGGGACGTCCTGGCGGAGACCAGGGTGTCGCCCGGCACCGGTCTGAGCGGTGAGGCGGCGGCCACCCTCCGTCCGAAGTGGATGGACGACCTCGGCCTCACCGAACTCGGAGCGGGCAGTGGGTTCGCGTTCCCCGTGCACACCGAGGACGGGGTGATCGCCGTGCTGGAGTTTTTCGACCCCGACGTCCGCCGTCCTGGCCCGCGCGTGCTCGACCTGGTCACCGACCTCGGGCGAGAGGTGGGTCTCGCCGCCGCGCGCATGTCCGACCGCGCGGAGCTGGTGCGGAGCCAGACGACGTTGCGGGAGACCGTGCACCGGCTGCAGACGGTCATCGGCACCGCGCACGACGCGTTCGTCGCGCTGGACGAGGACGGTTGCGTCACCGAGTGGAACGCCGCGGCCGAGCGGATGTTCGGCTGGCCGCGCGCCGTCATCATGGGCAGGCTCCTCGCGGACACCGTTGTGCCGGAACGGTTCCGCGCCGACCACGTGGCCGGAATGACGCGTCTCAAGGCCACCGGTGAATCAACCGTGCTCGGTGAGCAGATCGAGCTCGCCGGTCTGCACCGTGACGGCAGGGAGTTCCCGATCGAGCTGTACGTCTGGCAACCGGTGCCGACCGGCCCCTACCGCTTCAACGCCTTCATCAAGGACATCAGCGAGCGCAAGGAAGCCGAACGCGTTCTGCGCGACGCGTACGCGCGGGAGCAGGAGATGGTCGAGGAGTTGCGCGGACTCGATCGGGTCAAGACGGACTTCATCGCCAACGTGTCCCACGAGCTGCGCACGCCCCTGACGAGCATCTCCGGCTACCTGGAGCTGCTGGTGGACGGCGTCGCCGGAGACCTGACCGACGAGCAGCGGGAGATGACGTCGATCATCCAGCGCAACACCGGCCGGCTGTTGCGGCTCGTCGAGGACATCCTGACCGTCGGCAAGATCGACTCCGGCCAGTTCCAGCCCTCCGTCGAGCCGACGGAGCTCGGCACGCTCGTGGAGGCCGTCGTCGAGAGCGTCGAACCGGCCGCGATCAGGAAGGCGATCACCCTTGTCCGCCAGGTCGGGCCCGACCCGATCATGGTGCTGGCGGACCCGAACCAGCTCGACCGTGCGCTGCTCAACGTGCTGAGCAACGCGGTCAAGTTCACCCGGGCCGCGGGCTCGGTGGCGATCCGGGTGCGGCGCGTCGGCACCGAGGCGCGGATCACCGTGGCGGACACCGGGATCGGTATCGCGCAGGACGAGCTGCCGAAGTTGTTCAGCCGCTTCTTCCGATCGACGCTCGCCATCGAGCACGAGATCCAGGGCACCGGACTGGGGCTCGCCATCGTCAAACACATCGTGGAGAGGCACGGCGGCGACATCTCCGTGGCGTCCCGGCCAGGCGAGGGAACGATGGTGACCATCGTCCTTCCGGTCGACTCCGAGGCGGAATCGCCGCAACCGTAGAGCAACCGGGTGTGACCGGGTCGCGCTAC
>NZ_VSRL01000391.1 GCF_012184385.1 Lentzea indica
CGTTCGACTCGGCCCTGCACGCCTCCCAGCTCGCGCCCACCGAGGCGCGGGCGTCCAGGTGCTCGGCGACGCGGCCCTGCGCATGCGCGACTGGGGCACCGCCGAGCACGCCTACCGCACGGCGATCAAGCTCGACCCGTCCGACGCCGACTCCAAGGCGAACCTCGCGACCGTGCAACGCCGCCGTTCCGCGAAACCGCCCGCGCTGCTGCAGTTGAACAAGGTGCAGGTGTGGCGTGCGCTGCGCATGCTCTCGCTGCTGCTGATCGGCGGCGGGCTGCTGGCGCTGGTCGCGGGCATGCCACGGCCGACGCCCTACCTGGGGTTCTTCACGGGCGCACTGGCGCTGTGCTGCCTGGTCGTGGCGTTGCGGCTGCGTCCGTTCAAGCTGCTGTTCGGCCTGCGCAAGCTCGCCGTGACGGTGACGCTGCTCGCCGCCTCCGCCCTGATCCTGGTCGGGTGGACGGTCGCGTTGCTGTTCGGGGCCACCACGATGCAGCCACTTGTGCTTTCCTGGTTGTGCGCTGTCGTGGGGGGAGCGCTCGTCTACGTCGGGGGAGGCAGGAAGCGGTGATGCGTCGCAAGGCGGTCGCGCTCGCATTCCTGCTGTTCCTCGGGCAGCTGTTCATCGTCGCCGCGCCCGCCGAACCGGTGGCTGCCGCCGACGGCTCTGTCGTCCGGCACAGCCACGACTTCGCGAACCTGCCCGGCGCCGCGCCCAAGCCGCACAACCACCACGCCGCCCAGGTGCCGCAGGCCCAGCTGCCGATGGACGTGCCGCCGGTCGCGAAGCCCGCGCTGCCAGTGCGTTTCGTCGTCTCCTTCGCCCAGCGCGTCCACCGCACGCCCGACAGCATCCGCTGGACCCCGCAGCGGGACCGCTCGCCGCCTTCCGGTCGCTGAACCCGTTTCTCAGCAACCACTTTTCGTCCCGGAAGGCTCACTCACCCATGTCGCGCGACAACGCGCGACGGGGTCTCCTCGTGCGCGGTCTGATAGCGCTCGGGGTCCTCGTCGCATCCGCTTTTCTGCTGCTCACCACCGATCCCCGCCTCGGCCTCGACCTGCGAGGTGGAACCCAGATCGTCCTCGAGGCCCAAGGCGACTCCGACGCCGCCGACCGTTCCCTGGAAGTCCTGCGGCGCCGCGTCGACGCACTCGGCGTCGCCGAACCCGTGATCGCCCGTTCCGGCGAGAACCGCATCGTCGTCGAGCTTCCCGGCGTCCAGGACCCGGAGGAGGCCGTGAAGGTCCTGGGCCGCACCGCACAGCTCACCGTGCAGCGCAACGGCCAGACCGTCATGACCGGCGAAGGCATCTCGGACGCCACCTCCGTGCGCAACCCGCAGGGCGCGGGCTTCGTGGTCAACATCCAGTTCCAGGGCGACGCGCCCGGCAAGTGGCAGAAGGTCACCGGTGAGGCGGCCTGCGAACCGTCCGGCACGCCCGGCCGTCAGATCGCGTTCGTCCTGGACGGCAAACCCATCTCGTCACCCGAGGTCAGCCTCGACACGCCGTGCGGTGCCGGCCAGGCAGGTGGCGCCACCACGATCACCGGCCGGTTCTCCCAGGCGGAGGCCAAGGAACTCGCGCTGGTCATCCGTTCCGGCGCGCTGCCCGTGCCGGTCGAGGTGATCGAACAGCGGACTGTCGGCGCGACGCTGGGCGCGGAAGCCATCGAGGCCAGCGCCAAGGCCGCGATCATCGGCATCGCGTTGACCTCGGTGTTCCTGATCTTCGCTTACCGGCTCGCCGGCTTCCTGGCCGTGGTGGCTCTGGCCGGTTACGCGGGCGTCGCCTACGCGGGACTTCTGGCGGTGGGCGCGACGCTGACGTTGCCGGGCCTGGCCGGTTTCGTGCTGGCGATCGGCATGGCCGTCGACGCGAACGTCCTGATCTTCGAACGAGCCCGCGAGGAGTACGCCCGCAAACCCAACCTGCGTCGCGCCGCGGAAGGAGGTTTCCGCGGCGCGCTGAGCGCGATCGCCGACTCGAACGTGACGACGCTCCTGGCGGCAGGGTTGCTGTTCTGGCTGGCCACGGGCCCGGTTCGCGGCTTCGGCGTCACGCTGACCATCGGTGTTCTGGCGTCGATGTTCAGTGCGTTGGTCCTGTCGCGCGTGCTGGTGGTGTGGGTGCTCGGCACCCGGTTCGTCGCGAAGCGCCCTCGCCTGAGCGGCCTGCACACCCTCGGCTGGGTCCGGCAGCGACTGTCCGTGGTCCTGTACCGCCGGCCGTCGTTGTGGCTGATCAGCGCCGGTGTCCTGGTGCTCGTGGCTTTCGCCGGCCTGTTCGTGCGCGGCCTGAACCTGGGCGTCGAGTTCACCGGCGGTCGCATGCTCGACTTCGCCGCGGGCGGACCGGTCGACGCGGGCCGTGTGCGAACCGCCTTGTCCGACGCGGGTTTCCCGGACGTGGTCGTGTCGTCCTCCGGCAACGAGGTCTCCCTGCGCACGGGCCAGATCGACGACGCGCAGTCGTCCCGCATCGGCCAGGTCGTGTCCTCGGCCGTGGACGGCGGCGCGCGCCAGTCCAGCAACGAACTGATCGGCCCGTCGCTGTCGTCGGAACTGCGCCGCAACGCCGTGATCGGCCTGGCCATCGCGGTCATCGCCCAGCTCGGCTACTTGGCCGTGCGCTTCGACTGGCGCCTCGGCCTCGCCACGGTCGCCGCACTGCTCAGCGACGTCCTGGTGCTCATCGGCATCTTCGCGTGGATGGGCAAGACGGCCGACGGCGTGTTCCTCGCGGCCCTGCTGACCGTGATCGGCTACTCGGTCAACGACTCGGTGGTCGTGTTCGACCGCCTGCGCTCGTTGCGCGGCTCCCGGTTCTCGTCGCCCTATGCGGACGTGGTGTCCGACGCGGTGGTGCAAACCGTGCCCCGCACCGTGAACACCGGCATCGGCGTCCTGTTCGTGCTCTCGGCGCTGCTCGTCCTGGGTGACGGTTCACTGGCGAACTTCGCCACGGCGTTGTTGATCGGCCTGATCGCCGGCACGGCGTCCACAGTGGTCACCGCGGCCCCGGTGGCGCTCTGGCTGGAGTCGCGCTGGCCGAGGCGAGCGGTTTCCAAGAAGCGAACGGCGGCCGCACCGGCCTAGCGTCCTTCGCATGATCACTCATGCGCACTCGGTCACGATCAACGTTCGCGACCTCGACGAAGCGGTGTCGTTCTACGTGGACGTGCTGGGCTGGGAGAAGCGGCAGGACAGCAACGAGGCGGGCATGCGCTGGCTGACCGTCGCTCCTCCCGGCGCCAGTACGGCGTTCGCGCTGTCTCTGAACGACACGCCCAACGTGTCGTTCACGATGGGCTGCGGCATTTCGCTGATCACCGATGACATCGACGGTGACGTGGCTTTGTTCGAGCAGAAGGGGGTGCGGGTGAAGGCGGCGCCGGAGACCATGCCGTGGGGTGATCGGGCCACCTGGTTCAGCGACCCGTTCGGCAACGAGTTCTTCCTAGTGCAGCCGGCTTCGTAGCAAAGTAGGCGCATGACCTCATTCGCCGGGTACCAGAACGAGATCTACCTGCAGGGGCTCGGTGGCGCAGTGCCGCCGTTCACCACCGATCCGAACGCGCTGGAGCAGTCCGCGCGCGAGCGGCTAGGACCGGGACCGTTCTGGTACGTGGCGGGAGGCGCGGGCTCGGGTGCGACCGTGCGGGCGAACCGGGACGCGTTCGAGCGGGTGCAGATCGTGCCGCGGATGCTGACGAATGCGACCGAGCGGCACCTCGGCGTCAGCGTGCTGGGCACTGAGCTGCCTGCGCCGGTGGTGCTCGCACCTGTTGGCGTGCAGTCGATCCTGCACCCGGACGGCGAGCTGGCGACCGCGCGTGCGGCGTCCGACCTGGGTGTGCCGATGGTGCTGTCGACCGCGTCCTCACACACGATCGAGGAGGTCGCCGAGGCGGCCGGTGACGGGCCCCGCTGGTACCAGCTGTACTGGCCGAACGACCCGGATGTGTGTGCTTCGCTGCTGGACCGGGCGCGGAAGGCTGGTTTCACCGCGTTGGTCGTCACGCTCGACACGTGGACTCTGGCGTGGCGGCCGCACGACCTGGACCAGGCGTACCTGCCGTTCCTGCGCGGGGTGGGCACGGCGATTCCGTTCAGCGACCCGGTTTTCCGCGCTGGGCTGCAGAAGTCACCGGAGGAGGATCTGCCGATGGCGATCCTGCGGTGGGTGCAGCTCTTCACCGGCACCGACAAGTCGTGGGACCAGCTGGCGTTCCTGCGCGAGCACTGGGACGGGCCGATCGTCCTCAAAGGAATCCAGCACGCGGACGACGCACGCAAGGCCGTCGAGTTCGGAATGGACGGTGTCGTGGTGTCCAACCACGGCGGCCGCCAGGTCGACGGTGCGGTGGGGTCGCTGGACGCGTTGCCGTCGATCGTGGAGGCGGTGGGGGAGCAGGTCGACGTGCTGTTCGACTCCGGCGTCCGCACCGGCGCGGACATCGTGAAGGCGCTGGCGTTGGGGGCCAAGGCTGTGATGGTGGGGCGGCCCTACGCGTACGGGTTGGCGCACGGTGGTCAGGTCGGTGTGCGGCACGTGTTGCGGAGCTTGCTCGCGGACTTCGACCTGACGCTCGGGCTGTCGGGTCACCGCAGCCCGGCCGAGCTGGGCCCGGACGCGCTGCGGTTCGCCTGACGAACGACGCCCTGACTGTCCCTACGGCATCGTGGCGGTCATGCGTGCCAGCGTGCCGAAGTCGGCTGGCTGCACCCGCAGCCAGCCTTCGCTCTTGGCCGCGATGTACCGCCCGCTCTTCGTGTCGATGTACGTGAGCGGGCTGACGCAGCGTTGCTTGCGGCCGAGGTGGTCGCGCTTGGCCGAGTAGACCTGGCCACCACCGGTGCGCGGCTCGCTCATGATCTGCTTGAGCTGTGCGACCAGCTGGTCGTTCGGCGTGCTGGTCGGGCGGCTCTGCTGCATGAACGAGCCGGTGTCGTCGTACGTCTGCGGCTTCTGCTTCAGCGCGTCCTCCGGCAGCGTGATCGGGCTGCCCTTGCCCGCCGGCGCGGGCGGCAGAGCGCCAACCAGTGCCTGCGGTGCCTCGTCGGGGCGAACCGGTTCGAGCACGAACTGCTGGTCGGGCGTCAGCACGATCCGCAGCGCGTCCTGGCCGTTCGTCACGACCAGCACGCTCTGCTGCGGGCCGTCCTTCAGGCTGAAGAACGCCCAGTACTCAACGCCCGCCTCGACCACGAGCCTCAGCGCGTTCGCCAGGTCCGGGTGGACCTGGCTGCCGCGCGCGAGCCCGTACTGCTCGAGCTGCGCCCAGGCCGAACGCTGCAGCCGTTCGAGCTCGCTCAGGTCGCCCGACTCGAGGAGATCCTCGTCGAAGTCGACCTGGGTGAGCAGCGCACGGTGCAGCGACGGCAGACCCGCGGCCTGCCACGCCTGGTAGAGCGCTGTGACAGGGATGGCTACCCTGCTCCGCAGCACGATTCCCCCTTAACCGCCGATGACCGGCGGAGCCACCATTGTTCCGTCGCCGAAGATGTCCTCGGTCTCCTGCAGGTAGGACGCGGACTTGTGCTCCTTGTCCTCTTCACCCTCGCCGCGACCGGCACCGGCGCCCATACCACCGGCGCCCATGCCCGCCGCACCACCGCGGCCGGCAGCACCAGCGGCACCGGCACCCGTCGGGCCGAAGCCGCCACGACCTGTTCACCGGCC
>NZ_VSRL01000392.1 GCF_012184385.1 Lentzea indica
CCCCTCTGCTGCGGACCGGGCATCAGCACCCGCCGGAGGCGTCTGGCCCTGCTGCTGGTTGCCGGCGGGCGGCTGCTGGCCGGCAGGCGGCGCGGGCGTCTCAGGGGACGGCGGTGGCGGAGGCGTCGACTTGGTCGGCGCGCTGGGCTTGCCGAACTCCTCGATCGAACCGTCCGGGTTCTGCCGCAGCCGGGCGGGGTTCGACGGCTCGACCAGGCCCATCTCGGTGGCCCGGCGGGCGAGGTCGGTCGGCGACTCGAGCAACGCCACCTCGCGGCGCAGCTGCTCCATCCGCAACGTCAGCTTCTCCGCTTCGGCCTTCGCCTCCTGCAGACGGTAGGTGTCGGCGGCGGCCTGGGTGGAGAAGTACATGATCCCGGCGACGCCCGCACCCAGCACGAGCATCACCAGCACGACGAACGGAGCCTTCGACACGGCCTTCTGCTGCGGCACGGCGGTGCCGTTGCGCAGGTTCTGGGCGCGCTGGGCCCGGCGGGCGTAAGCACGTTCGGCACCGGCGGACCGCCGGCGGGCCTTGTCGTGCTGCTCGCTCTTGTCCGCCGTCTTCTTCCTCGGGGAAGGGTCGCGAGGCGACGGCCCACCGACCCGTGCGGGTGCCGTCATCTCGGCTCTCCGATCCGCTCCGCCGCCCGCAGCCGCACCGGCGCCGCGCGCGGGTTGTCCTCGATTTCCTGCTCCGACGCGACCTCCGCGCCCTTCGTGAGCAACTTGATCTCGGGCCCGTGGCCCGGCAGCTCGACCGGCAGGCCCTGCGGCGTCTTCGACCTCGCCAGCTCCGCGAACGCCTGCTTCACCATCCGGTCCTCCAGGGACTGGTACGACTCGACGACGATCCGCCCGCCGATGCCCAGCACGCCCAGAGCGGCGGGAAGAGCCAGCCGCAACGACTCCAGCTCGCCGTTGACCTCGATCCGCAACGCCTGGAACGTGCGCTTGGCCGGATGCCCGCCGGTGCGCCGCGAAGCCGCCGGCACCACCGCGTACAGCAGCTCGACGAGCCTGCCCGAGTTGGTGAACGGCTCCTTCTCGCGCTCCCTGAGCACCGCCGAGGCGATCTTGCCCGCGAACCGCTCCTCGCCGTACGTGGAGAGGATCCGTGCGAGATCGCCGTGCGAGTACGTGTTGAGCACGTCCGCCGCCGTCATGCCGGTGCCCTTGGACATCCGCATGTCGAGCGGAGCGTCCTTCGAGTACGCGAACCCGCGCTCCTCCTCGTCCAGCTGCAACGAGGACACGCCGAGGTCCATCAGCACACCGTCCACATGCGAGTAGCCGAGGTCCTCCACGGCTTCGTCGATGTGGTCGTAGGTGACGTTGACGAGATGAACGCGATCACCGTGGCGCGCCAGGCGTTTGCCTGCCATCTCGATGGCCTGCGGATCGCGGTCGAGCCCGATGAGCGTCAGCTCGGGGTGGGCGCTCAACAGCGCGTCGGAGTGGCCGCCCATGCCGAGCGTCGTGTCGACGACGACAGCGGGCTTGCCGGAGAGCGCTGGAGCGAAGAGTTCCAGGACGCGGTCCAGCAGCACCGGAACGTGCCGCGGCTGATCCATCGTCCCTCGACTCCCCTGATGCGCGTTCGGGTGACGTCAGGTCCCCGCCCGCCCGTCGAACCTGGCGCCGGGGAAGGTGCGCCAGGGCCGATAGTCGAGCGGACCGAGGCCTCACGGCACCCGAATCGCGTGTGAACATCCGGCCTGTTGCTCGGCTGACCGCCATCAGAAGACGCCCGGTATGACCTCCTCGCGAGCCTCGGCGTAGCCGTCCTCGTGCTCTTCGAGATAGGTCTGCCAGGCCGCCGCGTCCCAGATCTCCAACCTGGTGAACGCGCCGACGACCACGCACTCCTTGGTCAGCCCGGCATACCGGCGCAGTTCCGGTGCGATCAGAACGCGGCCCTGACCGTCCGGACGCTGCTCGTCCGTACCTGCGAACAGATACCGCTGGTAGGCGCGTACGGCGTCGTTGGTGAACGGCGCCTCGGCGACCTTCCTCGCCATCTGCTCGAACTCCGCTCGCGGAAACACGTACAGGCAGTGGTCCTGGCCCTTGGTGACCATGAGACCTCCCGCCAGTTCGTCCCGGAACTTCGCAGGCAGTGTCAGCCGACCCTTGTCGTCCAGGCGCGGGTAGTGAGTGCCGAGGAACACGGCACCACCTCCCTGGCCGGACGACGGACCGGCAGCGGGGCCCCCGTCTGCCCCACCGGCCGCCACAGTACCCCACTTTTCACCACAGTCAACGCTGAAACAGGTGTTTACACCCCAACTCGTGACACGTTTTCCCAGGTAGACGAAGTGGGGACGCGTGGGGGGACGGTGGGGCGCGAGGTCATCCACCACCTTCGCGGGTGAGTGTTCGGGCCCGATTCACCACTCGAACGGCCTAGAAATTTCGGCCAAAACATGGGGTTGGGACGGCGTGGTGGGGGACGGTGGAAGTGGTGGAGCGAACCCGGCGCTGCCCGCAGGTGTAGAGCTGGTGACGGTCGGGGTGACGTGAGTGAAGGCAGACGGACATGGGGCTCGGTGGGCGACCGGCCAAGACTGTCGGTGTCGCCCGCTACCGTGGCGGCGAGATGGTCACGGTGATCCAGGCATACCGGTTCGCGCTCGACCCAACCGCGGGACAGCAAGCAGCCCTGCGGTCGCATTGTGGCGGGCAGCGGTACGCCTTCAACTGGGGATTGTCACGGATCAGGGCGAATCTCGATCAGCGCGCCGCCGAGAAGTCTTACGGCATCCCCACCGATCAGCTCACGCCTCCGGTGTCGTGGTCGGCGTACAGCCTGCGCAGCGGCTGGAATCAGGCCAAGTCGGAAGTGGCGCCGTGGTGGGAGAGAACTCCAAGGAGGCGTACTCGTCGGGTCTGGCCAACCTCGCTACGGCGTTGACGAACTGGCGAGACTCCAGCAACGGCACGCGGCGCGGTCCTCAGGTCCGGTTCCCTCGGTTCAAGGGGAAGCGGACCGGGTTGTCCTGCCGGTTCACCACCGGCGCGTTCGGCATCACCGACGATCGCCGGCACGTGAAGCTACCCCGCATCGGCACGGTGCGCACCCACGAGTCCACCCGCAAGCTCGCCCGGCACGTCGAGCGCGGCACGGCCCGCATCCGGTCCGCCACCGTGTCCCACCGGTCCGGACGCTGGTTCTGTTCGTTCTCGGTGGAGATCACCCGTACCGACCCTGCACCCGCACGTCCCGGCAAAGTGGTCGGAGTAGATCTGGGGGTGAAAGCCCTCGTGGCACTCTCGACCGGTGAGGTCATCCCCAACCCGAGGCTCCTCGATGGGGCACTGCGCGAGTTGCGCCGCCTGCGGCGTCAGGCGGCCCGCCGCACCGGCCCCAACAGGCACACGGCCCGGACACCTTCGAACCGATGGCGCAAGACACAAGGCCGCATCGCGCGACTGCACGCACGGGTCGCGAACACGCGCCGGGACGGGCTGCACAAGCTCACCACCCGCCTGGTCCGCGAGTTCGGCACGATCGTGCTGGAAGACCTCAATGTGTCCGGCATGCTGCGCAACCGGTGCCTGGCCCGGCACGTCGCCGATGTCGGTATGCGCGAGCTGAGGCGGCAGATCTGTTACAAGTCCGTCTGGGGCGCCGCACGGCTGGTCATCGCCGACCGCTGGTACCCGTCCTCGAAGACCTGCTCGGACTGCGGTGCGGTGAAAGCCAAACTGCCGCTGCGTGTCCGGGTGTACAACTGCGACGAGTGCGGGCTCGTGCTCGATCGCGACCTCAATGCCGCCCGCAACCTCGTCGCGCTCGTCGGCGAGGCGGCGGGCAGCACGTCCGCGGCGAGTTGCGCCGGGACAGTAAACAAGCCCGATGGAAACCCACGTCAGACCCACGCCGTGTGGGCAGCGGGTACTGCCACGGGAAGACCCGGCCACGGCCGGGCCAACGCCACACCGCAAGGTGACGGCTACCGAGCGGAGCGGGCCGACGTTCGCTCACGTCTCAGGTAACGGAAGGTGGAAACTGGTGCGGACGTAGCCGGTAGCTAACGGCACTTAGCCGTGGTTTGACACACTGCGTGAAACGCTCACACGTCCGTGTTCCGGACACGGCTGCTGGAGGTTTAGTGACACCGGGAAGCCCAAGCGCGAACACTCACGCGCCGGTCGATCAGATCCTGGGAGAGTTGCACGGCGCCGTCCAGCGGATCGCCGCCAACGTCGAACGGGTGCTCGTCGGCAAACCCGACGTGGTCCGTCTCGCCCTGGTGACGCTGCTCGCCGAGGGGCACCTGCTCGTGGAGGACGTGCCTGGCGTCGGCAAGACTTCGCTGGCGAAAGCGCTTGCCCGATCCATCGACTGCACCGTGAGCCGCGTGCAGTTCACGCCGGACCTGTTGCCCAGCGACATCACCGGCTCGTCCATCTACAACCGGCAGGAGAACGACTTCGAGTTCCGGCCGGGACCGATCTTCGCGAACATCGTGGTCGGCGACGAGATCAACCGCGCCTCCCCCAAGACGCAGTCAGCGATGCTGGAATGCATGGAGGAGCACCAGGTCACCGTCGACGCGAACACCTACCCACTGGGTTCGCCGTTCATGGTGATCGCCACGCAGAACCCGATCGAGATGGAGGGCACCTACGCCCTGCCGGAGGCGCAGCGCGACAGGTTCACCGCCCGCGTGTCGATCGGCTACCCGGACCCGGCGGCCGAGCTCGCGATGTCGACGAGCACGCCGGCCACAACCCGCTCGACGACCTGCGGCCCGTCTCGGACGCGGCACAGGTGCTGCGGCTGATCGAGGCCGTGCGCCGGGTGGCACCTCTCCCCAGAGGTGCGCCGGTACGCCGTCGAGCTGGTGTCGGCCACGCGCCGTCTGCCGGAGCTGCGGCTGGGTGCGTCGCCACGGTCCACACTGCACCTCGTGCGCGCCGCACGGGCACAAGCCGCGCTGGCGGGCCGTGACTTCGTGGTGCCGGACGACATCCACGCGATCGCGATCCCCGTGCTCGCACACCGGCTCGTGATGACCGCCGAGGCGCAGGCCGCCCGGCGGTCGCCCGCCGAGCTGATCAGGGCGCTGCCGCAGCGGGTGCCGGTGCCGACGGCGGCACTCGACCCGAGCGCGGCGTTCGTCCGCAGCATGAACCACAACAACGCAGGGACGCCACGCTAACGATGCGCACCGCACTCTCCGGTCTGACCACACGCGGAAGATGCTTGCTGGCCGCGGGGTTCGCCGCCGGAGTGTGCGCCGCGGTCCTGAACGAACGCGACCTGCTGAGGGTCGCGGCCTTCGTGATCGCGCTGCCCCTGCTGGCCGCGTGGCTCGCGACGAGGGCTCGGGTGGGGTTGCACGCCGCCCGGTTCCTCGCGCCGAGCCGCGTGCCGGTCGGGGCGGCGTCCGAGGTGAAGCTGGACCTGCGCAGCACCGGCCGGTTGCCGACGGGCGGGCTGATGCTGGAGGACACCGTGCCGTACGCCCTGGGCGCGCGGCCGCGGTTCCTGGTGGAGCGGTTGCCCCGCAACACGCCCACGACGTTGCGCTACCCGCTCAAGCCGGTCGATGCGCGGCATCCAGCAGGTCGGCCCGCTGATGGCGCGGGATCCACCGACCCGTTCGGGCTGGCCGAGTTCGACCCGCGGAGCCTCGCGGCCGGTCGCG
>NZ_VSRL01000393.1 GCF_012184385.1 Lentzea indica
ACCGCAACCACCTACGCAGCAGCAAGCCGCCAAAAGCAACAGGCGTGCCATCAACCCGCGCGCGGCGCTGGACAGGTCTTTGATCAGATTGGCGGGGTCTGGGGCGGAGCCCCAGAAAGCAGCAGGAACGCAAGCACGCAACCCGACCACCTACGGACACGAAACCGGCACCCGCCGACGCAACAGGGAGACGGCCAACGCAACCCACGCGCCAGGGCGAACCTACGGAACCAGCACCCGACGGACCAGAGCCCGCCGCACCCCTCGCCGCTCAACCACCTCAAACCCAGCATCGAGAAACATCGCCAACCGCCCGTGATACAGCTCCCCAGCCTGCACCGACCGCCCAGCAGTATCGATCGGATACCCCTCCACAACCCGGGCCCCAGCCGAAGCCGCATAGGACACAGCCGCATCGAGCAGCATCGACGTCACCCCCTGCCGCCGAACATCCCGCCGAACGTAGAAGCAGGTAACCGACCACACCCCAGAGATGTCCTCAGACACGGGCGCAGTGACCTTGGACCGAGCCAACCGCGAATACGCCGCCCGAGGAGCAACAGCCACCCACCCAACAGCCTCAGCCCCAGCCGCAGACCCATCAGCCCCAGAAGAGTCCACCGCCAGCAACCCGATCGGCGACCCCAACCGCTCCCTCAACACAGCCCGGTTGTCGCCAACCTTCATCTCAGCGTTGGTCTGCATGAACCAGGTGCAGAAACACCACTCGACCGTCTTGCTGGAGCTGAACAACCCCTCGGCCAACGCCCAGGTCTCAGCAGTCAGCTCGACAACCTTCACCAGACGACCCTCACTCGACAACCTTCACTTCGAAAGCGCCCTCACAACCCGAGAAGGACTGGGCCGCCCAAGCTGCTCAGCCATCCAAACCGAGCACTCCACGAGCTTGTCCAAGTCAACCCCGGTCTCAATCCCCAGCCCGTCAAGCATCCAAACCAGGTCCTCGGTGGCAAGGTTCCCGGTAGCCGACTCCGCGTACGGACACCCACCCAGACCACCGGCCGAAGAGTCCACAGTCGTAACCCCACAACGCAAAGCGGCCAGAGTGTTGGACAAGGCCTGCCCGTACGTGTCGTGGAAGTGAACGGCCAACGACGAAACGTCCCGGAATCCCTCCAAAAGGGACTCCACCTGACCCGGCGTGGCCACACCGATGGTGTCGCCCAACGACAACTGCGAACAGCCCATCTCCAGCAGCCGCTCACCAACGGCCACGACCTGCGAGCGCGCGACAGGGCCTTCCCAAGGGTCGCCGAAGCACATCGACACGTATCCACGCACGGACAAACCCGCTGCCAGAGCACGGGAAACGGTCGGCGCGAACATCTCGAACTGCGAGTCCAACGTCCGGTTCAGGTTGCGGGAAGCAAAGGTCTCCGTGGCCGAGGCGAAGATCGCGATGTGCGAGACTCCGGCCTCCAGAGCGCGGTCGAGGCCACGCTCGTTCGGCACCAGCACCGGATAGACGACACCAGGCCGCTTCGACAGACCGGACAACAACTCAGCGGCGTCAGCCAACTGCGGCACCCACTTGGGGTGGACGAAGGACGTGGCCTCCAAAACGGACAGTCCCGCAGCGGCAAGCCGGTCCAGGAACTCCAGCTTCACCGAGACCGGCACTACGACCGACTCGTTCTGCAGCCCGTCCCGTGCGCCGACCTCCCAGATCGTCACCCGCGATGGCAGCGAACCGGACCGGACGACGTCGGGCAGGCCGGCCTCACGCGCGCCCATCGAGCGTCCTCGGGTGGAAGTCGTCGTCGGGATTGTCGTTGACCTCGCGGTACAGCATGGTGTGCACCTTTTCCACGGACGGGATGTCGTCGAACTCGAGCGGCTCGTCCGACGCCGACTCGATGATCAGCGTGCCGCAGCCCAGCACCCGGTCCATCAGGCTGTGCTCGAACCGGACGCTGTTGACGCGCGCCAGCGGGATGTCCAGGCCGGTGCGCTTGAACACGCCCTCGCGGTACATCACGCGGTCCGAGGTGATGATGAAGTGCGTCGTCCGCCAGCGCACCACGGGCGCCAGCGTCAGCCACATGATCAGCACGACGCCGACCACGGCCAGCGCGATCCACGCGATGGTGGCCCACGACTGGTCCACGACGAGTCCGGCCAGGTAGGTGCCGAGCGCGACCACCACCAGCAGCCAGAACACCGGGAAGATCAGCATCTTCCAGTGGGGGTGCTTGTGGATCACGACGTGCTCGCCGGAGCTCAGCAGGTCGTCGGGATAGGCCATGGGCCAACCCTAACTACGCCGGGCGCAAATGCACCACGTCACCAGCGGACACGCCGTGGTCCACGCCGTCATCGCCGCGCACGACCAGCGTGCCGTCGGCCTCGATGCGCTGCGCCGTGCCGAGCAGCTGCACGCCACCGGCCAGCTCGACGCGCACGCGCTCGCCGACGGTCGCCGAGTGCTCCTGGTACTCCTCCAGCACACCGGACTCGACCGCGTCGCCGCCGTTCTTGCGCCACACGCCTTCCAGCACGGCCAGCTCGGTCAGCAGCCGGAACGCCAGCTCGCCCCGATCCAGCTCCGACGCGCCCGTGTCCTCCAGCGACGTCGGAGCCAGGCCACCGGGCGCGGGCTGCACGTCGCCAGGCAGCTTCGCCACGTTCAGGCCGATGCCGACGACGACGGCCTGTGCGACACCGGCGGTGATCTCGGACAGGATGCCGGCGCCCTTCTCCGCCTTCGGGCCGAGCAGGAGGTCGTTCGGCCACTTCAGGGACGCTTCAACACCAACCGATTGGGCGACACGCACCAGCGCCAGACCGGCGATCAGGTTCAGCCACGGCAGCTGTCGCGGCTGCACGCCGGACGGCCGGAAGAGCACACTGACGTAGAGCCCGCCGGGCGGCGACGACCAGGTGCGGCCGCGGCGGCCCTGCCCTTCGCTCTGCTCCAACGCGATCAGCACCGTGCGGTCGGCCGCGCCTGCAACAGCGGCTGCGGCCAGGTCCGCGTTCGTCGACTTGGTGGTCTCCACGACGTCGAGTGCGGCGTACGGACCGTTGGGTGCGACCAGACGCGCGCGCAGCGCATCGGCGTCGAGTGCGGTGTCCATCACACCAGGTTATTGGAACGGAAGAGGGTACGTGCGATCCGACATGACCGACAGGTTGCCGTGACCTGGACAACTGCACGGGGCAGTTCAGCAATGGTCTCGTTAGGCTGCGAGCCCATGAGCAGTGCGACCGAGCCGATCGGGACCGTCCCCGCGGACGCCCCGGACGTCCACACCACCGCGGGCAAGCTCGTTGACCTCTACCGGCGCAACGACGAGGCGGTTCACGCCGGCTCGGCGCGCGCGGTCGAAAAGCAGCACGCGAAGGGCAAGAAGACAGCCCGCGAGCGCATCGACCTCCTGCTCGACCCCGGTTCGTTCGTCGAGCTGGACGAGCTCGCCCGGCACCGCTCGACCAACTTCGGCCAGGAGAAGAACCGCCCGTACGGCGACGGCGTGGTGACCGGTTACGGCACCGTCGACGGCCGTCCGGTGTGCGTGTTCTCCCAGGACGTCACGGTCTTCGGCGGCTCGCTCGGCGAGGTGTACGGCGAGAAGATCGTCAAGATCATGGATCTGGCGATCAAGACCGGTCGCCCGATCGTCGGCATCAACGAGGGCGGTGGCGCGCGCATCCAGGAGGGTGTCGTCTCGCTCGGCCTCTACGGCGAGATCTTCACCCGCAACGTCCGCGCGTCCGGCGTGATCCCGCAGATCTCGCTGATCATGGGCTCCAACGCCGGTGGGCACGTCTACTCCCCGGCGCTGACCGACTTCGTGGTGATGGTCGACCAGACCTCGCACATGTTCATCACCGGCCCCGACGTCATCAAGACCGTCACCGGTGAGGACGTCACGTTCGAGGAGCTCGGCGGCGGCCGGACGCACAACACCAAGTCCGGCAACGCGCACTACCTCGGCAACGATGAGGAAGACGCGATCGCGTACGTCAAGGAACTGCTGTCGTACCTGCCGTCCAACAACCTCTCCGACTCGCCGGCGTTCGACGGCACGCTGACCGAGGGCTCGGTCAGCGACGCGATCACGGACACCGACAAAGAGCTCGACACGCTCATCCCGGACTCGGCGAACCAGCCGTACGACATGCACGAGGTCATCAGCCGCGTGCTCGACGACGGCGACTTCCTCGAAGTGCAGCCGCTGTTCGCGCCGAACATCCTCGTCGGCTTCGGCCGCGTGGACGGCCACAGCGTCGGCGTGGTGGCGAACCAGCCCACGCAGTTCGCCGGCTGCCTCGACATCGACGCCTCCGAGAAGGCCGCCCGGTTCGTACGCACCTGCGACGCGTTCAACATCCCGGTGCTGACGTTCGTCGACGTGCCCGGCTTCCTGCCCGGCACCGACCAGGAGTGGAACGGCATCATCCGGCGCGGCGCCAAGCTGATCTACGCCTACGCCGAGGCCACCGTCCCGCTCGTCACCGTCATCACGCGCAAGGCGTACGGCGGCGCGTACGACGTCATGGGCTCCAAGCACCTCGGCGCGGACATCAACCTCGCGTGGCCGACCGCGCAGATCGCCGTCATGGGCGCTTCGGGTGCGGCGAACATCGTGCACCGCAAGACTCTCGCGGCGGCCGCTGCCAACGGCGAGGACGTCGACGCACTGCGCGCGCAGCTTCAGCAGGAGTACGAGGACACGCTGTGCAACCCGTACGTCGCCGCTGAGCGCGGGTACGTGGACTCGGTGATCCCGCCGTCGTACACCCGCGGCTACGTGGCACGGGCGTTGTCGATGCTGCGCGACAAGCGGGAGACGCTGCCGCCCAAGAAGCACGGGAACATCCCGCTGTGACCGCGCCGGACGAGAAGCCTCAGGAAAAGCCACTGCTGCGGGTCGTCAAGGGCACGCCGGACGACCACGAACTGGCGGCGCTGACCGCGGTCGTCGCCGGGCTGGCCGCTGCCGCTCCGGCCGAAAACGAGCCCGCCCAACCCTCGGAATGGGCGAACCCGGCTCGCCGGGTTCGCAGGCCGTTGCAACACGGCCCAGGCGCCTGGCGCGCCTCGGGCTTTCCCGGCTGATTTGGCGTCTGCAAGTACCACCAACTGCGAGTTGGTGGTACTTGCAGACGCCGTTCAGCAGGGGACTCGGCGGCTGTTGACGTCGAGTCCCACCGCGACCTCGCGGCAGCGGACCTCACCGTCGACCTTGAGCTTCAGGGTCCAGAACTCGCTGCCGTAAGCATCGGTCTTCTTGAGCACCTGAACGTTCTCGGCGTTCAGCGGCGCGTTGTGCCGTACTGCCGACACGACCTGCGTGAGCAGCGCGTTCTCCGCGCGGTCGACGGTGTCGGCGAACGGCCAGATCGGAACTCCGTAGCCGATCGGGTCGCTCGCGAGCACGCTTCCAACGGCCCACGATCCAATGAGCCCGACGAGCCCGACGAGCAGTGCCGCGATCCGTCTGCGCTTGCCTTCGCGATCGGAACCGCGTTCGGTGAGGACAAGCACCCAGCGCTTCACTCCGTCGAGGGTGCCGATGCAGGAGGTGAGCGCGCATCAGTAGTACTACTCGATCCGACAGGGCGAGCTGGAAAGCGGTGTTCGCGCTCTGCATCGGCTTCTTCATGACCTTGCTGGACAC
>NZ_VSRL01000394.1 GCF_012184385.1 Lentzea indica
CGCCGTCACCGCTGTGCTCACCGCGATCGCCGGCCCGCCTGGCGCGGCCGCGGGCTGCGTGATGTACGAGCTGGTCAACCGCCCGGACTGGGCGGACCGCCTCGCCGCCGAATTCGCCTCGGTGAGCACCACCGAGCTGTACCGGTCCGGTACCCGGTGCGCACCGGTGGCGCACCGGTTCGTGAAGGAGGTGCTGCGCCGCTGGACCGCCCCGACGATGCTGACCCGCAGCGTGCGCACCCCGATGCGGGTGGCGGGGCACGACCTCGCGGTCGGCCAGCACTTCGTGCTCAGCCCCGCGATGGTGCACCAGGACCCGAGGCACTGGCGGGACCCGGACGTGTTCGGCCTCCATCACGGAGAACAGGATCACCCGCTCCACGGCGTCGGTGATTCCCAGGCGCTGCTCGAAGAACCGCCACGAGGTGTCCACGCTGACGCCGATGCTCAGGAGCGCGACCGCGTAGAAACCCTTGGCGCCGGCGGGTTCGGAAGGCGTGTCGTCGACCTCGTCCGTGCCGCCGTTCTCGGCCCTGTCCAGCTCCGCGATCAGTTCCGGGGTGAGCAGCACGTTGCCGCCGGTGTCGGTCACGCCGTTGCGGGCGCGCCACTCGTTCACGATCGGCGTGGCGTACGACCTGCTGGGCACCTTCTTCTGGCCCTGCTTGCTCAGCCAGCGGCGAACGTCTTCCACCGTGGACCCGCGCGGCATGTGCTCCAGCGCGTACCGGATCTGGTCCTTCATGGTCTTCAGCCGGCTCAACGCCGCTTCGTGCTCAGTTGTGTGGCCGACGACGTCCGTGCGCACTCGTCCTCTCCGTCCTCCGTTGTGATCACGCAGACACGAATCACCCCGGTGTGATTCGCAACGCGCGGGACCCTACCCGGCCGGTGCCGGTCGGCCGAACCGGCCGACCGGCACTGGGCCACATGGGTTATCGCGACGGGCGCAGTTGGCGGGGTGGTTGCTGGTCGGTGAACGCCGGAGGCATCACCTTGTCCGTGAAGGTGTAGATGTCGAAGACGGTTTGTTGTTGCTGGGTAAAGGTTGCGGCCCGAGCGTTCAGCGTGCCCGTCCGCAGGTCAGGCCACCGGCCGGTCGTGATCTTCGTCGACAACCCTTGCAGCGCAAGGATCTCGTCGGCCGCGCTGAACGCGCCGTGGTCGCCGCGATCGACGTACAGCTGACGCAGCCGTTCCGGGTGGCCGTGCCGGCGGACCTGCTCGCCGTACCAGCGGGCGTCCGAGGTGATGATCCCCTCCGCTATGCCGTGCAGCGTGACGACCGGCGTCGGAGTGCTCCCCGCGGACACGCCGTACCGGTACATCCACGCCACCGCCTTGGGATCCGGCGCGATGCGGGGCGCGTCGGCGAGTCGCCGCAGATCGGCACGCAGGTCCGCGCCGGCCACCCGGTACGCCTGCTCGACGAAGTCACGCAGCCCCGAACGCTCGAGCTGCCGGGCGTAGTCAACGCCGATGTTGTGCGACGGGTTGCCGCCCGCACGCCGTTCGACGTCGACTCGGCCGGTGGGGCCGAGACCGGCCACGTACGCCGCCTCGGTCCACCACGCCTGCTGGCGAATGGCCTCGACCGGATCAGCCGGCGGTCGCTCGTGGGCGGTCGCCCACAACGGGAGACCGCCGATCGCGCCGATCAGCGCCAGTTTCGCCCTGCCCTCCGACGTGGTCAGTGCCTGCTGGACGCCGCGTTGCAGCACCTGCACGCTGTGCGCCGGGTCGCTCGCTTTGACCAGTTCGAGCCGCTGGTCGTCGGTGAGCAGGGTGCGGACCGCGAACGTGACGTCCAGCCCGCGGTTGAGCGTCGCGGGAACGTCCTGGTTGCTGCCGAGAGCCAGCACGCCGTCGAACCGGTCGGGGTGGCGCTCCGCCAGCCGGGTCGCGATGCCGCCGCCCATGGAGAACCCCGACGAGATCGTGTGCCGAGGCCGCCCGATGGTCGAATGGAACCAGTCCAGCAGTGCGATCTGGTCGTCGAGCGCCTTGTCGATCACCATGCCGAACCGGCCCTGGTACTCGGATCCGGCGAGCGCGTAACCGTGGTCGAGCAGCCATTGCTCGGTCTCCACCCGGTTGGCGAGCGGGATCCCCTGCGGCCACGGGGAACCTTCCGGGATGTAGCCGTGGCTGAACAGGACCAGCGTGCCGTTCCACCGCTCCGGCGTCTCGACGCGGTAGCCGGCGCCGTTGATGACGCCTGTGTACGTGTGCCGTCCAGGCTCGGTCGTCGTCGCGTGAGAGGTGCCCGCGACGCTGATCAGTAGCAACAGGACGAGTGCAAGGACTCGGCGTCCCATTGGTGCTCCTTCCGTTCGGCTCCTTCGCAGACACGTCGAACGAGCCGAACGAAAAAAGACGGCTGGCGCCTACTCGGGGCGGCAGAGCACCGGGTTCTTCAACTCGCCGCAGGGACGGTTGCCGTGCGAGCGGATGACGTCCCTGCCGACCTGGTTGGTCAGGTAGCGCAGGAAGCTGGCCGCCGGCGAGTCGGCCTTCGGCTCTCCGAACGTGTACGCGTACTCCGTCTGCCAGAACGGGTAGGCGGCGTGCACGGCCCCTTCCAGCGTGGCTTCGTGCCCGGAGATGCGCACGGGCACAACGTCCTGGCGATGCGTCACGGCACCCAGCTCGCTGTAGCCGATGGCGCCGGGCGTGACCGCGACCGTGTTCAGCACGTCGTTGGTGGTCGGCCGCTCACACCGGATGACGCCGGGCAGGGCACCCGAGTCCAGCTGCTTGCAGTCGTCGGAGTTGGTTCCCGGTTCCCGTTTGCCGGACAGGACCTGTCCCTGGAAGGTCTTGCGGGTGCCCGAGTCGGGATCCCTGCTGACGAGACGGACCGGCAGGTCGTTGCCGCCGATGTCCTTCCAGTTGCCGATCCCGGTGCGGTTGTGGGTCTGCCGGACGGTTCCGCCCTTGACCCCGGCCACGACCTGGGTGGTCGTCGGCCGCGGGTGCTTCTCGTGAACCCGTTCCAGCAGCACCAGAACCTTGTAGTGCCAGCCGCGGTTCAACGTCACCTTCGGCAGCTTGACGATGCCGGACGACAGACCGGGGGCGTCGGCCCGATCGGTGCGGTCGAGTCCCTTGCCGGGGTCGTCCGACTCGAACGTGCCGCGCATGCTGTCGTCGCTGAGCTCCGTCACCGCCAGCCCGACGACCTTGCGACCAGGGAAGACCACCTCCATACCGGCGTCGGGCACCGTGTAGTCGTTCTCGGCGATCGTGGTCGCACCGTTGTTCTCCACGCGCAACAGGACGAACGAGGGGCTGTCCAGCTGCTTGCCCGCTTCCTGCTGCAGCAGCGTCTTCAGCACACCGCCGTACTTGGACTCGACCTGTCCGTTGACGGTGGTGTCCATCTGCACCCGCCAGCCGAGCCGCTTGCGCCCGACGACGACGAACTCCCAGAGGAAGGCGAACAACGGCACAGCGATACCGACGATCGGGAGCGCGAACCCCCAGGCAAATCCATCCACACCAGTCTCCGCTTCGCACGCTCGCGGCACGAGTCATCCTCTTCGATGATCGAACGTGGCGGTTCGTGCACCGGCGAAGGGGTGATTGGCCGGATGTTCATCGAATGGCCATGCGTGCGGGGAAACCGTTGGTGGAACGAGACCTTCGGGCCGCGGCACGCCGGTGCCGCGGCCCACAGTTCAGGTCAGGAAGGCAGGTGGACGTCGCTGACGTGGACGTCCACGGCCGCGACGTCGTAACCCAGGAACTGTTCGACGGCCTCGATCACGTCGGTCCGGACCTGCTCGGCCAGTGCCTTGATCGCGTGCCCGAACTCGATCACCAACGAGACCTTGATGGTGGCGACATCGCCGTCCACCTCGACGGAAATGCCTTCGGCGTCAAGGCTGTACACGCCGTCGATCTTGCCGGCGACGATGGTGACGACCTTCGCGACGACGCCGTCGTCCACCGTGACGTTGCCTCGGGCAGCCGCGGCGGCCCTGGCCGGTTCCGCGGCCGGCTCGACGACGGGCACGACGACCGGCTCGGCGACCGCTGCCGCGTCCTCGGCTTCGGCTTCGACGGCGACGGGCTCGTCGTCCTGAGCGCTTTCCTCGTCCTGGTCAGCTTCTTCGTCAACGATCTCGTCAGCGGTCTCGTCTGCTTCTTCGTCGGCGATCTCGTCGGCGGCTTCCGGCGCGAGATCTTCGTCCGCGGCGGGCTCGCCGGCCTCTTCGGCGTCCTCTTCCGCGTTCTCGGGTTCGGTGGTTTCGTCGGCGTCCTCCGCGTCCGGCGTGGTGCCGTCCTCGGCGACGTCCTCGGTCGAGTCGGTCTCGATCGCTTCGGTGTCAACGGTTTCGTCAGTGCCGGCCTCGTCGGACGGCGTGCTGGCGGGCTGGGCGGCGGTGGGGGCCGCGGTGTCCTCGGGGGAGTCGGCGGTGTCGTTCTTGGGGCGGCCGAAGAAGGTGCTGATGATCTCGGACATGGGTGTGTTGGTCCCGTCTCGCGAGCAGAGGATGCAGGGGAGGAGCGATCCGACGGCGTCATGATAGGCACGCCGCCGGTGCGTCCGATCATCACCCCGGATTCGAGATTTCCCTGTGTCCCAACAATGTTCAGCTCGTGACGAGACGGGCCGCCCCAAGAACGTCACGCCACCTCAGCAGGCCGAGTGCGTGCCCCCGAGTACGGCCTTCGGCGTGGCCGTGGCCAGCCCGGACAGCGTGATCGGGATGCGGACGCAGTTGTTGCGCTCGGCGGTCTCACGCAGTTTGTCGTTCGGGTCGACGTGGGTGACGAGCGTGTAGGTGCCGTCAGCCAACGAACTGACCTCGATCATCTGGTCGGGTAGCGCCCACCAGTACTCGTCGGCCCACCCGCGCGAGATGCCGTTCTTGAACGCGTCGACACCGGGCGGTGACGACGGTTCGGGGTCCAGGCAGCGCGGCGCCGGGTAGCTCTGTTGCGCGTTGCCCTTGCGCGCCCACCAGGGCATCTCGGTGTCGGCCATGCAGAAGCCGTTCTTCTTCCCGGTGGCGACCACGGCACCCGAGGAGTTCTCCAGCGTGGAGATCGAGAAGTCCTCGAAGTGGTAGTGGCTGTGGATCGCGTGGTAATGCATGACGCCCACGGACGGCACGTCGCGGTACGTACCGTCGGCGCGGTAGATGCGTTGCGAGCCCGGCACTTCGTGCGGGCGCTGGCCGGCCGGGGTCGAGTAGCGGACGTCGACAGGACCTTCGCCGACGTTCGACATGGTCTGGCCGAAGCGCAGGCACTTGCGGGCGTTCTGTTCCTGCACCTCGCTGCGGAAGCACGACGAGCCCGGCGCCGCGACGTCGTCGAAGAACGGTGGCGGCGTCTCGAACGTCGCGTACCGCTGCGGCAACGCCTCCAGATCCGGCAGCAGTTCGCGCGAGGACGGCCTGGGCGAGTTCTCGTTCTCGACAAGGCCTTCGTACCGGACGACGTCGGACCCCAGCTCGGGGACGAACGGGTTGTAGAAGATGTAGACGGTGTAGCGCGCGGAGCTCTTCGGCAGCCACACCGACCGGGCCGGGCCGATCTGCGCGTCGGCGAGCGCGACGCGCCGCGACCCCTGGTAGACGGCGAACCCGAGGCTGTCGTCGGGGGTGGCGCCGACCGCCCGGA
>NZ_VSRL01000395.1 GCF_012184385.1 Lentzea indica
CCGCGAGTACCGCCGCGTCGGCGAGCGGCTCGCGGCGTCCGCCGAGGCGAGCAGCAAGGTCGCCCAGCTCTCCGCGCAGTCCACGGAGCGCATCGTCAAGCGGGCGCAGGCACGTGAGGCCAACGGCGGCGTGATGTTCGCCGGGGACAAGATCCGGATGATCGTGCCGCCGCCGGGCGCCACAACGGCCAAGAACATCGGCAAGGGCGCAACGGTCGACCAGCTCAAGGCGGCCTACCCGAACCTCGTGCAGAAGGACGACAAGACCTTCGAGGTGCCGGTGCCCGATCAGCAGGGCGTTGTGCTGAGCTTCCTGTTCACCGACGGCAAGCTCGAGTCGTTCGCGTTGTTCAACGCGGAGGCCACGTGCGGCTGATCTGAGCGGGCCGGGCCGTCCATCGTGAGGTGGGCGGCCCCGGTGTTCCCGTGGCTAGCATCGTTGTGGTGGGGGACAAACTCAGAGGCTGGTTCACGCCTGTCCGGATTGCGCTGGCCGGATTCGCCGTCGTCGCGTTGCTGTTGCTGTATCCCGTCTCGTTCCGCGCGCCGGGTGATCACGAGCAGACCAACTGCGGCAACCCGCTCTTCTTCAACCCGCAGAACTACAACCGCTCGTGGGTGGGCGAGCGTGACTACTGGCAGCCGTTCGTCAACGCGTGCACGATCAGGCGCACCACCCGCCTCGCGCAGACGCTCGGTGTGCTGGCCGTGACGGGTCTGCTCGTGACGATCAGCCTGGCGAGTAGCCTTCCCGCGTCCCGCAGGCGAAGTGAGAGGCAGCCCACATGACCGAGTCGTTGCCCGACAGAGTCACCGTCATCACGCCGGAAGCCCTCGCGCAGATGAAGGCGTTCCCGCTGCACGGCGACGAACGGCTGCAGAACAAGCTCCTGTGGAAGTCTCCCAACGGAGACACCATCGTCGGCCTGATCCAGATGGCACCGGGCGCGCGCGATGTCGGCCACAACCACCCGTCGGCGACGCAGCACACGTGGGTCATCGACGGCAAGGTGAGCATCGGTGGTGTTGAGGCCGCGCCGGGTTCGTACGCGTTCGTGCCGCCAGGCGTCGACCACGAGACCGTCGCGGGCGATGAGCCGGTCACGATGTTCTACATCTACCAGCCGTTCGCGCCCGAGCACGACCACGATCACGACGGCCACTGAGTACGTCCAGCTGCGTAGCGCGGGTACCCGTCGCGGCTGACGACCCGCCCGCCTTCGCGGAGCACGCTTCGTCGCATGGACAAGAATGCGGCGAAGGTGACGGCGTCGGCGTTGCTGGTGGCGACCGTCGGCGTGGTGGTGCAGATCGTGGCCGGCGTGGACTTCCCGCCGGTACCGCCTGTTTTCTTCATACAGCTGGTACCGGCGGCGTTCGTCTACTTTGGACGGTGGCGGTGGACGCCGGTGATGGTGATCCTCGCGGGCCTCTTCCTCGTGGCCGGGCTGTTCGCGAGCGGAGACGCCGGACGGCTCACCGACACGGGGCTGCCGGGCGGTGTGGGCGGCTCGATCGGGCTGTGGATTCAGATGGTCGCGGTGGTGGTCGCGACGGCGACGGCGGTCGTCGCGCTGGTGCGGCGATGATCGCGGTCTGGATCTGCCGGGTGCTCGGGGTTCTTTTCACGGCCGCCGGGGTGGTGACGTTCGTCGCGGGGGACAGCGCGGACTTCGCGCACAACACCGTGCATCTCGTGTCGGGGCTCGCGGCGCTCGGCTTCGGGTTCACCGGGTGGGCGCGGGCGTTCGCGGTGGCATTCGGCGGCGCGTACCTGACGCTCGGCGCGGTCGGCCTCGCGCTGGGCGAGCTGCACGCTGGCCCGTTGCACCTCATGACGGGCGACAACGTGTTCCACGTCGGGCTCGGCTCGGTGGTGCTCCTCGGCGGGCTTCTTTCGCGACACCGACAGGTGGCCCGGTGACAACGCGTTTGGTGCGCCAACACCGACGTACGACGTGTTCCGCGCTCACCCATCTGTGGGGTGAAGTTCGGTGAGGAACGCGGCGACCACAAATACTTTTTCTCGCATGAGATCAGTGGTCGCCGCGTTATTACTCGTGGCCGTCACGTCCGGTGGAGCAGCGGCCTCGACCGCAGCCCTCGCCGCGAGGTGCGCGGCCGCCCGTCCTGTCGTCTCCAGCACGGAGACAGCTGTAGAAGCGCGCGTTCTCACCGGCTGCACGGCCGGTGAGCTCGTCGTCTTCCGGGCCGCCTTCGTCGCACGTGCCCACGGCACCTCCTGCACCGCGGTCTCCTCTGAGCTGGAAGCAGACCCCGCCGCCGCGCCGCAGTGGATTCGCGCCCGCCTGGAGCTGGTCTGCGCACCCGGCGAAAAGGGCCTGCTCGGCTCGCAGATCACCGTCGAGATGTACGGCCTCAAGGACGCCCGCGTCGCCACCTACGGCTTCGGTGACTCCTTCACGGATACGAACCCGGCCGCGCGGCACCTCTGGACCGTCGACTTCATCGCGGGTCTCGGCGACCTGCCGGTTGCCGTCGATCCGGCCGTGAAGACGTCCAGCGGGTCGGAGGGAGAGGGCAGCTCGCGGACGCAGTCCGACCATGAGGTCTACGACGGCTGACGCTTGCCCTTCTGCACGCCGATCACCACGTCCAGCCCCAGGTGCTCAGCCAGCAGATGCTTGAGCTCGGGCCCCTCGATCAGTTGGATTCTGCCGTTTCGGGCGACGAAGTCATGCGCCTGCTTGCCGAACCACGACGTCGTGACGAGGATGCCCCGCCCGGCCCGCGTGTCGTCCATGGTGCCGGCCAGAGCGCGCACATCGTTGATGGGAACAGCCTTGCTGTAGCGCTTGGCCTGCACGATGCACAGTCCGCCGATGAGAGGGTCCGGGTTCATGGCGACGGCGTCCACACCGTCATCGCGGGAAGCCTGTGTGACCCATGAGTGCATGCCGGTCGCTTCGAACAACTGGCGCACGAGGTGCTCGAACTCGGTAGGAGTGAGGCTGACCAACACTGGCCGTCCGTCGAGCCCAGCCGCGATGTCGATCTCATCCACGAATCGATACCTGGACAGGTCCGGATCGAAGAACGGGCGCACGGCTTCCATGTCGTGCGGATGCGGTGAGACGAGCGCGTTCAGATGACGCAGGCACTCAGTCGCGTCCAGCTGAGTCAGCACGAGCTGGTCGAACTGCTCGCGTGTAGCGGTCACACTCACCAGGCATGGTCGTTCCGGCTGCCCCGTCGCTTTGTTCCGCGTCGACACATGCCCGTTGACGGCAACTTCGTTCACGAGGTCGTGAGGCTGCACGTCGAACGCGTCACGGATCGTGAGCAGCACCAGCTGTGCCACGAGGTCGGCATATCGCTGCCGGATCTCTTTGACCGGCCGGGGTTTCGCGTCTGTGGCGTCGCGAGTGCGGACGTACTTGTACTCCTGGACTTCGGGCACGATGTCCACGGTCGGAAGCTCGCGGATGACGTACAGCCGGCGAGCTTCGGTCTGGTAGGCCACCTCGACATCGACCGGCACGTCGTCGGGTACGGGCGACGATTCGATGACCAGCTCGAAGTAGTCCTCGATCGCCTCGGGTTGCCGCGCGACGAACGCTTGTTCCAGCCGGTCGACTTCGGCATTGGTCCGCGCGGCGTTCGCCTGGTGTGTTTGCGCGCGATCCTGGTGACGCCGCTGAGCCTCCGCCAGCGCTTGTTGCCTTGCCTGCTCCTTGTGCGCGTGAACCCCGCAGGCGTGCTGGTAGTCGATCTGGCGTTGCTGGACGAGTTGCTGGTGTTGCTTCGAAGCACCGAACATCTTCGCCATCAAGCCAGCTGGTTCGGGCGGGGCGAACTGAGCCCATTGGGGTGGCGGGATCGGGTGTGCGATCTGGCCGGGTTGGAACGCCGGGAACGACGGGTCGACCCTCAGCGCGTCGAAGGAGATCTGAGCATTGCGGAGGACTCCGTTGGCCAGGACGGACTTGAACGCGGCGACTCGGTCCTGCACCGAGGCCGTCAGAGCGGCAGCCTCGTTGGTCTGATCCTCGATGTGCTGCGCTTTGAGCGCCTTCTGGAACTCGGCCTGGGCGCGAGCAGTCTCCTTGTGATGCCGCTCCTGCTCGCGGATCGCCTGATTGACCAGGCGCTCGTGCTCACGCTGGGCACGAGCCTGCTGACGTTGCCGCTCGTTCTGCTGGTGCTGCAGTTCGGCGAAGAAGCCGCGTTTCCGTCTGGCCACGCAACGTGACGATAGTGGAAAAGTCGTTCATGTTCGTATGTTTTCTGGCAACTGCCGACCGCGACGGGTGGTGCGAGTGTCTGGGACCACGAGGTGCCCTCGGTCAGCCGACAAGTCATCCATTCGTGCGGACCACGCCGCCGCCCGTGACACTTTGAGGTCGCGGACCGACATCAACGAATACGGCGGCGGCGTTCAACCAGAACGGGCGCGGAGCCGTTGTAGTGGCCAACGGGGCAGCGATTCTCATGGGCTCACAGCCTGGCAGAGCTGACTGAGACGGAGGTACAACGCAGTGATCAAGGAAAGGGTTGCTGTGGCGTCGACCGCAGACCAATCACGCACCGTAAGCTGTTGATGCGCCTAGGCTGGGGGTGATCGCGGAAGGGGTGGTGTGGGTCGTGGGGCTCGCGGAGTCCTTGCTCACGTGGCTGCACGGCTTCGTGGGCGCCAGCGTCTGCCCCGGTGACTGGGTGTGGACCACCACGGCGCTCGGCGCGGTGCTCGGGTTGTTCCCCACGGTCGGGGCGCTGCTGGCCATCGTGGTGCGCCGGATCGTCGGCAACTCCTACGGCGCGGTGACGGGTGCCATCTTCGCCGTGCTCGGCGTGGCGAGCTGCCTCGTGCTGCCGTGGCTGATCATGCGCGGCACCGTGCAGGGGCTGTCCAGGCGCACCATCGCCGGGTCTGGCTCGCTGGACGAGGCCACCTGCTTCGGGCAGTTCTCGCAGGGCGACTACCTCGTCGACGGCACGCCGTCGATCATCGGTGTGGTCCAGCGGCCTGGCGCGTCCTTCGTCTTCCTGATCGCCGCCTGCATCACCGTCGTGCTGGCGCTGCTGTGCCTGCTGTTCGTGATGCTGCAGGCGGGCTCGGCGTTCCGGCTCGGGCCGAACTGGCCGCGCCGCGTGTTCTGGCCGCCGTTCCTGGTGCTGCTCGCAGCGACGTCGGCACAGCCCGTGACGCTCGTGGGCCATGTGCTCCTGGGCTTTCTGCCGATTGCGGTAATCGGGTCAATCGTCGTGCGGATTTTCGGGTTGACTACCGCCATGCTGAACCGCCCCGGCCGCGACCGGTCTCAGGACCGGAACTCGCAGAACCCGCCGCCACCGCAGCCGGTGGCGCGCACGCCGCAGCCTCAGGTGCCCCAGAAGAAGGCGCCCACCAAGCCGATCACGGCGGCTCAGCAGCAGCAGCCGCCGCCCTATCAGCCGGCGCAGGTGCCGAAGTACCAACCGGCGCCGATGAACCGGCCCATGCGCCCGGTCAACCAGCCTCCGCCGCCCCCGCCGGGCCAGTACCCCGCCGACCCGCGTCGCCGAGGTCCTGCCCCAGCCCGTCCATCCCCAGCCCC
>NZ_VSRL01000396.1 GCF_012184385.1 Lentzea indica
CGCCTGCCGTGGACGCCGGTGTCGCGGACCGCGAGCTGGTCCTCGCCGCCTTCGTTGGTGATCGCGGCGACCAGGCCCTGCCCGATCTGGCCGTCGATCGTCTCCGGAAGGTCGACCAGGCCACCCCATCGGCGTGGCAGGTCGAGTGCCGCGACCCTGCCCAGTCCCCACAACGCCACCTGCTCGGGGTTCCGCACGAGATCTGTCGCGCCGGTCGAGATCGCCTGTTTCGTGACCGCCCAGAACGGCGCGGTGCTGCCGGCGTCACCGAGTGCCTGCAGGAGCAGGACGTTCAGCGCGAGCCCGACCGGGGTCGAGGTGAACTCGTGGTGTGGCGTGTTCTCCGTGCCGAGCAAGGAGATCACGCCCACCGGTTCGATGCCGATCAGCTCGGTGGCGAGCAGCGCGCGTTCGGCGTCGGGGCGGACAGTGACCCTCACGAGGTCAGCGCCGAACGTCCGAAGGACGGCTTCGGTCCACTCGTCGGTCTGCTCGGGGACGGCCGCGAGCCAGGTCCCGTTGATGCCGGTCGCCTGGACTCCGCGCAGGAGCTGCCACGAGTCGCGGTAGCGCCATCCATCCACAGTGGACTGTGTTTGCTGCTTCGCGCGCCATTCCCTGAGTGCGGGGACGACGTTCTCCGCGTCGACGCCGAGCGCCTCGGTGAGGTCGCCGTTCTCGACGAGCTGCCAGAACGCGCTGTCCTCCGCGTTCACGTTCTTGGTTCCCGCCTTCGGCCAGAACCTGCTGCGGCTGAACGGATACGTCGGCAAGTCGATCTTGCGTCCGCCGGGGTACCGCCACTCGACGTCGAGGCCAGCGACCCACGCCTCGGCGAGCGAAGTGGTGAAGCGTGCTTTTCCGCCTTGGTCGCGGCGCAACGTGCCGACCGTGACCAGCTCCGTGCCGTCCGCGTCGGCCGTGGCCTGCGCGGACATCGTCAGCACCGGGTGCGGGCTCGACTCGACGAACACGCGGTAGCCGTCGTCGATCAGCTTCCTGGTCACCGCGACGAACTCGATGGGCCGGCGCGCGTTCTCGTACCAGTAGCCGGCGTCGAGGGTCGCGGTGTCGATGCGTTCCGCTTTGACCGTCGAATAGAACGCGATGTCGCTCGAACGCGGCGTGATCGTGCCGAGAAGGCTCATCAGCTTCTCGCGCAACGGCTCGACCTGCGGGCCGTGCGAGGCGACCGTCGACGCCACCACCCTGGCGCGGATTTCCCTTGCCTGGCAAAGCTCCACGAACTCGTTGAGTTCCTTGAGCGCGCCGGCGACGGTGCAGGCGGCGGGACTGTTGATGCCAGCGATGGACAGGACCGGCCACCGCTCGATGAGCTTCTGTGCTTCCTCGACCGGCAGGGCAACCGACGCGACCGCCCCGTTGCCGACAAGCTCGTCCGCGAACAGCTGAGACCGCAACACGACGATCTTGGCCGCTTCGTCGAGGCTGAGCGCTCCGGCCACGTGGGCGGCGGCGATCTCGCCCTGGGAGTGGCCGACGACCGCGGCGGGTTCGACGCCGTTCTTTCGCCACGTCTGAGCCAACGACACCATGACCGCGAACAGGGTCGGCTGCAGGACCTCGATGCGTTCCAGCAACTCGGCCTCGCCGCGCAGGACGTCGATCACCGACCAGTCGACGAGCTTGCCGATCGCCTCGTCGCACTCGGCCATGCTTCGCGCGAACGTCTCGTCCTCGTCCAGCAGCTCGACCGCCATGCCGTGCCACTGAGAGCCCTGGCCGGGGAAGATGAACACCGGCGCACTCTCTTGCGCGACACCCTGGACGACTTCGTCGCCGATGAGCACCGCACGGTGGTCGAACACCGACCTGGTCGTCAGCAACGAGAACGCGATGTCCACGGCATCGCCTTCAAGCGCGCGCACCTGCTCGATGCGAGCCCTCAGCGACGCCGGCGACTTCGCCGACACCACCAACGGAATCGAGCCCGGCCGGGGGCCGTCCACAGAATCCGAGGAGGCGGTGGACGCGGGCGCTTCTTCGAGGATCATGTGCGCGTTCGTGCCGGAGATGCCGAACGCCGAGACGCCGGCCCGCCGGGCGTGGCCGTTGGGCGACCACTCGCAGGCCTCGGTGAGCAGCTCGACCGCACCCTCCGACCAGTCGACGTGGGAGGACGGCGCGGCGACGTGCAGCGTCTGCGGCAGCAGGTTGTGCTGCAAGGCGAGCACCATCTTGATCACGCCCGCGACGCCCGCGGCCGCCTGCGTGTGGCCGATGTTGGACTTCACCGAGCCCAGCCACAGCGGTGTCGCGCGGTCAGCGCCGTAGGTGTTGATCAGCGCCTGTGCCTCGATCGGGTCGCCGAGGGCCGTGCCGGTGCCGTGCGCCTCAACGGCGTCGACATCGCCAACGGACAGACCGGCGTTCGCGAGAGCAGCACGGATCACGCGCTGCTGCGACGGTCCGTTCGGCGCGGTCAGGCCGTTGGAAGCGCCGTCCTGGTTGACCGCCGAACCGCGGATCACCGCCAACACCCGATGCCCGTTGCGAACCGCGTCGGACAGCCGCTCCATCACGACCATGCCAACGCCCTCGGACCAGCCAGCGCCGTCCGCGTCGTCGGAGAACGCCTTCGACCGGCCGTTGGCGGCCAACGCGCCTTGACGGGTGAGCTCGGCGAACGCGTACGGCGTGGTCATGATCGTCGCGCCACCGGACACCGCGAGCGAGCACTCGCCGCCGCGCAGCGCCTGCACCGCGAGATGCATGGCGACGAGAGAAGCCGAGCACGCCGTGTCGACCGTGACAGCCGGCCCCTCGAAGCCGAACGTGTAGGACAGGCGGCCCGAGATCACCGAGGCCGCCAGACCCGTGGCCGCGTGGCCCTCGGTGTCCTCCGACGAACTGGTCAGCAAGGTCGCGTAGTCCTGGCCGTTCGTGCCGACGAACACGCCGGTCTGCGAACCGCGCAACGACAGCGGATCGACTCCGACCCGCTCCAGTGCCTCCCAGGTGGTCTCCAGCAGGAACCGCTGCTGCGGGTCCATCGCCATGGCCTCGCGCGGCGAGATCCCGAAGAACGCCGGGTCGAAGTCCGCGGTCCCGGCGAGGAACCCGGCCTCACGAGTGATCGACGTCGACAGCACCGACTCGACGTCCCAATCGCGGTCGACCGGGAACGCGCCCATGCCGTCACGTCCGTCGAGCAGCAGCTGCCACAGCTCCTCGGGCGTGTTCACGTCGCCGGGGAAGCGGCACGCCATGCCGACGATCGCGATCGGCTCATCGGCACGCGCCGACGTCACCTCGGCTTCGGCAGACCCACCGCGCAGGTGGTCGGCGAGACGGCGCGGCGTCGGGTAGTCGTAGACGAGCGAGGCGGGCAGCGTCCGCCCGGTCGCCGCCGACAGCTGGTTGCGCAGCTCGACCGCGGTCAGCGAGTCGAACCCGAGGTCGCGGAACTCCTTGTCCACGCCCACCGCGTGCGGACCGACGTAGCCGAGCACCGACGCGACGGCCGTGCGCACGACCTCCAGCACGCCGCCGCTGACGGCACCCTTCTTCCGTGCCTTGGGTTTCTCCGGCAGGATCGCGATGGCGACGGTCGGCGCGTCCTCCGCGACCGCACGCCACATCGACTCCACGGCCAGGTCCGGCCGCATCATGATCGCGCTCAGGTCCGCGCCCACACCGTCGGCCATGCCGGAACCGGCCCACGCACCCCACGCGATCGACGTCGCGGGGAGGCCGTTCGAACGCCGGTCCCGCGCGATGGCGTCGAGCACTGCGTTGGCGGCCGCGTAGTTGGCCTGGCCGGGATTGCCCAACGCGCCCGCGACCGACGAGAACAGCACGAACGCGTCGAGCTCGCGGTCCCGCGTCAGTTCGTCGAGCACCAGCGCCGAGGCGACCTTCGACCGGAACACGTCCTCGAACCGTTCCGGCGCAAGGCCTTCCAGCACACCGTCGCTGAGCACGCCGGCCGTGTGCACGATGGCGTTCGGTTCGTAGCGGTCCAGCAACTGCCGAACGGACGCCCGGTCCGCGACGTCGCAGGCCACGATCTCGGCGCCCAGTTCCTGCAGCTCCGCCGCAATTGGTGCGTCGAGACCGCGCCGGCTGACCAGCACGATCTTCTCGACGCCGCGTTCCTTGAGGTCGCGAGCGACGTGCGTGCCGAGCGCGCCTGTGCCGCCGGTGACGATGACGGTGCCATGCGGCTCCCACATGGCGTCGGCCGGGTCCGCCGCGCCGTAACGCCTCGCGAACACACCTTCAGCGCGGATCTCGACCTCGGCCTCATCACCGACGAGCACCGCCGCCAGCTGAGAGACGGCACCGGTGATGTCGACGAGACCGCCCCACTGTGCGGGCAGTTCCAAGGCCGCGACTCGGCCGAGGCCCCAGGCCGCGCTCTGCGCCGAACTGGTCTGCGCGCCCCGCGTCACCACCCACACCGGTGCGCTGACGCCCTTGCGCGCCAACGACTGGATCAGCTCCATCGTCGCGATCACGCCGCGCGGTACGCCGTTCTCGTCGACCTCGTCGTCCAGCGCGAGCAACGAGACGATGCCGTCGAACGGCGTTTCCGGAACCTCCTGCACGATCGTGCCGGTGACGGCCGCCGCAACCTCGCGGGCGAAGTCGTTCTCGGCGCCCAGGACCAGCCAGGTTCCGGAAACCGAGCCGCGCGGGGTGATCCGCTCCCACGACTCGCGGTGGCGCCATGAGTCCACAGTGGACTTCGAACGGTCGATCGGCGCGACGTCGAGCACGGTCGGCCAGTAGCGCTCGTGCTGGAACGCGTACGTCGGCAGGTCGACCCGCCGCGCGCCCGTGCCCTCGAACAGCGCACTCCAGTCCACGGCCGCGCCGCTGACGTGCAGGCGCGCGAGCGCGGTGACGAACGCCTGCTCCTCACCGCGGTCCTTGCGCAGCAACGGGATACCGCCGACCATCGCGGACAGCACACCATCGGGGCCGATCTCCAGGAACGTGCTGCCGTCCAGCGCGCGCACCGTGTCGTGGAACCTCACGGCCTCCCGCACGTGCCGCACCCAGTACTCAGGTTGTTGAACACTCCCCTGATCGGATCGTTGAACAATCGGTTCGTCGAATTGTTGAACAATCCCACTAGTCAACAGCGGGATCGTCGGATTGTTGAACGATATGCCCGCGATGGCCGCGCGGAAGTCGTCCAGCATGGGCTCCATCAGCGGCGAGTGGAACGCGTGGCTGACCGGGAGCTGCTTGAACTTGCGCGGCGTAGAATCGTTGAGTTGTTCAACAATCCTACGTGCCTCTTGTTCAACACCGGCGATGACGACCGCGTTCGGCCCGTTGACCGCCGCGATGGAGACGCCCTCGGTGAGCAGCGGCGTGATCTCGTCCTCACGCGCCTCGATCGCGATCAACGCGCCGCCGGTGGGCAGTGCCTGCATCAACGAGGCGCGCGCGGAGATCAACGTGCACGCGTCCTCGAGGCTGAACACACCGGCGACGTGCGCGGCCGCGATCTCGCCGATCGAATGGCCGGCGAGCCGATCGGCCTTGATCCCGAACGACTCCGCCAGCCGGTACA
>NZ_VSRL01000397.1 GCF_012184385.1 Lentzea indica
CTCCGCGGCGCCCGCGTTCGGCCCCGGCTCGGGCCCGATCGCGGCTTTCGCCTCGTCGGCAGCCTTTTCCGCGGCCACGAGCTGCTTCTCGATCTCCTCGTCTTCCGCGAGCTGCTTCGGATCCGGCGCCGGCGCTGCCTGGTACCGGTAGTCCTCGCACGTGCCGGTCTTGCCGGCGCCGGTGGCCGCGAGCTCACCGGTGGCGAGGGCGTCCTGTCTGGACATGCCGGGCTTCAGCTTCCCGAAACCCGTGACGTCGAAGTGCTTCTCCTGCGTGGACGACGACTGCTGCTGTGCCGGCGATCCCGACGAGCAACTGACTGCGGCAAATGCCGCGGCCACGACGAACACCGCTTTGAATCCCCCAAGGTTGTTCACGCGCACAAGGTAAACCAGCTGTCCGACGACAACCGAACGCTTTCACTGGACTCCACGGTCTTCACCGGAAGTCCACATCGGACAGCGGCGACGAAAAATGACCCGAGATCAGGGCTGATCACCGGCCGCGCGAAGGATGTCGGCCGCCACCGCCGGGATGTCCACCGAGGCGGTGGTGTCGACCTGCACCACCGGACCGACACCCAATGGCGGCACCGGTTCGCCCCACAGTTCGGCCTCGTCACGCTCCAGGTCGAGATGACCAGGATGCCGGACGGCGGCGCGGGCGTAGTAGCGCGACCGGGCCACCGCGACCGGTACCACGCAGCGCACCTCCACCACCTGTCCTGGCAACGCGGACACCAGAGGTCTGGTGTAGTCGAACCAGGTGCTGTCCAGCACCGCGCCTGGACAACGGCGCGCTACGCGGAGGGCGGCCAACACCGCCGCGCGTCCCAACCGCCGTGACGCGCTCACCGTGTGAGGCCGCCCGAGCCCTTCGGCGAGGGCCCCCTTGATCTCGTCCTTCGCCAGCACAGGCAATCCCAGCTCAGGGCCCAGCGCCGCCGCCAGCGTGCTCTTGCCCGACCCTGGCCAGCCACCAACCAGCACGAACACCGCAGCCACAGCCCTGGCTACCACAACCACCCCGCGGCCAACCCACCTGACGCGCGGACCTCAGCCGTAGATCGTGGCCTTCTTCGAGGTCTGCCGCACTCCGTTGGGGCCGTTGAGGAAGCGCTCGCCCCACGGAGTGAGGTCCGTAGGGTTGAACGAGCGGACCAGATCGAGGTACTCGACCCCGCCGCCGTTGCCGCTCCACGACCAGCCGAGATAGCCGATGCCACGAGCCTGGGACTGCGCCATGATCGTGTCCTCGTCCGGGTCGCCGTCGCTGTGCATGTTCCCGAACTCGCCCACCACCAGCGGCAGCCCCGCCGACCGGAACGCGTCGAAGTACGCGTTCACCTTCGCCGCCGTGTTGTACACGCCGTACATGTGGACGGAGAACACCGTGTTGCGTTGCGGATCGGCGTTGAGCACCGAGGCGGCGTTGTTGCGCATGATGTTCAGCCAGTCCTGGCCCCACATCGGCGCGTCCGCCATCAACAGGTGCTGCAACCCGGCTCCGCGCAACCGCTTGGTCGCGTTCTCCGTCGCGCTCGCCCACGCCGGGCTCACCAGCAGGTTGGTACCGAACGGCTCGTTGCCCAGGTTGATCACAACGTAGTTCTCCTGGCCCTTGAGCACATCGGCGACGCCGATCCAGTAGCTCGCAGCCTGATCCAGGCTCGCGGCTCCGATCTGATCGCCGTATCCCGTGGTGTCGTGGGCTTCCAGCACGCAGATCAACTGGTTCTGCTTGCACAGCGAGATGACGTTGGTGACGTCAGCGGCCGAGCTCGGCCCCCACCGCTTGCCGGTGCCCAGCACCACGCGAACCGTGTTGGCGCCAAAGGACTTGATGTCCGCGAAAGAACTGGTCTGGCCGGGAAACCAGACGTGCGGGTGGTTCACGCCCCGCATGACGAAGGCACTTCCGTTCGCCTCGACGACCCGCGTGCCGCTCACGCGAAGCCCGGTCGCGGCCTCGGCGGGTTGCGTGCCGACCAGAATGGACGCCATCAGTGCGAGCACGCTCGCGACACTCAACCTCTTGGCCACAGACCAGGCCCTCCATCGGTCCAGGTGACGCCGAACGCGCACAAAGTGCCCAGATGGAACCGTACGCACGAGACCTCGGGCAAGGATCACCCGTTAACGGCTGTGCGGTGGAGGAAAGCGCATTCATCTGAATGGTCCACTTCGGACCAGCACGAAGCTGATCAGTGGATCTGACGCACAGCGGTGCGACGCACCAGCTACTGCTGATCCGGGGGACGAACCCACGGCGCAAGGCGCTGTCCCGGCTCCAGATCACCGCGCCAGTACCGAAAGACGGTTCCCTGAACCATCTCCACGCTGCTGGCCGCGATCAAGGACGTCACTGGTTCCGTTCCACCGGCATCGGCCTCGAAGACGACGAGAAGCTGTGGTGCTTCGCCGAACTGCCGGGTCACCGCCAGGGCCTCTTCCGGCCTCGGCACACGGAAAACGGGGTCCTGGAAGGCAGTCGGGCACTGGACAAGCACCGGATCCCGAAAAACCAGCTCCAGGTCGTGGTGGTACGTCAGGTCGTGCCCGGCGCCCAGACGCACTTCACCCGCGTCACACGAGACCATGTCCCAGTCCCACCAGGACCCCTCTGGCAGTTCGATGGGAGCGGCAACCTCCTGGCGTTGCTGAAAAGACATGAATCACCCCTTCGTCAGCCTCGCCGGTCCGCGAATACAGAAGGGATGCAGACCGGTGTCGGTCTGCATCCCTTCCGAGAGTTGGTTCATGCAGTTGTTTGGTGGAGCTGAGGGGAATCGAACCCCTGACCTTCTCGATGCGAACGAGACGCGCTACCAACTGTGCTACAGCCCCTTGCGGTGTTACGAGAGAACTATAGCAGTCCCGAGAGGGGGTGTTTCGACACCCCCTCCTACGCCCCGACGGCACCTCTGTACCGCAGCGAGTCCAGTCCGTCCAACTCGACGAACACCGGATCCTCGTCGTCGGAGTCGACGGGGATGGTGCCCGGTCGCACGTGGTACTCGAAGCGCGGCAACGGTGGCAGCGCCGGCCTCTCGTCGACCATCTCGACCTCGGTGGTCTCCGCGACCTCGACGGCCGAGGCACCCGAGGCGCCAGAAGCAGTCGAAGCGACCGCGGGAGCCTCGTCGACCTGCTGAGGCTGCGGACCGGTCGCACGGCGACGACGCACCTGCTGCAGGCGAGCGAGCCGGCGAGCGCGGATCTCCTCCTCGATCCGCACCTGCCTGCGCAGGTAGGTGAGGTAGCCCACGGTCAGGAGGTCGAGCGCGGCGTGGCCGTACCAGAGCGGCGTGTAGAACACTCCGGCGACGACTCCCGTTGCCACGGCGGCGACCAGCAGGAACGCCACGACTCTGCGGCGGAACGCGTACTTCGCCTGGGCCACCATCGCGGCGGTCTCCGGGTCGTAGCCGCCACGGCCTCGCCGGAACGGGCGTTCGACGTACTCCTCCTCGTCGAAGTAGTCGTCGTCGAGGTCGTGGATGTCGTCGTACTCGGCGTCGGACATGGCGTCGTACTCCTCCCCCACGCTGCGCGCACTCTCCTGGCGCTTGCGGGCCATCATGGGGACGAGGACGACCAGCCATGCGACGACCAGCGCAACGATGATCAGCGAACTCGGCATTCCCCGTTCACCTCCCCCGACCCACGCGTGGTGCTTTCACCACGCTAGTCACAACAGTCACACCTGTCTCGGAGGCTCGCCGAGCGCGGTGCGTACCAAAGTGTGGTGTATCACCCACTTTTGGGTGAAGCGATTAGAACAAACGGACGCGAACGTCAGGGAAGACGGGCCTCTCCGCGTGCGACCAAACGGCGCACTAGGCCGTCCGGGATCTCCTCGGCGGTGAGGGCGAAGCAGAGGTGGTCGCGCCATTGGCCGGCAACATCCAGATAACGCTTGAAGAGACCTTCCTCGCGATATCCGGATTTGGTGAGCACGCGGATCGAGGCGGCGTTCTCGGGCCGGACGGTGGCTTCGAGCCTGTGCAGACCAGCGTCGCGGAAAGCGTGGTCCGTGAGCAACGCCACGGCGGCCGTTGCGACGCCGCCGCCCGCCCGATCAGCGGCCACCCAGTAGCCGATCCAGGCGGAGAGCAACGAGCCGCGCACGATGTTGCCGACGGTGATCTGACCGGCGACCTCGCCGTTCACCATGATCATGAACGGCAGCGTGCTGCCGCGACGGGCCATGGCGCGCAGCGACGACCACTGGGCCGGCCAGGACAACGTCGCGTTGCGCTCGTCCCAGCCCTCCTGCGCCGTGGGCTCCCACTGCTCCAGGTACTCGCGGTCGCGGATCCTCAGCTTGGACCAGCGAGAACCGTCGAACAGGCGTGGCCCGCGCAGCGTGACGGTTCCCGCGCGCACCTCGATCGGCCCCAGCCGGACGGGCCAGCCGGGGTGCCGTCCCAGGTCGGCGAAGACGCTCATCCCGGCCTGTGTCTCATCCTCGTTGAGCGAGGAAGCTGACCAGCACCTCTTCGCCGACCGAGACCTCGGTGACGTCCTCCTCGACCATGATCAGGCAGTTGGCCTCGGCCAAGGACGCGAGCAGGTGCGACCCGGACGTGCCGAGCGGCTGCACCAGGTACTCGCCGTTGTCCGCGTCGCGCAGCAGCTGGCCGCGCAGGAAACCACGGCGGCCCTTCGTCGACGACAACGGCGACAGCAGACGTGCCGACACCGCGCGGCGGTACGGGTTCTTCTTGCCGAGCGCGGCCCTGATCAGCGGCCTGACCAGCACCTCGAACACGACGAGCGCGCTCATCGGGTTCGCGGGCAGCAGGAACGTCGGCACGGCGTCCGGGCCGAGCCTGCCGAAGCCCTGCGCGGAACCGGGATGCATGGCGATGCGGGTGACGTCCATGTCGCCGAGGTCCGCCAGGGCCGCCTTGACCTCATCACCGATCGCGCGCCCACGCCACCGGCGACGACGACGATCTCGGAGAGCAGCAGCCGTCCCTCGACGACCTCGCGCAGCCGGCGCGGGTCGGCCGACATGATGCCGACCCTGCTGACCTCGGCGCCCGCGTCACGTGCGGCGGCGGCCAGTGCGTACGAGTTCACGTCGTAGACCTGGCCCTGTCCAGGCGTGCGGTCGACGTCGACGAGCTCCTCGCCGAGCGAGATCACGGAGACCCGCGGGCGCGGGTGCACGAGCACCTTGTTGCGTCCGACAGCGGCCAGCAACCCCACCTGAGCAGCGCCGATGGACGCGCCGCGGCGAACGGCGACGTCACCTGTCTGCACGTCCTCGCCGGTGCGGCGGACGAACCCGGCGGACGGCACGCTGCGGTTCACCGTCACCTTGGCGTGGTGGCCGTCGGTGTAGCCGAGCGGCACGACCGCGTCGGCCAGCGTCGGCAGCGGCGCACCGGTCGCGACCCGCACGGCCTGGCCG
>NZ_VSRL01000398.1 GCF_012184385.1 Lentzea indica
TGCGGTCAGAAGGGTGTTCAGGTCGGTCCTCACAAACTGATCTTGAACACCCTTCATCCGTCTCCAGACACCGCCCGGACTTAGGACTTACTCGTCTAGTGCCGTGACCAGGATGCGTGTGCGTTCTGGTGGGTCTAGCCTCCCGCTATGAGCGTGGACGTGCGGCCTTCGGTCGTCGTGCGGAAGCCGCGGGCCGAGGTCGCGGCGTACATGTTCGATCCCGCCAACGACCTCGCGTGGACGGGCGGGATCACCGCGTCGCGGCCTGATCAGCCAGGGCCGCTCGTCGCCGGCGCGACCGTGGTGCGGACGGCGAAGTTCCTGGGACGGACCTTCGACTACGGCTATGTCGTGACCGCGCACGAACCCGGCCGGCTCGTCGAGATGAAGGTCGAGAAGCCGTTTCCGATGACCGTGCGGTACGAGCTGCAGGACGTGCCGGACGGGACGAACGTCGCGATCCGGGCGACCGGTGCGCCCGGCGGGTTCTTCGCGGTCGCGGAACCGTTGATGCGCTGGCAGGTTCGGCGCAGTATAGCGGCGGATTTGGGGCGTCTCAAAAGGAACGTGGAAGCGGAGCGCTAGGCCGAACGGTCGATAGCGCCCATGTTCGTTGGTGGCAGGGTGGATCTCCTAGGGGATCAACGCTGGGGGAGTGCCGCCATGGAACTGTCGCGTCGTGAACTGCTGACCCGCACCGGCCAGGCCGCCGCCGTCGCCACCGCCGCGTCCACGCTCACCGCCGGTACCGCACAGGCTGATGCGGGCGTGAAGCTGACGCAGGGCACCAACATCTCGGTGTCGCGGTCGGCTGACGGCAAGTGGCTGGCGATCGACCTCGTCACGGCCATCTGGGTTCTGCCTTCGACGGGCGGGGCGGCGCGGAAGCTGACCGACGAGCTGCAGGACGCCACGTTGCCGTCGTTCGGCCCTGGCAACCAGATCGCGTTCCAGTCCTATCGGGACGGCAACTATCACCTGTACGTGATCGGGCTCGACGGAAGTGGTCTCAAGCAGCTCACGCAAGGAAAGTACGACCACCGCGAGCCCGCGTTCTCGCCGGACGGCAAGAAGATCGCGTTCGTCAGCGACCGGGGCGGCAGTTACGGCGTCTACGTGCTGGACGTTGCATCCGGGGCCTTGACGCAGCTCGTCGGTGCGCCGGACGAGGCAGCGGCGCCGCAGTGGTCTACGGACGGCAAGCGGATCATCTTCATCTCCGGCACCGCGACGGTCGACGTCGTTTCGCTGGACGGCAAGCGCGAGCGGCTGGTCACGGCGCCCACGGGTGCGCAGCTGTTCGGGGCCGCGTTCGGGCCTGGTGACCAGCCCAGCTACACGCTGATGCGGCCGGGACAGGCCGATCTGATGCTGGGGTCGACGCCGGTGGTGACCGGGCAGGACGTCTTCGGGTTCGCGCCCGTGTGGGACGGCGACAGCGTCCTCTACACCGCCGACGGCAAGATCCGGTTGCGTGCCAACGGTTCCACGAAGGACATTCCGTTCGAGGTGACCGTTCCGGTGCGGAAGGTCGAGCGGCACCGCACCAAGAACCTCAGCGGTGGTCCGGTCAAGGGCATCGCGAGCCCGGTGGTGTCCCCGGACGGAACCAAGATCGCGTTCCGGGCGCTCAACGCGCTTTACCTGGTGAGCAACGGCAAGGCGGTGAAGCTGACCGACGGCGAGTACTTCGACTCTGACCCGGACTTCTCGCCGGACGGCACCCGGTTGATCTACGCGAGCGACCGCACCGGTGTGGCGCAGCTGCGGATCCGCGACCTGGTTTCTGGCGAGGACAAGGCTTTTGCGCCGGACCCGGGCGCGCAGATCACGCCGCGGTTCTCACCGGACGGCACCAAGGTCGCCTACCTCGACCAGGACGGCCAGGTCTGGATCGCCGACGCCGCCGGACGCCGTCAGATCACGCCCGCGTTGTTCCAGCCGGGGCGGCCGACGTGGTCCGCGGACGGCACGGTCGTGGCTCTGGCCGCCGTGAAGCCGTTCTCGCGCCGGTTCCGCGAGGGCACCAGCCAGATCCTGTCCGTCGACCTGGCGTCCGGGGAGTTGAAGTACACCGAGCCGATGCCGTTCCGGTCGATCGCGACGCGCGGCGACGACGGGCCGGTGTGGTCGCCGGACGGCAAGCACATCGCGTTCATCGTGGAGAGCGTAGCGTGGGTGGTTCCCGTCGACGCCAAGGGAAACTTCGTCGGTGAGGCGCGTCAGGTCACTCGTGAGGTCACTGATTCACTGGCGTGGCACGGCAACGACGCGTTGGTTTACTTGAACAACGGCCGCCTGCGGAAGTCCACTCTGGACGGACGTGCGTCGACGATCCGCGTGGGCTTGAACTGGAGCAAGCCCCGGTCGCCCGAGCGCAAGGTCGTGCACGTCGGCGCGTACTGGGACGGCGAAGCCGCGGACCTGCGCCAGAACGTCGACATCGTCGTGGAGAACGGCTGTGTCAAGGAAGTCCGGCCGCATCAGGGCCGTGTCGACATCGACGCCTCAGCGCTCACCGCGATTCCTGGCCTGATCGACGCTCACAACCACTGGCACCTGCGCGGCCGCCAGTGGGGCGCGCGGCAGGGCCGGGTGTGGCTCGCGTACGGCATCACGACGGTCCGCTCACCCGGCGACCCGGTCTACCAGATGGTCGAGACGCGCGAAGCCCTCGCCGCCGGAACCCTGGTGGGACCGAGGTTCTACGCCACCGGCGAGGCCGTCGACGGCTCGCGCGTCTACTACAACTTCATGCGCCCCACCTTGTCGCGCGCCCAGCTCGACCTCGAACTGCGCCGCGCGCACGAGCTCGGCTACGACATGATCAAGACCTACGTCCGCCTGCCCGTCGAACTGCAGCGGGCGGCCGTGCAACGGTCCCGAGTCCCGCTGTCCTCGCACTACCTCTACCCGGCCGCCAACCTCGGCATGGACGGCATGGAACACGTCGGCGCCACCAACCGGCTCGGCTACTCCCACACAGTCACGCGCCAGGGCAAGGCCTACCAGGACGTGGTGGAGTTGTTCGTGCGGTCGGGCATGTCGATGACGCCGACCCTGTTCCACAACCGCGCCCTGTTCGCCGAGGACAAGTCACTGGCTCTGGACGAACGCACCCGCGTCCTGTTCCCGCCGTGGGAGTACGAGCGCTACCTGGCCGACGCCAACAGCGGCGGCGGCACGTCCTCGGCGTACCTCCTGCGCAACTGGGTCGAGTTCGCCCTCGCGGTGCATCGCGGCGGCGGCCTGGTCATCTGCGGTACGGATGCGCCCCTGGACGCTCCGGCCACCGCCACGCACATGAACCTGCGCGCGATGGTGAAACACGGTTTCACACCACGGGAAGCGCTCATCACCGCGACCCGCAACCCTGCCCGGTGGCTCGGCCTGCCGATCGGCGCGATCAAGCCGGGGGCGCCTGCGGACATCTCGTTCGTGTCGGGCAACCCGCTCGTGGACATCAAGGCGGCGGCGAACGTGCAGCAGGTCATGGTCGGCGGGCGGGTGCATCGGGTCCCGGATCTGCTTGCGCCGTACCAGAACCAGCCGCAGGTCCTGGCTGCCGCGGACGCGTTGCAGCCGTTGGCGTCTGCGCAGAACACGCACTGGTGGCACGAGCCGGAGTGGGCTGAGCGCGTCTGCTGCGATCACTAGGTCTTGTCCTGGGCGGGAGCCAGCACGATGTCGAACCGGGAGCGCGCCCACGGCTTGTCGCCGAGGGCCCTCCCGTCCGGCGTCGGCGCACCGGCCGGCTGCTCCTCGAACCGCTTGACGAGCGACTCCTTGACACCGAACACCGAGTCGCCGATCTCCAGTTGCGGATCACCCTCGACGAAGATGTGCGTGACGAGGGTGCGGAAGTCGTCGGCGGACACCATGAAGTGCAGGTGTGCGGCGCGCACGGGGGAGCGGTTCACCGCGTCCAGCAAGGCGCCCACCGGGCCGTCGTGCGGGATCGGGTACGCCGTCGGGGTCACGCACCAGAACGCGAAGCCGCCGTCCGGCTCGGAGAACAGGTGGCCGCGGCCCGCCACCCGTGAGTCGCTGTACTGCACGTCGTAGAAGCCGTTCTCGTCGGCCTCCCACACCTCGATCCTGGCGCCGGGCACCGGGTTGCCCGCGGTGTCGCGGACGGTTCCCTCGACCCAGCAGGGGGTTCCGGCGGCGCCCGCGGCGATGTCACCGCCGACGTCGACCCGCGGCGACTCCTCGACGAAGAACGGGCCGAAGACCGTTGCCTCGGTGGCGTTCTCGTAGGCCTCGTTGTTCACCGCGATGGTCTGCATCGAGGCGCCCAGCACGTCGGAGAGCAGGATGAACTCCTGCCGCCTGTCGTCGGTGATGTGCCCGGCGGCGGTCAGGAACTCGATGGCACGCGTCCACTCCTGCTCGGTCAGGCGCGTTTCGCGGATGAACGCGTGCAGGTGCCGGGTGAGCGCCTCCATCAGCTCCTTGAGCCGCGGGTCCGGTGTGCGGGCGAACGACGCGATCACCTCGGCGGTCAGCAGTTCCTCGACGCGTTGCTGCGCTGGGGACGTGGTCATGCTCGGCTCCACTCGGTCGGGTTCATGCCCGCCTGGGCGGCGGCGAGCAGCGTGGCGAGGTCGTCCTCGGTGACCGGACGAGGATTCGACGGGGGCACGGACGGCAGGACGAGGCGGGCGGCCTCGCGCACGTCGGGCACGCCCCGCAGCACGGACGAGGCGCCGATGTCGTCGTAGAGCGCGATCAGATCGCCGCCCAGCGCCTCGGTGATCCTGGTGGCGGCGTCAGGGGCCGCCGGGCCGTTGAACGCCAGCACGTGCGGAAGGATCGCGGTGTGCGTCAGGGCGTGCGGGAGGTCGTAGGCGCCGCCCAGGACGTGGCAGATCTTGTGGTGCAGCCCTGATCCCGCGGAGGCGAACGCCACGGCGGCCAAGTAGGCGCCGTAGAGGGTCTGCTCGCGCCCTTGTACGTCAGCGATGTCCTTGCTGATCAGGCGCAGGCCGCGGCTCAGCGCCCGGATGCCCTCGGCGGCGAGCGCCTGGTTGATCGGGTCGGCGCGCGGGGCCCACATCGAGTCCACGCAGTGCGCCAGCGCGTTGCAGCCGGAGGCGATCGACAGTTCCAGGGGCAGCGAGGCCGTGAGGTCGGCGTCGTAGATGACGGTCACCGGCAGGACTCGCTCGTCGACGCCGGTGGTCTTGCGCGCGGCCTCGGTCAGGCCCCACACGTTGGTCGCCTCCGAGCCCGCGTACGTGGTGGGCACCGCGACGATCGGCAGGCCGGTGGTCAGCGCGATCGCCTTCGCCAGACCGGTCGTGGACCCGCCGCCCACGCTCACCAGCAGATCCGCCCCGGACTCGGTGG
>NZ_VSRL01000399.1 GCF_012184385.1 Lentzea indica
GCCGCGAACGCCATCATCGGTTCGCTGGCCAAGACCGTCGACGGCGCTGCCTGGGACGAGTCGAAGCGCGACTCGATGCTGACCAACGTCGGCTCCTTCAGCGGCTCCGGTGCCACTGGTGAGATCAAGTTCGACCAGTACGGCGACAGCACGAACAAGGTCCTGACCGTTTACCAGGTGACCTCTGGCAAGTGGAAGGACGTTCAGACCGGCGAGTTCACCGGCTGAGGCGACTGCTGACAATTCATTGAAGCTGCGGCGGGGGCGGGCGAAGTTTGCTCGCCCCCGCCGTCTACGGAGGTAGTCGTGTCAGTCCTGCTCCAACAGCTGGCGAACGGGGTCGTTCAGGGGTCGTTGATCGCCCTGATCGCCCTCGGGTACACGATGGTGTACGGCATCATCCAGCTGATCAACTTCGCCCACGGCGAGGTTTTCATGGTGGCCTCGTACGGAGGCCTCGCCACGTTCACGCTTCTTCCTGACGACCTCAAGAAGTCGCCTGCCGTGGCCCTGCCGCTGATGTTCGTCGGTGGCATCGTGGTGGCGGTCGTCGTCGCCGTGATCATGGAACGGTTCGCCTACCGCCCGCTGCGCAACGCGCCTCGGCTGGCACCGCTGATCACAGCGCTGGGCGTGTCCGTGTTCCTGCAGGAGGCCGTGCGCGTCTGGTACCCCAACGCCACGTCGAACCTGCCGTACCCCAAGGTCTTCCCTGAGGGCAACCTCACGCTCGGCCCGGTCAACATCCCGTGGACCGGCGTGCTGCTCGTCGTCCTGTCGGTCGGCCTGTCCATCCTGCTGCAGACCTACATCAACCGGTCGCGGATGGGCCGTGCGATGCGCGCGACCGCGCAGGACCCCGACACCGCGAAGCTGATGGGTGTCAACCCGGACCGCGTGATCGTGCTGACGTTCATCTTCGGCGCCGTGCTCGCGGGCGTCGCGGGCGTCATGTTCGGCGGGTACCTGAGCAACATCAACATCGACATGGGCTTCCAGAACGGCATCTTCGCGTTCACCGCGGCGGTCCTGGGCGGCGTCGGCAGCATCCGCGGCGCGGTCATCGGCGCGTTCATCATCGGTCTGATCAAGACCCTGGCAGGTCAGTACATGCCGGGCGGCACCCAGTACGACTACGTGTGGATCTTCGTCGTGCTGATCCTCGTGCTCGTCTTCCGCCCGCAGGGTCTGTTCGGTGAGCCGGAAAGGGTGCGCGCATGAGCACGATCGACACTACTTCTGGCAAGCGTTCCGCACTCGCGCCCCTCGGCAAGCCGCTCGCGGCGGTCGGCGGCGTGCTGGGCATCGTGGCGGCCCTGCTGCCGTGGGTCACGTTCAGCCTCAACGACGGCAACTGGCCGGACAAGTCGACGCTGCAGTTCTTCGACGCTCCGCTCGCCGTCACCGGGTTCCGCTGGCACGTGCTGCTGCTCGGCGTCTTCATCCTGGTGGCGGCCTTCGCGCCGATCCCGTCCAGGGGACGCGTCGTCAGGGCGCTCGGCTGGGGCCTGGCCGTCATCTCGTTCATCAACGGCGCCTACATCACGAGCAAGGGTGGTGGCCTCGGCGCCATCACCGCCGCTGAGGGCGTGACCGCGTTCGGCAGCATCGCCGGTCTCGTCGCGGGTGTGCTGACGATCCTGGCGGGATACGGCATCGGCCTCGAGCCGGTCGGGCTGTGGAAGTTCAAGCCGTCCAAGCCGATCGCGTACCTGGTGCTGCTGGTGTCGTTCGCGGCGGTGCTGTTCGCCGTCGCCGCGATGCTGACCACCGGTGGTGTCGGCACGTCCAACCCGTACGCGGGTGCGATCTTCCTGTCGTTCCTCGGATTCGCGGGCGGTGTCCTCGGCGCGCTGAGCGGTGTCGGCTTCGTCCGCTGGCTCTCGGTGCTGTCCGAAGAGCACCGCGTGTTCAGCGTGATCGTGCTGGCGGCGTGCGCGCTGCTGCTGCCGTTCACCGACGCCGGCAACGAGTACTGGATGACGGTCGCGGCGAACATCGGCATCTACGCCGCCACCGCGATCGGTCTCAACATCGTCGTCGGTCTCGCGGGTCTGCTCGACCTCGGGTACGTGGCGTTCATGGGCATCGGCGCGCTCGTCGCGGCGAACTTCTCCGGTGCCGCCGCGGCGAACTTCGGCATCGAGCTGCCGTTCCCGGTGGCCGCGGTGATCGCGGCGGTCGTCGCGGGTGCGTTCGGCGCCATCGTCGGTTCGCCGACGCTGCGGGTGCGCGGTGACTACCTGGCCATCGTGACGCTGGCGTTCGGTGAGATCTTCACCCGCTCCGCGCAGAACGACATCGGTGGCATTTCCAACGGCTCCAACGCCATCCCGGGCATCCCGGCTGTGTCGTTGTTCGGCAAGGAGTTCAACCGGGAGCTGACGCTCGGCGCGGTGAAGCTGCCCGCCGGTGTCCTCTACTACATCCTGATCGTCCTTCTCGTGGCCGCGACGATGGCGGTGTTCGCGAACCTCAAGTTCAGCCGCATCGGCCGGGCCTGGATCGCGATCCGCGAGGACGAGGACGCGGCCCGCGCGATGGGCATCCAGACCGGTAAGAAGAAGATCCTGGCGTTCCTCATCGGCGCCACGCTCGCGGGTCTCGCGGGTGCGGTGTTCGCGCACAAGAACGGCACGGTGTCCTACGAGTCGTTCAAGTTCCTCGAGTCGGTCACGCTGCTCGCGGCGGTCATCCTCGGCGGCATGGGCTCGATCCCCGGTGCCGTGCTCGGTGCCTCGCTGCTGTTCGTGCTGCCCGAGAAGCTGCGCGACTTCGACAACTACCGCCTGATGATCTTCGGCCTCGCGCTGATCCTGATCATGCGGTTCCGTCCGCAGGGTCTGATCCCGGACCGGCACCGTCGTGCCGAGCTCGCGGACGAGGATGTTGGTGGTGTGCCGGTTGACGAGGTGCACGAGGTGCCGAAGGAGGCGAAGGCGTGACCACGCCGGTTTTGGAAGCGCGCGACGTCTCGATGGTCTTCGGTGGCCTCAAGGCGTTGAAGAGCGTCACCCTGACGCTCGAGGAAGGCAAGATCGTCGGACTGATCGGCCCGAACGGCGCGGGGAAGACGACGTTCTTCAACTGCCTGACGGGTCTGTACACGCCGACCACGGGCAAGGTGCTGCTGAAGGGCAAGGAGCTGCCCGGCGACCCGGCGCAGGTGACGCGGGCGGGCATGGCGCGGACGTTCCAGAACATCCGCCTGTTCCCCAGCATGACCGTGCTGGAGAACGTGCTCGTCGGCCGCCACCCGCGGATGAAGCAGGGCCCGCTGGCCTCGCTGTTCCACGGCCCGGCCTACCAGCGCGGCGAGAAGGCGGCCCGTGAGCGCTCGCGTGAGCTGCTCGAGTTCGCCGGTCTGCGCGGCCCGGAGGACGAGCTCGCGCGCAACCTCCCGTACGGCGACCAGCGCCGTCTGGAGATCGCGCGCGCGTTGGCGACCGATCCGGCGGTGCTGCTGCTGGACGAGCCCACGGCGGGTATGAACCCGCAGGAGACGGAAGCGACGCAGCAGCTGATCTTCCGCATCCGCGAGACGGGCGTGTCGGTCGTCGTGATCGAGCACGACATCAAGTTCATCTTCGGGCTGTGCGACTCGGTTTCCGTGCTCGTGCAGGGCGAGCTGCTCGTCGAGGGCAGCCCCGAGGTCGTGCGGGCGGACCCGCGGGTGGTCGAGGCCTACCTCGGCAAGCCGCCGGAGGAAGTCCAGCACGACGTCGAGGCCGCCGCTGCTTCTGCTGAGGAGGAGCAGGCATGACCGCGCTGCTCGAAGTCCGCAACCTCTCGGTCGCTTATGGCGCGATCGAGGCCGTCCGCGACATCTCGTTCACCGTCGAGGCCGGTCACATCGTGTCGCTGATCGGCGCGAACGGTGCGGGCAAGACCACGACCCTGCGCACCATCTCGGGTCTGCTGCGGCCGGTGTCAGGCGAGATCCTGTTCCAGGGCAAGCCGATCCACAGCGACCCCGCGCACGCGATCCTCGGTGAGGGCATCGCCCACTGCCCCGAGGGCCGCCGGCTCTTCCCGCGGATGACCGTGGAGGAGAACCTGCAGCTCGGCGCGTACGTCCGCAAGGACGACGGTGTCGAGGCCGACATGCAGCGTGTGTACGACCTCTTCCCCGTGCTGGGGGAGCGGCGGCACAACAAGGCCGGCCTCTTCTCCGGTGGTGAGCAGCAGATGCTGGCCATCGGGCGCGCGATGATGTCCAAGCCCCGCCTGCTGATGCTCGACGAGCCCTCCATGGGTCTCTCGCCGATCATGACGCAGCGGATCTTCGACACCATCAAGGAGCTGCAGTCGCTGGGCACCACCATTCTCCTGGTGGAGCAGAACGCCCTCGCGGCTCTGGCGTTGTCGGACCACGGTTACGTGATCGACCTCGGTCGCACCACTCTGGACGGTCCGGGTCGCGCGCTGCTGGCTGACCAGCGTGTGCGTGACGCGTACCTGGGTGAGGCGCACTGATCCAGTTGTTGTGAGAGCGGGGCGGAGGGCTTGTCCTCCGCCCCGCTTTCGTCTATTTCTGGTCGAACTCGGCCAGGACGCGCGGCAGTGCGAGCTTGGCCGCCTTGGAGTGGTCGACGTCCGCGCCGAGGTCGACCAGCGTGGACTTGGCGTGGTGCTTCTTCAGCCGCTGGTCGCAGTAGGCGGAGGTCTCGATCAGCGTGTCCTTGTCGCCGGTGGACGAATAGATCGTCACCGGAACCCTGGGGCGCCAGTCGCAGTAGCGGTCCGCCTCGCGCAGTTTCGTGCGCAGGACGCCGGTCGGGTTCTTGACGCGGTCGAGGTAGGTCTCGGTGAACAGGTCGGTGATCTTGCCGGGCAGCTTCGGGAAGATCTCCTCGTTGCGGTGCTCGCCGTCGAACAGCCCCTCGACCGACGGGTCCTTGAACGCCTCGGACGGGGTGTCGTAGAGGTGGTGCAGCCGGTTCCACGCCACCGTCCAGTACGCCATGTACGCGACGCTCTTGGCGATCTCGTCGCGAACGCCCTTGGCGACGAGCAGGCTCGGTTTCATCGGGCCGCTGATCGGGGCCAGGCCGCCGACCTTCAGCCCGGGCCCGGCGCCGGCCTGCAGGGCTTGGCCCAGCGCCATGGTGGCGTGACCGCCCTGCGAGTGGCCGGTGATCATGACGCGCGGGTCGGGGCGGCGGCCCTGGCGTGCGGCGAACTGGCCGGCCGCGCGTAACGCGTCCACTGACGCCGTGACGGTCGACGGGGCGTCGGCGTACGGGTGGTAGCCGGGCCCTGTGCCCAGGCCCAGGT
>NZ_VSRL01000039.1 GCF_012184385.1 Lentzea indica
GGCGACGGCGTCGTTGGCGTCAAGCGCCTTCTTGAAGGCCTTGTTCGCGGCACGCATCGCGGCGATGTCCTCAGCCGTCATCTTCGGCACTGCCAGGCCCGTTCGACGGCCTGCGGCACCGTCAGACCCGATCGCGTCAGCGTGCGGAACCGGTTGAGCAGGAACAGCGAGTAGTCGATGCCGACGCCGAGGCCGATCATGAGAGCCAGGGTCGACGCCTGGGCGGGCATCGAGGTCAGGTTCCCGGCGAGTCCCACGATCTGCAGCGTCGCGAGCACCGACAGCGCCGCGGACAGCAGCGGTAGCACCGCGCCGAGGAGGCCACCGAGCGCGAGGAAGAGCACGAGGGTGGCCAGCAACAGGCCGAAGTACTCGTTGCCTGTGCTGCCGGAACCGTCGATGACCTGGGCGAATCCCCCGCCTGGAAGTACCTTCACGCCGGCGTCGGTTGCGGGCCGGGCGGCGTCCAGGACGGTCTGCGCCATGGCTTTCTCGAGCTCGGCCCTGCGGACGTCCATGCCGACCATGAACCAGCCGGTGCGTCCGTCCGCGGACAGCGAGCCTTCCTTCGCCGAAGGTGGTTTCACCGTGGTCACGTGCTCGGCGCCCTGCAGCGAGGCCGCGGTCGCTGCCAGCACACCGTCGTCCAGGCGCCCGTCCGGGTCCACCAGGATCACGGTCCCGGAGGTGAGCGGGTTCGCCGACGACGCGGTCAGGTCCCGCACCAGCTGGGCGTCGGTGCCCGGCAGGCTCACGTCGTTGTCCGTCGGTGTGCCGATCACTCGCGCGGCCGTCACCAGCGCCAGCACCAGCAGCACCCAGGCGCCGATCACGGCGAACCGGTGCCGCGCGCACGCCCGGCTCACCGCCGCGACCGCCTGGGAGGCCCGGCCGTCCTGTGCCCCAGCACTCATCGCGACAGCGTAGCCACGGACCCAGTAACTGGTCGGGCGGTTTCACGCGCCTTCACCAGGATGTAGTCACGGTCGAATTGGGGCGCTGACGGCGAGCACGGCGAAGCGCAAGGCCCCCATGCCGTTGGGTCATACGGCCCGGCCAGCGGGCCGGTAAGACGGTCCACTGTGGTCGATCACGCCGTGAAGGTGCTAGTTGCCAGGTGATTGGTATGCACATCAGCCTTGTCGCGTAGCGACCGGATCGTCCGACAACGGGTGGGCGCTGCGGCCGCCCACCCGATCTGCGGCGGCTCGTTCGCGGGCGGGGAACCGTGCAGGCTCAGCCGATCGTCACGCTCCACAGCTCGCGGGGGGTTGAGGAGGATCTCGCCACCAGGCGTCGGCTGCAAGCTCGCTACCGACTCTCGCCCGTGTCCCCACTCTGCGCAGGGAGCGCTGTCGGCTGGGTTCGGTATGGCTGCGGTTGGGTTGTGCTGCAGCGGAAGGAGTTCGTCGCGGATCGCGTGTGTGTAGATGGTGCGCATCGCGGCGAGGAGGTGCTCGCCGGTGCTGTGGCCGCCGCGGTCGGTGCGCCGGCTGGGCGTTGCGATCGCACCAAGAGTTCTGCGCCGCAGTACATCTGAAGCCGGACATCAGCGCGGCGTTCCACGGCGAAGCAACGCAATCAGTGAGCTATTTGGACAGATGATCAGTTGCTGCGCCTCCGGTGCAGCCAAGAGGACGACATTAGCGGTGGTCCGGATGCCGGTCAGATCTCGAAGGCCGGCTGGGATGAAGATCTGGTACCTGCTGTTGATGGTGTGAGGGCTGTCGGCATCAGGTTGCACAGTGATCGTGGGTCCGTGCAACTGGGCGCTGGTGGTGTAACCAGGGCTCCAGCCGAGTACGCGGAGGAGTCTGCGGGCAGGGACTCGGCCGGAGTGGTCGATCGCAGCCATGGCCAACAGCAGGTCGCCCTTGTCGAGGCACCGTGTGGTGTCGATGGAGGCGAGCGGCTGGGGTGGTTCGACCTGGGGTGGGCTGAACAGCGAGGTTGGGTGTTCGGTCATGACTGGGGTGGGTTGAGGATCGGGAAGACGGCAAGCCCGTTCGTGGGTGGGGGAGTGGCAGCCAGTGGGTGTGGCTCACGGGTGTATGCGGATAGTGCGGTCGCCAGGTCTGCGAGAGTGGGTTTGTGTAAACGGCAGTGATGTCGTCGCTGCGAGGGTGGGCGTGGCCTGCGTAGCCGCGGGCGATGGCGGGTCCGTAGTGGCGTTCGACCCAGGTGAGTGTGGTGTGGCGTAGGCAGTGGGTGGAGACGTTGCGTGCGGCGACCTGAGGTTCACCCCGAACGGTGGACAGGGGCTTACGAGAGTCAGGCAGCTGCTGGGAGTGACATCTCGTAGTCACTGGGACTGCGCATCCCGAGCTTGGAGTGCCGCCGCGTGCTGTTGTAGAACTCGATCCACTTGTCAACTGCGGCAACGAGTTCCGTCTTGGTGGCGTAGACGTGCCGGTAGTAGTGCTCGTGTTTGAACGTCGACCAGAACGATTCCGCGGGGCTGTTGTCCCAGCCGATCCCGGTCGCGCCCATCGACCGGCGTAGCCCGTGCCGCAAGCACGCCTGTGCGGTCAGATGCGCCGTGTACTCGCCGCCGCGGTCGGAATGCAGGACCGTGCCACGACATTCACCGCCCCGAGCGGCCACGGCCGCCTCGATGGCGGTGGTGACCATCCCGGCGCTGATGTGGTCGGCGACGCTGTAGCCGAGGACCGTGCGGGAGTGCCCGTCGCGGATCGCGCACAAGAACATCTCGCCCACACCACAGGACAGGTACGTGATGTCGGTCAACCACACGGCGTTGAGCCGGCCCTGGTCGAACTCGCGCTCGACGAGGTCCGGCGGGAACGACGCCGCCGGATCGGCGACCGTCGTTCTCACCTTGAACGTGCGCGGGCTGATGCCCTCGATCCCGACACTGGCCATGACCTTGGCGACGGTCTTGGCGCTGACCACCTCGCCCAGATGCCGCAACTCGGCGGTAATCCGTGGCGACCCGTAGGTCCCTTGAGAGTCCTTGTGCCTGGATGATCTTCACCTCCAGGTCCGCACGGCGTTGACGTCGCGGCGCAAATGTCGTTGCCGCACAACGCTTCACGTAGGCGTAGTAGCCGGAGGCGGACACCGTCAGCAGTCGCGCCATGCGCCGGACCGCGAAGCGTTCGCCCTCGGGCACCGCGACGCCGGCGATGTCATCCGGGGCCGGCGTACTTGGCCATCAGAGCGAACCGTTGCGGTTCTTCTGCATCGCGGCAAAGTACGCCGAAGCTTTTACCAGGAACGTGTTGTCCTTCTCCAGCTCGGCGACCTGCCTGCGCAACCGCAGCAACTCGGCCCGCTCGGCCGCCTCCAGCGGGCTCTCGCCCTGAACCTCGGCCGCGGCGACCGGCGCCGCTCGTCTTTTGACCCAGACACGCAACATCCCCGCGTCGATCCCCAGCTCGCGGGCAACCTCGCTGATCGTGCGACCGGAATCGATCACACGATGCGCAGCCTCGACCTTGTACTCAGCCGTGTGCGACCGGCGCTTACGAGGAGGCATACGGACATCCTTTCAGCAGAACCCTCGGTCCTGCTAACTCGGTGTCCACTGCCCGGGGTGAACCTCAACTGGGGATCTTGGCGGAAGATGATCCGCTGCGAGGCCCGGGTTTCCGCTGCCCCGCATGGACAAACAGGAAGGCTTGCGAGGCAAGGGAAATTGCGGCCAACTGGTGGCACAGTCTGCTGCGGATGGTTCGCTTGGCAGTTCGTCAAGTTACGCGACGGAGGGTGGCTCAAGTGGACGGTGAGGTCGGGTCAGGACTCAGGGCGGTTCGCGGTGGGGATCGTGATGAGAGTGGCCTTTGGTGAGGTGCCCTTGTTGAGGAACAGCATCGCCAGCGCGCGGATGAACTGGTCGAACAGGTAGAATCCGACGGGCATGACGGGCAGCAGTCCTTCGCGGAAAGCGATGTAGGCGGGCCACCCGGTGCGGATGATCGCCGCCGCCGCGTGGTCGCGGCGTAGTCCGAGCCAGTCGCCGATCGCGTTGCTGAGCACGTAGCGGACGAACTCGTTGAGGAATCCGCGGGTGACACCCAGGTCGATCTGCGCGGTCAGCCCGAGCAGATCCTCGGCCAGTTCCTCGCCCTCGCGCGTCGGGGCGAGGATCGGTGTCAGCACCTGCGCCGACTGTGCGTACGCGGCAGCCCAGGTCTTGGGGATGAACTCGTCCTGCACGCCCAGCAGGTGGATGGCGAGCTGCCACATGTGCAGGAACGCGTCCTCTTCCGCGGCCGACATCGGAACGCGCCATTCGCGCAGCTTCCTGTGCACGAAGGTGCCGAGGCTGTGGAAGGTGACCAGGATGTCGCCGTTGCTGATCGGGATCTGCTCGTCGTTGACCGCCTGCCACTGCGGCGACTGGGGCAGCAGGTGTCGCACCGCCGCGTGCACCAGGCGAGTCTTGTTGGCTGTCACCACGAATTGCCCGGTGGGTTCGAAAGCGTTCAACTCGCTCATGTCGTAGCCGAAGGTGAACGTCTTGGCCGCGCGGTCCTTCATGTCGGCGCCGCCCGCGGACCAGTAGACCGACTTGGCCTCACGGGGGATGACCGTGCTCATGATGCCGCTGCCGAGGCCGTACAGCAGGAACAGGTACGTGTCCTTGCGCCGGTTGAAGTCGGCGGCGAGGCGCAGCTTGGTGTGGTCGGCCCAGGGAGGCAGCTTGTTGGCCTTTTGCAGGTGTGTGGCGAGGTTGGCCGGCAGGCCGCTGGGCAAGGGGTCGTTGTTGTTCACCCACGACCGCATCGCGGTGTTGACCATCGGAACCTGGCCGTTGTCGAGAAGATCCGCCAGCAGACGGTCCACCTCGTCGTCCCAGGACCACCACGGGTCGCTGCCTGAGGTACCGCTCGTCGCAGCCGCCCCTGCCGGAGCGGCGCCGGCCACGCTCACCAGGCCCAGCGCGACGCCGAGTGTAAGGACGTTCCTCCTGCTGAGATTGCTCATTTACTTACCTGGCTTCCGTGGTAGGTAGATGTGCTGAGTTTACGGCTCTAGCGCAGCAATCAGGGCTGGTCCTCCTTGATCTGTCGCGAGAATTCTCGTTAACATAGCCAGGCTGCACCAGGCTGCCGTCCAGCGGCAAGCCGATCGCCGACCTGAATCGGTCCGCTACTCCAGAGGAGTCTCGATGGCCGCGGAGCAGACCCGGATCCCGACAACCCCGGTCGCGAGTTCTCGCCCCGCCTGGGTGACCGAAGAGCTGGTCGCACAGTGGTGTGCGTGGGTGCATCGAGACGTGACACGGCATGGGAACCCGGTGCCGGAGCCGGTGACCACTGTCGCGCCTTACGACCTGGCACCGACTCCACCGGTTCCCGCGTGTGCCGACGAAGACGTCGCGTCCGCGGTCGTGAGTGCCGCGCAGGCCCAGCGGGAGTGGGCGCGAACATCGGTTGCGGACCGTGGTGAGATCGTGCTCGCCTTCCACGACCTGCTGTTGGCGCGGCAGGGGCAGGTGCTCGACCTGATCCAGTGGGAGACCGGGAAGGCGCGGTACCACGCCTGGCAGGAGGTGGCGCAGGTCGCGACGATCGCCCGCCACTACGCGCGCCGGGCACGCCATTACCTCGGACCTCGTCGCGTGCGCGGAATGGTGCCAGGCCTGACGAAAGTCAGGGAGTTGCGAGTGTCGAAGGGCGTCGTCGGCGTCATCTCTCCCTGGAACTATCCGCTCTACCTCGGCGCCGGCGACGTGTTGCCCGCCCTGCTCGCCGGCAACGCCGCCGTCTCGAAGGCGGACTCCCGGACACCACTGACCCTGTTGTGGACCCGTGCCCTGATGGCAGAGGCGGGCCTGCCGCACGACCTGTGGCAGATCGTGACAGGTCCGGGGGACGTGGTGGGGACCGCTCTGATCGATTCCGTCGACTTCGTCTGCTTCACCGGCTCGACCGCCACCGGCCGCACAGTGGCCGAGCGTGCGGCGCGGCGGCTCATCGGCGCATCCCTCGAACTCGGCGGCAAGAACCCGCTCATCGTGCGCGAGGACGCCGACATCGCAGCCGCGGCGGCCGGCACCGTGGTGGCCGCTTTCGCCAACACCGGACAGATGTGCATCCACGTCGAACGGGTCTACGTGCACGAGGGGGTCTACGACGCGTTCCGCGACGAGCTGGTGCGGGCGACCAGTGCACTGCGGTTGGGACAGTGCTACGACTACTCGGCGGACATCGGGTCACTGGCCTCTCCGGCGCAGCTCGCGGCCGTCGAGGCACACGTCGATGACGCGGTGGGCAAAGGAGCGACCGTGCTCGTGGGCGGCCGCGCTCGTCCGGACCTCGGCCCGTTGTGCTACGAGCCGACGATCCTCGAAGGCGTCACCCCCGACATGGCCGTTTTCGGGGAGGAGACGTTCGGCCCGGTGATCTCCCTGTATCCCTACGCAGCCGACAGCGATCCCGTTGCGCTGGCCAACCAGGGGACCTACGGCCTGTCGGCATCGATCTGGTCGCGCGACACCCGCAAGGCCAGGCGGATGGCGCTGCGGATCCGCGCCGGCTCGGTCAACATCAACGACGGCGCGGCGGCCGCCGCCGGCAGCATCGAGGCCGGAATGGGCGGTATGGGCGACAGCGGGCTCGGCAGGCGCCATGGGGCCGAAGGGATCCGCAAGTACACCGAAAGCCAGACGATCGCCGTGCAGCGGCTCATGCCGCTGGGCCCGTCGCCGAAGTCGTCCGCGCAGAGCTTTGTCCACCGCACCAACCAGCAGCTGGCCCTGCTGCGCCGCTTGGGGATCCGGTGAGCGACGACACGATGGCACGGTGGGAGGCACTTCGCGCGGCGCCGGTCCCCATCGACCCGGACGAACTCGATGCCCTGTGGGCGGACCTCGAGGTCGTCGTGGCGTCAGCGCTCGTCGGCTCCTGGCACGGCTTCGCCTTCCCGACCGGACACCCCGTCGAACGGATGCTGGCGAGAAGCCGTTGGCACGGCAAGCGGTTCGCCGCGCCGCACGACGCCACACCGCTGGTCTGCCAGGCCGACGACGGCAGCCTCTACTCCGACACCAACGCGGGCAAGGGCGAAGCCAGCCTGTGGAACGTCGAGTTCCGCGGTGAGGTCACCGCCACGATGGTGTACGACGGCATGCCGGTCCTCGACCACTTCAAACGCGTGGACGACAACACCCTGATGGGCGTCATGAACGGCAAGCCGGACGTCGTGCTCGCGAACGGCCGCCACTTCTACTTCGGCTTGGAACGCGAGTGAGGACCCGGATGAGCAGTGTGATCTCCCCCGAACGATCGCTCTACGAGGACGACCACGAGCTGCTGCGCGACACGGTCCGCGCCTTCGTCGACAAGCACGCCGCACCCTACGCCGAGCGGTGGCGGGCGGAGGGCAAGGTCGACCGCGCGCTGTTCGAGGAGGCGGCCAAAGCGGGAATCCTCGGTTTCGGCATTCCCGAGGAGTACGGCGGTGCCGGCATCACCGACTACCGCTTCAACGCGGTGATCGGGGAGGAGTTCTCCCGCAATCCGGTGTCCGACGGGCTTGCCGGGGTCGCGCTGTCCAACGACATCGTCGTGCCCTACTTCACCGGCCTGGCCAATGCCGAGCAGAAGGCCCGCTGGTTGCCCGGTATCGCCGCGGGAAAGCTCATCGTCGCGATCGCGATGACGGAACCGGGAACCGGGAGCGACCTGGCCGGGATCGGCACCACCGCCGTTCGCGACGGGGACTGCTACGTGGTCAACGGTAGCAAGGTCTTCATCTCCAACGGGCAGAACGCCGACCTCGTGGTCACCGCCGTCCGCACCGGCCCTGACCGCCACAAGGGGATCAGCCTGCTGGTCATCGAGGCCGATCGCACCGGCTTCTCACGCGGTCGCAACCTCGAGAAGATCGGGCTGCACGCCCAGGACACCAGCGAGCTCTTCTTCTCCGACGTCCGGGTGCCCATCGCCAACCTGCTCGGCGAGGAAGGGGCTGGCTTCCTCGGTCTGATGCGCAACCTGCCTCAGGAGCGGATCTCGATTGCCGCCAACGCCGTGGCCTCCTCCGAGGGCGTGCTGGAACGCACCCTCGACTACGTCAAGCAGCGCAAGGCGTTCGGCCGGCCGATCGGATCGTTCCAGAACACGCGCTTCGAACTGGCCGAGATGGTCACGGCCGTCCGGGTGAGCCGGAGCCACATCGACGACCTGCTCGCCAGGCACACCCGCGGCGAGCTCAGCGCCGTGGACGCGGCGGCGGCGAAGTTCTGGACCACCGAGCAGTACGTCGACATCGTCGGGCGCTGCCTTCAACTGCACGGTGGTTACGGCTACATGCTCGACTACCGCATCGCCCACGACTACCTCGACTCGCGCATCACCACCATCTACGGAGGCACCACGGAGATCATGAAGGAGATCGTCGGCCGCGATCTGGGGCTATAGGTCCCCGGCGCTGTTCGTCCATGGTGCGAAGCACGTCCTTGGTCACCTTCCCGGCCGCGTTGCGGGGGAGTCCGGCGACCACCACGAGATCCCTGGGCATCTTGAAGGAGGCGAGCCTTCCGTCGAGGAACCCGGTCAGCTCCCGCAGGCACACCTCGGTGCCGGGCGCGACGGTGACGAACGCGACCGGCACCTGGCCCCAGCGGTCGTCCGCCCTGCCGATCACCGCGACCTCCAGCACCGAAGGATGCTCTGCGATGACGTTCTCCAGCTCGGCGCAGTAGATGTTCTCGCCGCCGCTGATGATCATGTCCTTCTTGCGGTCGACCACCCAGATGAAGCCCTCGTCGTCCTGCCTCACCAAATCACCGGAGTGGAACCAGCCTCCCGCGAACGCCTCCGCGGTCTCCTTCGGCTTGTTCCAGTACCCCTGCGTCACAGTGGGCCCGCGATAGACGATCTCGCCAACCTCGCCCGTGGCGACGTCGGTCATGGCGTCGTCGATGATGCGGTACTGGATCGTCGGGATCGGCCGGCCCACGGAGCCGAGCTTGCGCGTCGAGTCCTCGCCGCGCAGGACGCAGGTGATCGGTGAGGTCTCGGTCTGGCCGAACACCGCCACGTTCAGGGCGCCGGGGAACTTCTCGGCCATGGCCCGCAGCGTCGCCCGGCTCGCGGGCGCTGCGCCCCAGCTGATGATGCGCAACTTCAGATCGCGCTCGCCGATGTCCGGCTGGGCACAGATCAGATCCCACTGCTGCGGAACGTTGAACACCACGGTGGCACCCTCGCGTTCGTAGGCGTCCAGCACCGCCCGTGGGTCGAAGGCGCCGAGCGGGTGGATTACGACCGTGCCGCCGACCAGGATGTTCGCCACCATCGAACCCAGACCCGCGATGTGGAAGAAGGGCGCGGTCAGGAAGCCGATGTCGGAGTCGTCGAACATCTCCATCGCCCTGATGCAGGTGAGCGCTTGCAGCTGCAGGTTGCGATGGGACAGCAGCACTCCCTTCGGTCGGCCGGTGGTGCCCGAGGTGTACATGATCAGTGCCGTTGACTCCTCGCCGATGTCGGGCAGCTCAATCGGCTCATGTGCGGACAGGAACTTCTCGTACGCGGCGTGCACTCCGTCGCCGTCCGGTCCTCCGATGACGATCACCGTGCCGATCGACGCGGCGCACGGCACGGACTCGAACAGCGACAGAAGTTGCGCGTCGACGAAGATGGCCGACGGCGTGCAATCGGTCAGGATGTGGTCGAGTTCCAGTGGTGCGAGCCGGAAGCTGAGCGGGACGGCCATGGCCCCCAAGCTGTTGGCTGCGAACACGCTTTCCACGAACCACGGGTGGTTCAGGGTGAGCAGCGCGACGCGGTCGCCTCGGTCACTCCTCGGGCGGCGAGCGCGGCGGCCAGTCGCAACGACCGCTGCGACAACTGCGCCCAGGTCGTGGTCTGCCCGAGGTAACGCAGTGCCGGCTTGTCCGGTCGCATCATCGCGTGCGTGGCGGCGTGCGCCATCCAATGGTGCCGAAAAGACCAGGCTGGAACCGCGGCGATCGGCATGTGACCACTCCTGTCCGCTGCCGGATCGGCGTTGATCGCGGGGGTCAGTATGCCTGCTGCGCGGCTGGTTGAGAAGGATTATGTAAATCACGAATCACGCAGCGGCCGGTCGGCGGAGCGCCGCGCCGGGCAGGTCTTCCTGGACGCGGTTCGTTCCATGGTTCACTGGCGCACATGGGCTTGCTTTCGCGTACGTCCGTTCGGGTGTCGCGGTGACCGCCGAGCCGGCTGCGGCAGTTCGGCCGCGCAACCGCAGGCAACTCATCGTGGACGCGGCCGGTCGAGCCTTCAGTGAGCACGGCTACCACGCGGCGTCCATGGAGGAGATCGCCGCAAGTGTGGGCATCACCGCGGCGGCCCTGTACCGGCACTTCCCGAACAAGTACGCGCTGTTCGCCGAGTGCGCGAACGTCATGGTGGATCGGCTGGTCGCCGCACTCGGCGAGGTGGCTCCCGAAGCGGCCTTGGCGGACGTGCTCGCGGCCCTCACGCGGGTCACCGTCGCCCATCGCGCTTCGGGCGGCGTGTACCGCTGGGAGGCCCGCTACCTCAACCGCGAGGACCGCCAGGTGCTCCGGACGAAGTTCGGGTACGTCGTCGGCAGGGTGACCGACGTGCTGCGGCGCGAGTACCCCCTGTCCGACGAGCACCTGCGAGCCGCGGCGCCCTTGGCGTGATCGGGTCCATCACGATGCATCACACCTCGATCTCACCACGCAGGGCCGAAGAACTGCTGCTGGCGTCCGCCATGCGCGTGGCCGCGACCGACCCTGCGGCCGCCGCCGGTAGCGCCCGCCGCGTCGAACTTCCGACACAGCCCGTGCCCCGCACTCGTCGCGCCGAAATCCTCGCAGCCGCCATCCCCCTGTTCGAGCGGGACGGGTTCGCCAGCGTCACCAACGGCATGATCGCCGAGGCCGTGGGACTGGTTCCCTCCGCGCTCTACCGCTACTTCCCCGGCAAGGCCGACATCCTGGCGGCGGCCTGCCTGCAGGCAGCCGGACTGCTGACCCAGGCCGTGGAACAGAACCTCCGCGGCGTCACCGATCCTCACGACGCCGTGACCGTGCTGGCGGCCACCTACGTGGCCTACAGCTTCGAGCACACCGCACTCACCAGCGTCGCCGACGCCGAGGTCGCCGGCCTGCCGCCCAACGTGAGGCGGCCCCTGATCATCGCGCAGCGCGAGCACATCGCTGTGTGGGAACAGCAACTGCGGTTGGTACGTCCCGAACTCGACTCACGCCAGGCGCGAGCGCTGGTGCACGCCGGGTTCGGCGTGGTGGTCGAGGCCGGACGCAGCGTGCGATGGCGGGACAGCCCTGCTCACCGCGACGCCGTCGCCGCTCTGTTGGTTGGTGCTCTGGGGCTGGTGGGCGGGGAGCTGGGTTCGCGCCGTCAATGATGACGGGGTCTTCTCGTCACGTGGAGTTCAGGCAAGCTCGCGAAGGTCTCCCTTCACCCAGTCGGCGACGAAGTCCCGGACGTGGCGCAGCGGTCCAGTCCGATGTGCTCCGCACCTCCCTCGGCGGCGGTGAAAGTCCGTGCCGGCTGGATGTGAAGGAGCGGATCTTGAGTCGCTGCTCAACATGCGTCAACGGGTCCCGATGGTCGACAGAAGCCCGTCTGATCATGGCAAAACACCTGATCAGACGGGCTTCTATCATTCATTGCGTTTGGCCTCGCTATGATCTACTTCGAGGGCGGTCTGTGGACCACCTGTGGACTCACCGATGTTCACGTCGGTGATCGGTTCTGGTCGTAGGCCATGATCAGCGCAGGTCCTTTGTCGGTCTGGATGACCTCATCGGTGCGCGCGTAGAACGCAGCTGACTTCGTTGAGAACCTTCCTGCGGGAAAGATCAAATTGCCGTCCGTTGAAGCGTCGCTCACGGGTTTCCCCTTTCGCGAAGTGTCAATGATCGGGGTGGCGTCTGGGCTTCTGGTCAGTGCGTGCGCTGGTAGTCCTCCCATGTCCGGATCGGGATCCGGGGCCCGTCGTCGGGGCGGTGGTTGGCGAGGCCGTTGAAGCCGAGGTAGTAGTCACCGACCTGGTTCTGGGCCTGGGTGGCCTGGTCGGTGTCGTTGATCGCTACAGCGTGGATGTGCCACGGCCAGTCGCCCTGGGCCGGGCTGCGGACCCAGGCGGCGAAGCCGACCTGGCGCAGCGCACGGGCGACGGCGGTGCGGGTGTCGGCGGACATGCCGTCGACCTTGATGTCCACGACGCCGCCGCCGTCGTGGGTGCCGGCGGAGGTCGGGTCGCCGCCGGGGTTGTAGGAGCCCTGCGACAGCACGAGGCGGCGCCCCAGCAGACGTTCGGTCTCAGTGAGCATCGCCTGGGTACGGGTGTCGACGACGTACCCGTCACGCTGAACCTTCGGGCCTGGTTTGATCACGCGGGAGACGGTGAACCGGCCCTGTCCGAGCGTGGCCAGCGAACTCGCGCCGGGCAGCCCGTTCGCGGCCAGTCCGGTGTATCCGAGCGAACGCTGGTAGGCTGCGTACGCCGTGATGGTCGTGGTTCCGAAGTAGCCGTCGACCCAGCGGGCGTCCAGCAGATTGCGTGCCTGGAGTGCCCGCTCGACGGCCAGCACGGAATCCTTGGCGCCTGGGGTCAGCGTGTCGTCGGCGCGCCGGGGATCGATCTGGGCGGCCAGGACGGTGGCTTCCATGTTGACGACGGGCAGCGCGGCGGCGGTTTCGGCCGGGGACGGCAGCGCCCGTGGGGCTACGGCTGAAGCCTGCGTCGCGCTCAACGTCAGGCAGCCCAGGACAGCGAAGGTCGCCAGCGCCGTAATGGCGCCCTGGGTCTTCATCTTTGTCTTCATGCGGTGTTTCTTTCCGTTCGGTCAAAGCCCGGCCACGGCCTCGGTCCAGCGCCGGGAATCGTGTGCGTGCGGCTTGTCATGGAGGTGCATTTCCTACGGCCAGGGGGCAGCGGGTCAGCCACACCGTTGGTCGATGTGACCGCCGCTGACGTAGGAGCCGTGGAGACGTGGCGGCTGTACGAGGCGCCAGGTCAGCAGCGGAGGCCGGTCAATGCGGTGGAGTCCCCGGAGGCGGACAGGGTGGAGGCCTGCGCGGCTCCGGCGGCGCCTCCGAGGACGGGCACGGCGAGGGCGCCGCAGTGGCCATTTTGGACATGGTTGTTCCCTTGTTCTGGCAGTGGGGACAGCGCGAGCGCAGTGCCTTTGGACAAGGCTCGGACATGGCGCTGACAAAGCTCTGACACGGCGATGAGCAGAGGTTGTTCCTTCTGCTGGCAAGAGGCGACGGGCCCTGTTCTCCCCTGCCGTTGCGCTACATCCCCTGTCCGCCCTGGACCGTCCTGGGGTTGCCCCCGGATGCCGGGACACCTCGAGTCCTGACAGCGCGTGCTGTTGGGCAAGAGGATGTTGTTATGGCTCGTCCGTCGAAGTATCCGGAGTCGTTCCGCCGGGATGCGGTGGAGTTGATGCTGGCCAGTGATCGGCCGATCCGGCAGATCGCGGAGCAGCTGGTGTTTCGCATGAGACGTTGCGGTCGTGGGTGCGGGATGCGCGGCGGGCGAAGGACCCGGAGCAGGTGGCGCAGGCCGAGCAGGCCCTGGAAACCGCGGCGATGCGCAAGCGCCTGGCGGAGCTGGAGAAGGAGAACGAGATTCTCCGCAAAGTGGCCGCCTATTCTGCGCGCGAGATGGATCGATGATCTACCGCTGTCGGTTCATCTCCGAGCACCGCGCCACCCCTGGAGTGCAGCGGTTGTGCCGGATCCTGGCGAAGTGCTGGCAGCAGAGGAAGAACTCGTCGTCGCGCTCGGGCCGACCTGATCACGGAAGCGGGAGGGCCCGCACAGCGCATGTGCGGGCCCTCCCGGTCTGTCATCCGCAGTGCGAGGGACCGGAGTACCAGACAGTCCACACACCACTGATCGTCACTCCACCGCCCCAGTCGATGCACCTGCCCGCGGCGGACACTTTCACCGGACCGGCATAGGTGGTGAAGCGGTTGTCGTCGTTCTTGAGATGTTTCCGCTCACAGCGCCGGCTGGCATGTCACGCGGGTTGGGCGCCATTCGCCGGCCTTGCCGGGACGGTCGTTGCGGCCGGTTCCAAGTTCTCACCTGCGTGGTCGCCGTCTTGAATGGACAGTCGGGCGATTCTGGCGGCCGAACTTCGTCGGTGGCAAGGGGACTTCGATGAGGAACCGCGCTCGAGAGTCATCCGGGCACTCCGCCTCACCGGGGAACAAGGCCGACCGGTCGCTCCGTCACGCGAGCGTTGCCGCGGGGGGCGGGGTTGCTGCTCATGTCCGCACTGGCGGGCTTTGCCAAGTTCGTCGCTCTGGACGGCCTGGTGAGCAAGGGAGATCCGGCACAGACAGCCACTAACATCACGGAGTCCGCCGACCTGTTCCGGTTCGGTGTCGCGTGTCTCTTCGTGGTGATCGCGCTCGACATCGTCGTGGCGTGGGGTCTGTACCGCGTGTTCAGCCCGGCGGGCAAGAACCTCTCGATGCTCACGGCGGCGTTCAGGCTGGTTTACACAGCGGTCTTCATGGTGGCGATCGGCCAGCTCCTCAGGGGGCTGCGCCTGCTCGGCGACGACGGTTACCTCGCGGTGCTCGGCGCGGACCAGTTGCACGCCCTGGCACTGCTGGAAGTCACCGCGTTCAACGATCTGTGGATGGCGGGTCTCGGTCTGTTCGGGCTGCACTTGATCCTCATCGGCTATCTGGCCTATCGATCAGGTTATGTACCAAGGCTTCTGGGCGCTCTGCTCGTTGTCGCGGGACTCGGCTACGTGATCGACGGCTTCGGCGTGATGCTGTCCGAGGGCGCTTGGACCGATGTCGCGTCGTACACCTTCATCGGTGAGTTCCTGCTGGCGCTGTGGCTCGTGATCTGGGGTAGTCGACTCGCCATCAGCGAGTCACAGCACCACGAAGACCCTGTTGCCACAACACGATGACAGATTCTTCCAACTGAATAGAGAGTGAATCCCATGTCAGCACCCGAGAAGCCGCTCATGCCGGCCGTCGCCGATCCGGTGATGCCGCAGAGTGGGCCGACAACCGCATCGACCAGGAAGACCGCAGTCCTCGTGGGGGTGTTCTTCCTCACCGCCACCACCGCGTTCATCTTCGCGGACATGCTCATCGGCGGAGTCCTGAGCCGGCCGGACTTCCTGACCGGTGCATCCGCCGACACCAGCAGCCTGGCCACCGGCGCATTTCTTCTGGCTGGCCAGTTCGGGGTGGTGGGTATCGCGGTTCTGCTGTTCCCCTTGCTGAAACGCCACGGTGAGTCGCTGGCCCTGGCACATGTCGGTTTCCGGGTCGTGGAGCTTGCCGCGAGCTTGTTCTACCTGGCAGTCCCGCTCCTGGTGATCGAACTCGGCGCCGGGTCGCGCGACGGCACCATCGACCCGTCCGCTTCGACCGGTCTCGGCGCCCTGGTGCAGGCGCAGCACAGCGCGGCGACTCTGTTGATCTACCTGGTCACCACGGCGGCAGGCATGTGCATGGCTGTGTTGCTGTACCGATCGCGGTTGATCCCGCGCCCGCTCGCGATTCTCGGCCTCGTCACCTATCCCGCGCTGCTGGCGGGCTGCGTACTGGACATGTTCGGCGTCGTCGACGTGACACAGGGCATCGGGCTCGTCGCATTGGTGCCGGGTGGCGTCTTCGAGCTGGTGCTCCCGATCTGGCTCTTCGTCAAGGGATTCAGCTTCCCCTCCCAGAACTGAGGATCGGCCTCAGCCTGGGGAGTGCTGGGGCTGATCGAGCTCAGGCAGTGCGGGGACAAGCCTCAGCGCGCGGTTGTGGCGCGGTTCGGTCCGCGTCTTGGCCTCGTCGACCTGACGGATCAGCTCGTTGCGGACCTCGTTGAGCGCGGCCGGCAGATCCGGCTCGGACGAGGTGGCGACGAGGTGCAGGCGGGGAGTGCGGTTGATCCAGCACTCCAGGGTGACTCGTTGCTCGACGCCGCGGCGGTCCTTCACGCTGATCTCGAGGTCGACCTGGTCGTCGTGGAACGAGCGCAGGCGCGAGCCAAGTGCGGCCAGACGTTCCACGACCCAGCCCCGTTCGTTCGAGAGGAAGCCGGTGGCGAGGTGCAGCCGGTTGGTGATCACCGCGGTGTCCTCTGGCAGTTCGCTCATCTGCTCACTTGTCCTTTGTGGAGTGTTGCTCTGTTGCTGTCGAACGACGATGCGAGGTTCCTGCCAGCGCGTGCTGAAGCTCGTTCTTCCCGGTCAGGGCGGTGATCAGGCCACGCAGTGACGTGGTGGCCAGCCCGATGGAGGCGTCGCTCGCGCCGTAGGGGATCACCAGCGTGTCGTCGTGCAGCAGGGCGCCGCAGGAGTAGACGACGTTGGGCACGTACCCGTCGCGTTCGGTGACGGAGGGCAGCAGCAGCGGTTCTGGCAGGGTCGCCAGCACTCGTTCGGGGTGGTCGAGGTCGAGGAGCATCGCGCCCATCGAGTAGACCCGCATGGGGCCGACGCCGTGAGTCAGCACGAGCCAGCCCTCGGGAGTCTCGATGGGCGAACCGCAGTTGCCGACCTGGATGAGGTTCCAGTCCCGGCCGGGCACTTCCACGGGTTGTGCGCCGTTCCAGGTCCTGATGTCGTGGGAGGTCACCACGGCCGAGCTCTCGCCGTCGCCGCGCGTCAACGCCGCGAACCGGCCGCTGATCTTTCTGGGGAACAGGGCCATGCCCTTGTTGCGTGCGGCCGAACCGGTCGTCTGCGTGACGTGGAAGGTGCGGAAGTCCTTGGTCTGCAACAGTTGTGGCGCGACATCGGTTCCGTCGTAGGCGGTGTAGGTGGCGTAGTAGGTCTGCTCGCCGTCGTCGTCGGTGAAGTGCACGAACCTGGCGTCCTCCATGCCCTGACGTTCGGACGGGCCGGTCGGCCACAGCACCCGCCCTCCGATGACGGTGTCGTCGGGGAACTCCGAGGTGTAGTTGCACGCGGCGATCCACCGGATCAGCTCGACGGTCCGGTGTGCCTCCTGACGGGCGACCAGACTCGGGTGCAGATCGGCCAGCACCAGGTCCAGCTCGGCACCGGTGAACCGCGCGGGCAGCCACCGGTTCAGCACGGCGGAGACCTCGTCGTCCTGGCCGAACTCGGCGAGCTTGCCCTGGAACAGGCTCTTCTCGTACACCGCCTCACCGTGCAGGCCGGTGGTGACGACGTTCGGGGGCGTGTCGACGGTGAGCGCACCACCGGGACCGATCACCCCCGTGCGGAAGCCGATCGAGGACAGATGGCCTTCACCGATGCCGCGCACGCTGAGCACGAATCTCAGCTGTCCCTGTGCCATCCCGCTCTGATCGGGGTGCGCGACCATGGACGGGTTGCACAGCGCGGCGCCCTCGATGGCGTACTCATGGGTGAAGTACGCGCCGATGAGCAGTCTGCGGGACTCGGACAGTTCGACATCTGCGGACAGTCGGTGGCTCACGCTCGCGAAGTGATCGGCGAAGGTCACTCGGACGTCCCGGTGCCTGCCGGCGAACATGCGGACCGTGCGATCCAGCACGGTGCACACAGTCTCCTCGTCCAGCGCCATCACCCGTCGGATCACGGCCGCGGACCGCGACTCGTGCTCCGGCCGCTCCTCTCCCGGTACGAACAGCTTGGCGATGACGCGGCGTGGGTCCGGCCGCAGCCGCAGCGAGGCGCGAGTGACGCCGGCGTTCATCCGGTGCTCCCCAGCAGAGTGCGTCGGTGTTGCAGCGTGGAGATCAGCGCCAGCGTCGACTCGGCACCCTGGTTGCGGTTGGGGCCGTCGGGGGTGAGTCCGTCGTAACCGCCGCCGGTCTCCTTGTCGCGCATGGGCACGCCGAGGTCGTTGCCGCCGTCGAACCACGCGACCGCGTGGCGGACACCCGCTTGCCACCTCAGGTCGCCGGTGACCTGGTGGGCGCGAGCACAGGCGTCAGCGAGTGCGGCGACCTCGATGGGTTGCTGGTCGAACGCCGGGCGAGGTTCACCGATGCGCCAGCCACCCGCCGGGGTCGGCGAAAGACGGGCCTCGGGGGACTCGACGGTCAGCAGCCAGTCCAGCAGTCGCAGGCCGTCATCGCGGATCTGGGGATCGGCGAGGAGGTCGCCCGCGGCGATCAGCGCCTCGGGCAGCGCGGCATTGGCGTAGAAGAGTCGTTGTTCGGGCCACGGCCAGTCCAGTGTGTCGGCGGGTTCGCCGACGTACGAGGAGATGTCACCGAGCAGCTTGGTCGCGAGTGCGTGATCGGGAACCGCGCCCAGCACCTCGGCTGCGCCAAGCGCCGCAAAGGACATCGACCGCACCGATGGCGGCCGGTGATGGGCACTTCTGTCGAAGCAGGCCAGTGCGGCCTGGCGGATCCAGGGCACCGGGCATCGGGCGGACGCGGTGCCCAACCCCCACAGCGCGCGTCCCCACCAGTCACCCAGCTCCGGCTCGTCCCGCCAACCGCGGTCGGAACCGAGCCGGTTGTGGAAGCGCCCGTCATCGCTTTGGGCATGGGCGATGAAGGCCAGATAGCGCTCCACCAGAACGACCAGATCGGCGGACAGCTCCGGTTCCCGGCACAGGACGACCAGGCCGCGGGCGACATCGTCCAGGCAGTAGCCGTGTTCCCGGCGGGGCAGGGGACCGTCGGCGTGCTCGTACAGACCCGTGTCGTCGCTGAGCCGGATCAGGTGCGCGAAACTCGGGCCGGTCACGTGGTGACCACGACTCGGGCGGCGAGCACGCGCTCCGTCAGGCGGCGATACCGGTTCGCGACCGCCGACCAGCTCAGTGCCGGAGCGAGACGGGCCGAACGGTCGCTCATCCCGGCCGCGAGTCCCGGTTCGGTCAGCACCCGCCGCAGCGCCGCGGTGATGGCGCCCGGATCGCGGTGGGGCACCAGCAGCCCGGCTCCGTCCGCCAGCAGCTCGACGGCGTGCGGGAACTCGGTCGCGACCACCGGTTTGCCGGCGGCCAGGGCTTCGATGAGCACGCCGGACGTGACCTGCTCGGACGAGTCGTAGGGCAGCAGGACGACATCGGCTTGGCCGACCAGTTCCGCCAGTGCGTCGACCTCGCGGTAGGTCGGGTCGAACTCGACCAGGTCCGCGACGCCGAACGCGGCCGCGCGGTTGCGCAGGTTGCGGCGGTAGGTCTCGCCCTCGTGCGCCAGCACCTTGGGATGAGTCTGGCCGGCCACCAGGTAACGGGGCTTCAGGTCGCGCAGCGGGCCCAGTGCTGAGATGCCCCACTCGATGCCCTTGCCACGCCCCAGCAGACCCCAGGTGAGGATCATCGGCCGGTCGGCGGACGGAACGTGAGCGGGTGGTTCGACGGGGAGCGCGCCGTGTGGAATCACGACGACCTCATCGGGCCGCTCGACGGCGTAGCCGTCCACGAGCCGCTGCCGCGCGGCCTCGGACATGGTCACCACAGCGTCGGCGTAGCCGACGACCTCTTCGAGCACCTGCCGCTGGCCAGGGGTGGGCGTGGTGAGCACCGTGTGCAGGACGATGATCACCGGCACCCGCAGCCGGGCGAGCACGCCGAGCACGTCGTCGCCATCGCGGCCGGCGTAGATCCCGTACTCGTGCTGGACCACGACCATGTCGCAGCGGTTGAGCGCTTCGGCCGCGTCCTCGACCGCGCCGGGAGTCATCTGGTGCACCATCCGGGTTTCCGCGGTGGCGGCCGGCTCGTGGTCCGGCTCCGTGAGGACGCGGACCACGCGGCCCGTGCTTCCCGGCGTCACCGCGGTCAGATGGCGCAGGAGAGAAGCGGTGAACGTGGCGAGTCCACATTGCGTGGGCGGATACGTGCTCAGAAAACCGTAAGTGCGGACCACGAAGCGGGCCTTTCGGATTGTCGGAAGCAGATGCTCCACTGTGGACGGGTCAGGCGAGGGGTCGCCGCGCCTGGTCCGGGATGTGACCGTGCAAGCTCAGCCTGCGCATCTCGACGTGCTCCCGGCGCGCAGACAGCGTGATGCGATGCCCGTCCAGCGCCGTGAGGTCGATGGTGCGCACGGGGCGTGAGACGAAGCCGTCGAGCTGAGCCCGCCGCCATCGGTCGGCGAGGTGGTAGTAGCTCAGCCACAGGGCGTCGCCCAGCTCGGCGAGCAGTGTGCGCGGCGAGCGCCGAGGCCGCTCGGAGACCGGGTCGGTCGATGGAGCGATGGGAAGGTGGGATGCCGACATCATGTCGGGGACTCCCGTCCCCGGCCGGAAAGCAGCCGGTTCAGTTTTTCGCCGAGTACGACATGAGCTTGACCACCCACGTACGAGGTGTTCCCGACAAAAACAACTCTACACCAATTCTGATTTGATCAACCAAATGGACTTCCTTGATTTTCTGCTACGTCCCTCCGCAGGTGGGAGCTCCATCCGGCGATCCGTCAAATGTCAAGCAGAAAATATCGTGAGCCCGTAACATGAGGTTAAACACGAAATTCGGCAGAACGTAAACTTTATTCGGCTCGTCGGTGGGCCGCGATGTACCGATGCGGACAACCGAGGTGTTGACCACCGAGCGGCTGCTGTTGCAGCAGTGGATGGCCGAAGATGCCCGGCTGCGCGCTCGGGCCGGGCGGTGGGCGATCCAGCGCACCGCCGATGACGAGGTGATCGGTGGCGCCATTCTGCTCCCGCTGCCTCCTGGCAACGAGGACTTCGAGATCGGCTGGCAATTGCGCCCCCGATGCCAGGGGCAACGGCTACGCCTGTGCGTGCCGAGAATACGTCGGCGCAGTTCAGCAGGCGTCGGCGCGCTACCGGTCATCCGGCATGATCGCGGCCGTGCTGGTCCGCTTCGCCTACCTCGCTGTCTCTCACGCCTTCGCTGCGCTATGGCTGTTGCACATGAGTGATCGTGAGAAGGACGTCGAGATTCTGACGCTACGCCATCAGCTCGTGGTCTTGCGTAGACAGCTCGGCGATCAGCGCCCACGACTGCGGTCTGAGGACAGGGCGTTGCTCGCCGTCTTGCTCGTGCCCTTGGCTCGGGTGGGGTTGCGCCGGCTCCGGCTGCTGTTCAGCCCGGACACGGTGCTGAGGTGGCATCGCGACTTGATGAAGCGCCGCTATGCCCGTGCGAGCGTGAACCGAAGACCTGGACGTCCGCGCACTGTCGCCTCGATCCGCCGCCTCGTCCTGCGCCTGGCAAACGAGAACCCCTCGTGGGGATATCGACGCATCCACGGCGAACTCGCGCTTCTCGGTGTCGCGATCGCCGCCTCCACGGTGTGGGAGATCCTCAAGACTGCCGGCATCGATCCGGCCCCGCGCCGGGCGACCGTTACCTGGGCCGACTTCCTGCGTTCGCAGGCTGAGGCGATCCTGGCGATGGACTTCATCGAGGCTGTCACGCTGACCGGGCAGCGCCAGTACATTCTCGCCGCCATCCACCATGCGAGTCGGCGCGTATGGATAGTCGGCACCACCGCACACCCACCCATGCCTGGGTCACCCCGGTCATCCGCAACCTGCTTATGGACCTCGAGGACGCTGGACACCTCGCGCGGATCAGATTCTTTATCCGTGACCGCGACGCCAAATACCCCGCGTTGATCGACGAGATCCTCGGCTCCGCGGGGATCGCCGCAGTACTGACCGGCGACCGGATGCCCCGCATGAACTCGATCACCGAACGCTGGGTCACGACATTCCGCGCCGAACTGCTGGATCGCATGCTGATCTGGAATCAGACCCATCTACGGCATGCACTGCGCGAGTACGAGCGGCACTACAACGAGCACCGGACCCACCGATCGCTCGCCGCCGCAGCACCCCTGCGGACCTTGCCCCAGCCTCTCAAACCCAGCCAGATCGAACGCCTCACCGTAGATCGAGAGGACCGTCTCGGCGGAGTCATCCACGAGTATCACCATGCCGCTTAACCTGCACGGATGCGGTTTTCGGCACGCACAGGGCGGTGAGCATCCGCAGCTCGACGACCAGTTCCTCGTCCGCCCGCACCACAGTCAGGTCACGGCGCATGCGAGCTTGGTCGGCAATGACGTAGGCATCCTTGGCATCGGTCTTGCCCGCGCCCCGGTACGTGTTCGCAGCCCGATTCACCATCATGCCGGGCACGTACACGACCCGCTGACCACGGGCCAGCAGTAACGCAACCAGCAGAGCGGACTCGCTGCTGTGCAGGTCAATGGCCCATACCAACTCCTCAGCCAGGGCACTTACTTCGCCGATGAGCGCCAGCAACGCGGACTCGTCGTTGGCCACACGCCGCGAGAACAACCTGTCGCCGCCAGCGTCCACCACCACCGCATGGTGGTGCTGCTTGCCGATGTCCACCCCGACCCATGCCCGGTCCAACCAGGTCTCCTCACACCCCGATGTCCAGTCCCGAGACGGCGTCGCTGGCAGGTCCCTATTCAGCCACAACAGCGCAGCTCTCAATCAGCAGCCGAGTCGTCCGTGAGGGCCAGGCGGCCAGTCGTAGGGAGCCACCTACGCAGACCACTGAAAGCCACACCTGGCCCTCCCGGGACATCCAGACCGCTCACCGACCCGGACAACATCAAGATAGGGACCACTGATCAGTTAGGACTTACTCGTCTAGGGCTTCTGCAGACCATCAGCGATGACATGCGGCACTACCTCTCCCCACCTGGCTTCCCGTCCACCGCCCGCGCCGTAGATTGGTTGTCGTGACCACGACGTCCTCCGCCGCGACGATGAAGATCGGGGAACTGGCCCGGCTGACCGGGGTCAGCGCTCGTTCGTTGCGGTACTACGAGCAGCAGGGGCTGATGCACAGCACGCGCTCCGTCGGCGGGCAGCGGCACTACGCGGCGACGGAGGTCGAACGGGTCGAGATCATCCGGCGGTTGTTCGACGCGGGGCTGAGCAGCAAGGTGATCGCCCGGTTGCTGCCGTGCGTGGACAGCGACGCCAAGGACGTCGCCGAAGACGCTTTCGACACGATGCACGAGGAGCGCGACCGGCTGACCGCCGACATCGCCCGGCTCGTCGAGGCCAGGGCCGTCCTCGACGAGCTGATCGAGATCAACACCCGGCACCGGGCCAGGATCGGTGCCGGGTGAGCGTACTCAGAGGCTCATGTCGATGACGAGCTTGCCCGTGGCGTGCAGGGACTCGACGAGTGCCAACGCCTCGTGCGCGCGTTCGAGCGGATACGTCTGAGTGATGTGCGGGTCGAGCTTTCCGATGACCATCAGCTCGGCGACGCGTTCGAGCCCTGCCCGGTCGAGGCGGCGGTGGACCATCACGCCACCGAGTTCGGTCACGGACGGGTCCCCGACGGAGATGAGCTTCGCAGCCAGTGGGGCGATCTCGCGCAGCGACTCGCCGCCGACGTTGTCGACCGCGGCGTCGAAGCCGTCCGGGGCCTGTGCGCGGAGCCGGTCCACGACGCCGCCGCCGGTGTAGTCCACAAAGGACGCACCGGTCGACGTGACGAGATCCCGCTTCGCCGCGCTCGCAGTACCCGTCACGACCAGGCCTCGGCCCTGGGCCAGCTGGGCCAGCGCGATGCCGACGCCGCCGCCGATCCCGTTGACCAGCAACGAGGATCCGGCGGGCAGGTCGAGCTGGTCCAGCACGTCCAGCGCGGTGGTGCCGGCGACGGGGATGGTCGCCGCCCAGGTGTCCGGCAGCGCGCCTGGGATGCGGGCCGTGGAGTCGCCGAGCAGTAGCGTCGTTCCCGCGTACGTGCCCGAGCCGGTCAGCGCGAACCCAGTGACCCGGTCGCCGACGGCCAGGCCGGTCACCTCCGCGCCGACCGCGAGCACGGTTCCGGCCGCTTCCAATCCCAGGACCTGCGGGAAGGGCAGGTGGCCGTTCAACGCGGGGGCGTGTCCGGACCGCAGCTTGTGGTCCACCGGATTCACTCCCGCCGCCGTGACGCGGACGAGGACTTCGGCGGGACCGGGCACGGGATCCGGCCGCTCGAAGAACTCCTGGACGTCGGCCTCGCCGAAAGTCGTGTATCCCAACGCTTTGCTCATCGTGAACAGCTCCTGGAACGTCGAATCACTGACGATTTCGACGCTATGTGTTGACACCAGTGTCAACTTCCACCCGATGTGACGCGGGCATCTCAGTTCTCGGCGTCCTCGAAGATCAGGAACGTCTTGGTCGACAGCACGCTGGGGGTGTTCTGCAGCTGGTCCGGCACGATACGGCGCAACGCGTTGTTGTCCTGTGCCCTGACCAAGAGCATCACGTCGAACTCGCCTGTGGGGTGCCAGAACTCTGTACTCGCCCGCTGAGCTGTGGTGATCGGGTTCTGGTGTTCTGACGGCATGATCATGGGCGTGGCGCTGCGACTGCTGTACCTCGTATTTGTTCAGCTAGGTGGTTGGTTGGTTCTGCTTGGTCGGTCGTCGGCGGCGAAGGACGTGGAGTTGCTGGTGCTGCGGCATGAGGTCGCGGTGTTGCGCCGTACTCATGGCCGTCCGCGTCTGGATTGGGCTGATCGTGCGGTGCTGGCCGCGTTGGTGCGGCGGTTGCCTGTCTGGTTGCGGGAGCACCGATTGATGTCTCCAGGCACGGTGTTGCGGTGGCATCGGCGCTTGGTCGCGAAGAAGTGGACCTACCCGAACCGGACTGGGCGGCCGCAGGTCGATGAGGCTGTCGTGGTGTTGATCGAGCGGATGGCGCGGGAGAACGCCGGCTGGGGTTACCGCCGTATTCAAGGTGAGCTGCTCAAGCTCGGCCACCGCGCTGCTGCGTCAACTGTCCGCCGCGTACTGAAGCGTCTGCGAGTGCCGCCCTCGCCGATCCGGGATACCAACACGTCGTGGCGGCGGTTCCTGCGTGCTCAAGCGGCGAGCATGCTGGCGTGCGACTTCTTCCATGTCGACTGCGCGGTCACGTTGAAACGGGTGTACGTGTTCTTCGTGATGGAGGTAGGTACCCGCTATGTCCACATCCTTGGCGCCACCACCAACCCTGACGGTCTGTGGACAACCCAGCAGGCTCGCAACCTCTTCATGGGTCTTGGCGATCGGGCCAACGAGTTTCGATTCCTGGTTCGTGACCGGGCCAGCCAGTTCACGGCGTCGTTCGACTCGGTTTTCGCTGACGCTGGTATCGACGTTGTGAAGATCCCGCCGCGGTGTCCACGAGCTAACTGTTACGCGGAACGGTTTGTCGGCACTGTTCGACGAGAGCTCACTGACCGGCTGCTGATCATCAACGAGCGTCACCTCAAGTCAGTGTTGAACCGCTACGTGTCCCACTACAACCACCGACGACCACACCGAGCGCGACACCACACGCCACCACGACCCGATCAGCCGACCGGAGATCCAGGATGTAGATCTGTACGTCGTCGGCGAGTGCCTGGCGGCTTGATCAACGAGTACGAAGCTGCAGCAGCTTGATCCGCAGGTCAGGCCCGTTGGGCCATGTTTTGGCACCCCACACGGACGACATCGACACGACCTACCCGGTGAACCTGTCCGCCGAGGCCCGTGGCGGCACGTGGACGCTGCGGGTGCAGGACGCGTCGACCCAGGACGTCGGCGTGAACGACACCTGGACGCTTACGGTGTGAACTGCTCGGCGAGCAGGGCGTTGATCTCTTGACGCAGGAGGAACGCCCGCTCGACGAGCCGTTTGCGGCGCAGCCAGCCGGTGACCTCGGCGTTGCACTTGCTGGCGTTGCACGAACCACAGGCGGGACGATGTTGTCGAGCGTGTACCGCCCGCGGCGCGACAGCGCCTGGACGCAGTCCTTCTGCAGCGCTTTGCCGGGTGCGCCGCCGGCCCACGCGGCCTTGAGCGCGCCCCACTGCTCGGCGGAGAGGTCGTGCTCGACGGCCGCCATCCGCGGCGTTTGCGCTTCCGGGTGGCGCGTGCTCTCCTGCTGCCGCCGACCGCCATGGCCCAACCGTGGCCTGGACGTCCTGCGGTGGAGGGGCGACGCGCCCCTCCACCGGTCAGATCAGCCGACCACGTTGACCCAGAACTGGTCGCGGAACCTGTAGAGCATCCGGTCGACCGCGTAGAAGGTCTGCAGGTCGGTTCCGGCCTTGCCGTTCTGCTGGCCGTCGGCGTACTTCACCGAGTAGTCCCAGTACTCGTGGGCCGCGCCCTCCACGGTCGAGGCGAACGGGTACTCGTCGCACTCCTCGTCCGGGTCGTGTGGGGGCAAGAGCTTGCACGCCGCCTGCACTACGGCACGGTTCGGGCCTTCCTCCGACGCCGCGATCCGATGCAGCCCCGGCTTGTTCGGGTCGCCATAGAAGTACTTGCCGGGGATCTGCTTGATGTGCGGCTCGCGCGGGAACGTCGTGTCCGGCGCGTCCTGGGCCTGGCGGACGTGGTCCGCGATCTCGGGGTACAGCGGCCGGTACATGAACACCCATGGGATGACGTCGATGTTCATGCACGCCTTGGGGTCGTTGAGGAAGTACGTCGCGGAGTCGCACCGCAACCCGATGTCCGGCGTGTTGTCGCCCCACTCGACGCCCGCCTCGGGCGTGGTGACGCCGGTGGTGATGTGCCACTTGTGGTTCGACACAAGGTCTTCCTTGGTGGTCTGCGTCTCGTCGGAGGTGAAGCGCCAGCCGAACCAGGTCCCGAGGCCGACCTCGCGCTTCCAGTCCGCCACCGACATGGTGATCGGGGTGGCGTTGGTGCTGCAGCCCGGATCACCCGCCACGGGGCTGCACTTCGGACCCGCCTTCAGCATGGTGGTCATCTCGTTGCCGAAGTCGCCCCAGCCCTCACCGGCCATCGTCGGCTGGAGGTAGAACGAGCTGGTGCGGGTCTTGTAGCTGCCCACCATCGCGGCGATCCACTTCAGGCTCACCTCGCCGCTGAGCGTGGTGCCCCGGTAGGCCTTGGCCCGCAGACCGGCGCGCTGGCACCAGAACGAGCGGTGGAAGACATGTCCCTCCTTGGCCACCGCGCGAGGGTCGCGCTTGCAGAGTTCGAGGAGGTACGGCGGGATCTGGGCCGCGTTCAGGTCGGCGGTGCCGATCCGGTTTCTGATTTCTTCGATCGCCTGCTGGAACTCAGGAGTGGTCCGCTCCGGCGACGGTTCCGCGCCTCTGGCCGCGGCGGCCTGGAACGCGCCGTCGACCGTGGCCGGGAACGTCGGCGCCGCACTGAGCGGAGTTCCGTCCAGAGCGGTGATGACGACTCGGAGCGGTGGCTCCGCCATGGCGCTCGACGCGCCGATCCCGACGGCCAGCAGACAGGTGGACAGTATTGCCAACACACGTTTCACGAGCTCCCCCTTGTTGCTCACGTGTTCGAGTGAACCCAACCTAGCGAGCAGGGCAGCACGTCCAACCGTAGCGCTGTGACCAGGTCATCCGGGTGTTCCTGCGGCAGTTGTGCCGGTAGGTTGGGAAGTACCTCGGGGGAGGGGGAGCCGATGACTGGGGACTTCGGCCGGACGCTGCGCGCACGGCGGCAGGCGGCTGGACTCACACAACGAGAACTGGCGCAGCGCGCGGGCATGAGCGTGCGCGCGGTGCGCAACCTGGAGAACGGACGCACGGCCGCGCCGCGCGGAGCGACGTCACGTCAGCTCGACGCGGCGTTGGAGACGGCCTGCGGGCCGGAGCTGTGGATCGGTGTGCTGGGACCACTCCAACTGCGGGTCGGCGGCCGGTCGGTTGAGGTGCGTGGGACGAAGACCGCGACACTGCTCGGGTTGCTCGCGCTGCAACCGAACTCTGCGGTGCCACGCGAGGAGATCGTGGACGTGCTGTGGGACGGCAGACCGCCCGCGTCGCAGGCGCAGCTGGTGGGAGTCCACACCGGACGGTTGCGGCGGCTGGTCGGTCCTCTGCTGCAGGCGGTGAGAGGCGGCGGTTATCGGCTCGCCGTGGACGCCGCGCAGTTGGACCTGTTGCGTTTCAACGACATCGCCGACCGTTTCGGTTATGCCGAGGCGCTGGACTGCTGGCGAGGGCCTGTGCTCGGCGGCAGGCTGCGCCAGCACCCGGCAGCGGTGGCGCTCGCCGATCGTCGGGTCGCGCTGGCGCTCAGCTACGCGGACATCGGCCCACCGGCCGACGTGATCGCCATGCTGCGGCCGTTGCTCGCCGACGAGCCGATGCACGAGGGACTGCACGCCCGCATGGTGCTCGCGCTGGCTGCGTCCGGGCAGCAGGTCTCGGCGTTGCAGCACTTCGAACGGGTGCGGTCGATGCTGGTCCGTGAGCTCGGTGTCGAACCGGGGGAGGAGCTGCGCGCGGCGCAGCTGAAGGTGTTGCGGGGCCAGACGGTGGTGGGAGAACGGAACTGCCTGCCTCGCGACCTGCCCGACTTCACCGGCCGCGACGACGAGCTTCGTGCCTTGCTGGACGACCCGTGCCCGGTGACCGTCATTGACGGGATGGCGGGGATCGGCAAGACCGCGCTGGCCGTTCACCTCGCACACGCGCTCGCCGGGCGCTATCCCGGCGGCACGCTGTTCCTCGATCTCGGTGCCGGACACGACCCGCTGTCCGCGTGTGACGCGCTGGAAAGCCTGCTGCGCCAGCTCGGCGTGGAGGGCGAGCGCATCCCCGTGCGGACCGATGACTGCGCGGCTCTGTGGCGCGCGCTCACGGCCGACCGGCGCGTGCTCGTGGTGCTCGACAACGTCTCCGGCGCGGCGCAGGTACGGCCCCTGCTGCCGAGCGGCGGTCGTGCCATCCTCACCAGCCGCACGCGGTTGAGCAGCCTGGAAGGGGTGCGCCAACTGTCGCTCGACGTGCTGCCCGACCCGGACGCGGCGACGTTGTTCGCGCGGATGCTCGGCCGTCCGGTTGCCGCTGCGGAAGTCTTGCGGCTGTGTGGTTTCCTTCCGCTGGCGGTGCGGATCGCCGCGGCCAAGCTACGCGCGCATCCGTCGTGGACGGTCGCGTATCTCGCGGACAGGCTGCGGGACGAGCACCTGCGGTTGGGCGAGCTGCGTGTCGGAGACCGCGCGGTGGACGCCGCTTTCTCCCTTTCGTACCAACAACTTACTGAGCCGCAGCGACGCCTCTTCCGGCTGCTGGGGGACTGCCCGGCGCTGGAGTTCGACGTGGATGCGGCGGGTGCGCTCGTCGAGAATGCCGAACAGCTGCTGCACGACCTGCTCGACGCCCACCTGCTGCTGGAACCGACGCCCGGACGGTTCCGCTTCCACGACCTGTTGCGCCAGCACGCCCGCTCGATGGCGGTCTGCGACGAACCCGACCGCGCATCGGCTCAGCTCCGGCTGATCGACCACTACCTGCACCGGGCGGCCGGAGCCGCCGACGCGCTCGAACCGACCAGGCGTCGCTGGGACACCGGCGGGACCTCGCCATTCGCCGGTCCGGCCGAGGCGATGGCCTGGCTGGTGGTCGAACACGAGAACCTGGTCGCGGTCGTCGCGGCCGCGTCGTCGCGTGGCCTGTGGACGCCCTGCTGGCAGCTGGCACAGTGCCTGTGGCGGTTCTTCTTCTTGCGCGGGCACCTGCGGGACTGGGTCCTCACCCACCGGCTCGCTCTGGCGGCGGCGCGGCGTTGCGGTGATCTCCGTGCGGAGGCCGAGACGCGCAAGAACCTCGGGCTCGCCCACTGGCGCCGCGCCTCGTTCGCCGAGGCACTCGACCACCACTACCAGGCGTTGCTGCTCGACGAACGCGAAGCCGACGTGTGGGGACGGGCCAAGACGCACAACCACCTCGGCTTCATCCACGCACGCATGGGTCACCACGACCAGGCCGTCCACCACCAGCAGTCGGCCGTGGCGTTGTATCAGGACGCAGGTGACGACTGCGGTCAGGCCCGTGCCCAGATCGGTCTCGGCGACGCCCATTTCCAGGCAGGCTCGATCGATGCCAGTCGTGTCTGGTTCGCTCGCGCGCTTGATCTCACCCGGTTGGCCGGTGACCGCTGGGGCGAAGGGCTCGCGTTGATCGGTCTCGGCTTTGCCCGCCGGGAACACGGGCGTCCGCTCCTGGAACGCGCTCTCGTGTTGACCCGCGCGTTGGGTGACCGCTGGAGCGAATGTCTCGCGTTGACCGGGCTCGGCATCCACGATCACCTTGCCGGTGCTACGGATCGTGCGGTTTCCCAGTTGCGTGGGGCGGTTTCGCTCGCGCGTTCTACCGGGGATCGGTGGGGGCTTCGGCTCGCGCTGTCCGCGGTGGGGCGGGTGCTGTCTGATCGCTCTGAAGCCGTTGCGGCGCATGAGGAAGCGCTCGAGCTCACCCGTTCGCTTCGGAATCGTCATCTCGAAGCGGAGGTGCTTGCCGATCTCGCTGCCGTGGCCGGCATGTGTTCGGCGTAGTTCCGGATGCGTGAGTCTTACGTTCCTGCAACCCTGGTTCACGGTCCCGCACCCCGGGTTTTACGTTCTGCGTCGGGTTGGCGTGTGCTCGCTTCCGTCGGGGTTGCGTCACGCGGATCCGTTCCTCCGCCGCGTTGAGACTGGGCCTTGACTTGGAACCGCATGGGCCCTGTGTTCGATTTTGGGCCGGCGTTGTTGGCCGGCTTCGCCGGCAGATTGCACGAGGTTGGAGGTGCTGGTGCGGTCTGTGGCAGTGTGGCTGACCTGTTCCACCCACGTAGCCCTGTGCGTGCCGGGAAATACGTCCGTGCAGGTCAGCAGGCATCGATGGATAGCGGTCATCATCCGGCATGATCGCGGCCGTGCTGGTCCGGTTCACCTACCTCGCTGTATCCCACGCCTTCGCCGCGCTGTGGCTCTTGCGCATGACTGATCGTGAGAAGGACGTCGAGATTCTCGCTCTACGCCATCAACTCGCGGTCCTGCGCCGGCAACTCGGCGATCAGCGTCCACGGTTGAGGTCTGAGGACAGGGCGTTGCTCGCAGCCTTACTGCTGCCCTCGCCCGCGCGACGTTGCGTCGGCTACGGCTGCTGGTCAGCCCGGATACGGTGTTGAGGTGGCACCGCGACTTGATGAAGCGCAGCCACTTGAACAAGGTCATCGGGTGAACTCCGAAGTCCTTGGCGATCTGCTCGACGGTCACGCCGGGCTCGCGGTCACGGGCGACCCGCACGACATCGTCGCGGAACTCCTGAGGGTAGGGCTTGGGCACAGCGACATCCTCCCAGCTCACCATCACGGCAAGCCAACTCAGATGTCACCTACTCGTGCAGCAGACCCCATCGCCTGGGCGAGGGCGGTTGTCGCATCTGGCGACATGGGCATGGTTGCCAACCCGTCAGTTACGCGAGCTCGATCCGGGCTCCCGACCACGAGGTCACCGTGCACCTCTCCAACTTGAATGACGGTGTGCACTGTGGGAGTCCAGACCGTGTTCGAGTTGCACAGGTGGCGCAGGGCTGGCGGCTGCAGCCGATCATCAGGTGTCTCCGAGTCCATGAGGGCTGTCTAGCAAGGCTGTGCCGCTTGAAAAGTCATCGCTGCACGTGCGGTGGCGTATCTGTACTCGTTGATCAGGCCGCCGAGGATCGGTCGACGGCGTACCGGACTCCGGCTGGGTTGCGGGATCGCATGGTCCGGTCGTGGTGGCATGAGTTGTCGCGCTCGGTGTGTTCGGCGGTGGTTGTAATGGGACACGTAGCGGTCCAGCACTGCATTCAGGTGTTGCTCGTTGATGATGAGTAGTCGGTCGGTGATCTCGTGTCTGATGGTGCCGACGAATCGTTCGGCCGAATCGTTCGGCGTAGCAGTTTGCTCGCGGGCAGCGTGGCGGGATCTTTATGACTTCGACGCCGGCGTCGGCGAGGGACCGCGTCGAACGAGGTGGTGAACTGCCGGCTCGTGGACGCCGAACGCGAGTACCGGCTCGCCGAGGAGCTCGGCGAGCCGGCCGCGGGCTACCGCCTCGGTGCGTTCATGCTCGACCACGGCGATGAGGACGAAGCCGCCGACGTGCTCGAGCGGGCCGCCTCGTGCGGTGATCTCGATGCCTACTCGACACCGAGTTCGAGGTCGTCGTCGATCCGTGAGCGCACAGTGATCAGCTGTTGACGACGACCACCTCGTACTGGTCGGCTGTGGGCGGGAAGCCGGTGTCGAACTTGGCGTTGACGACCGCCAGCCGGCCGCCGAACTTCGCCGCGGTGGTGACCGACTGGAAGGTCGGGCTGGTGATGACCTTTTCCAGGGTGCCCGCCGTGGCGTGGTGGTCGAGTCGGAAGCGGCTGACCTGGTTGTTGTGCACGACCCACATCGTGCGGCCGTCACGGACGATTCCATCGGCGCCGGGAACGCTGACACCCTGGATCGTCTCGCTCGCGCCGGTGCGTGGATCGACCTTGTTGAGTTCACCGCGGGTGCTGTGCGCCACGATCAGCGACCGCGAGTCGGGCGAGGTGGTGATGCCGTTGTTGTTGAACTGGCCGCTGGTATCCCCGGCCGGACCGGTCAACGCCAGTGTGCGGACCTGGCCGAGCCTGCCGGAATGGCTGATAGGCACGAAGTAGAGCTGTGCCTGCATCGAGTCGGTGAACCAGACGCCGTCGGAGGTCAGCGTGACATCGTTGATCATGCCGGCGTTGGTCTCGGCGAACTGGTACACCGCAACGGTTTTGCCGGTTCGCAGGTCGTAGACGTAGGCCTGGCCGGTGAATCCGCCTGCCACGAAGAGCAGGTCGTGCCGGACGTCGGCGGTCATGCCGACAGCTATCCGGCCGGTCGGCGCGTCGATGAACAAACTGGCGGTGCCGCGCCTGACGTCACCGCGGTAGATGTCGCCGGCGAAGAGGTCTCCGGCGTAGAAAGTGGTTCCCCTGCCTTCGGTGATGCCCTCTGCCGACTTCGCGCCGGGAAGCACGATGAGCTTCTCGGGCAGTGTCGCCACGGCTGGTGTGGCCATCCCCAGGATCAACATCAGTGCCAGAGCTAACGAACGCATCAGACGGACTCCTGTTCGTCGAAGATCCCGGCAACCATCCAACCGCACTCACGGGTTGATGGCGAGGACCTAAAATGTCGCAATGAGTCCAAAGTGGACGGCACCCGCACCGAATGTCCGGCCCGAAGAGCGCGGGTGGCGTGAGTGGGGCACGGAGGAGTTCGGCGATCTTCGGAACCTGCCGTGCGACACGTGCGCTGTGTGCGGCGAACGCCTCAGCCGAGGTGAACTCCATCAGGATGAGCACGGGACCGTCATCGTCGTTGCGCGTCGGGTGCACCGAGTAGCGGGGCGTCGCGGCGGTGGGACTTCACGGCTCGGCCAGCGGTGCCGGCTTCCCCAGGTGGAATCCCTGTGCTTGGTCGCACCCGAGCGCCCGCAGGATCTCCAGCTGTTCCACCTGTTCCACTCCCTCGGCGATCACCGTCAGATCGACGGCGTGGGCCATGGCGATGATGCTCGTGACGATCGCTTCCGCCTCGTCCGAACGGCCCAGCCCCGCCGTGAAGGAGCGATCGATCTTGAGTGTGTCCAGCGGCAGGGTGAGCAGCTGGGCGAGGGAGGAGTAGCCGGTGCCGAAGTCGTCGATCGCGAGCCGTACGCCCAGATCGCGCAATGCCGTCAGGGTGCGGGCGGCCTGCGCCGGGTCGCGTGTCAGGGCGCTTTCGGTGATCTCCAGGCACAGCGAGCTGGGGTTCAGCCCTGCCGTGTGGGTGGCGTGCCGGATCGTGGACACGAGCCACGGGTCGTCGAGCTGGCGAGCGGACAGGTTCACGGCCAGCGGGAGTTCCGGCGCTCCCATAGCGATCTCGCGGGTCGCGGTGTGCAGCATGTGGGCGCCGATGATGTTGATCAGGTCGCTTTCCTCGGCGAGCGGGATGAACTCGCAGGGGGAGATGAGGCCGTAGCGCGGGTGTGTCCAGCGCAGCAGTCCCTCGACGGCCGTGCGCCTGTCCGTGCGGAGATCGACGATTGGCTGGTAGGCGAGCCACAGTTCGTCAGCTTGCGGTGCCATGCGCAGGTCCTGCTCCAGCTGAAGGCGGCGCTGGATGCTTTCGCGCAGTTCCACGTCGAAGAACGCGATGCGGCCCCGGCCCCTGGTTTTCGCCTGGTACATCGCGAGGTCGGCGTCGCGGAGCAGGTCGGAGCCGTCGCGGGGGTCGCCGGGTTCTGCGATCACGATGCCCACGCTCGCGTCGACGTGCAATTGCCGTCCTTCCACCGAGATCGGCAGGTTGAGCTCGGCGCGGACGTGGTTCGCGAGGGCGGTCACCTCGTCTGGGCCGGTCACACCGTACGCGATGATGGTGAACTCATCGCCGCCGAGCCTGCCCACGACGTCGCCGCGGCGAGCGCTTCGGCTCAGCCGTGTGCCGACGACCCGCAGCACCTCGTCTCCGGCGCTGTGGCCGAGGGAGTCGTTGATGACCTTGAACTTGTCGAGGTCGATGAACAGCGCCGCGGTCAGCCCTGACCGGTGTGCTCGTGCGGCGGGACTGAGTCGGTCGATGGTCACCGCGCGGTTGCACAGGCCGGTCAACGCGTCGTGCGTCGCATCGTGCTCCAGCCGGCTGTCGGTCATGCGGCGTTCGGTGATGTCGGTGAACGACACGACCGTGGCCGATGGCAGACGTCCGTCCTGGGCGAGTGCGCGGGCGCTCAGCGACAGCCAGACGTGGGTGCCGTCCGGGCGTCGCGCGCGGAGGATCCGCCCGTGCTGCGCTGTGCCGGTCGTGCGAGTGATGGCCGACGGGAAGAGCTCGGGCGGGATCGGCTGGCCGGTCTCGTCGTGCAGCTCGGTCAGCGACGCCGCTTTGCCGATCACCTCCGGGGCGCGGATGCCGAGGATTCGCTCGGCCGCGGGGTTCACGGACTCGATGAGGCCAGTGATGCCGACGACGAGCACACCCTCCCCGATGGCGGCGACCACTGCGGTGAAGTGGTGCTCGGCGCGTCTGCGGGCGGTCTCGTCCGCGCAGATCAGCACGTATCCGACGTCCATCCTGGCGACCGACACCCGCACGGCCAGCGGGTCGCCGTCGGATCTGCGGTGCACCGCGTGGATCACACCTCCGGCCTCCAGCACCGCCGCCGGGTCCAGCGGCGCACCGATCACCTGGCCGATGGGCTGCCCGATCGCGTCGGCCGCGCGCAGGCCGTAGACGTCCTCCGCGCTGGGGTTCCAGCTCGTCACGACGCCGTCGGACGTGGTCGCGATGAGCGCGTCGCTGACGTGCTCGGCAAGCGCGGCCTGGTAGCGCAATGCCGCTGCGGCCGCCTTCTGCTCGGTGACGTCCCGCATGATCACCTGGAACGCCGGGCGGCCTTCCCAGGTCGTGCGCACCGAGACCGACTCGATGTCGGTGGTGCCGCCGTCGAACCGGATCAGCACGGCGTCCGCCGGATCGCTCGTCGCGCCTGGCTCGGTCAGCTTCGCGATCCGCCGCAGCATTTCCGGCTGTGAGTCTGGGTGGACGAAGTCGGTGATCGGCCGCCCGAGGACCTCGGCGTCGGACCGCGCCCGCACGAACTGGATCGCCGCGGGGTTCGCGTAGACGAGCCGGCCCGCCTCGTGCACCACGATCGCGTCGGGGGAGAGGTCCACCAGCAGCCGGTAGCGGTCGGCGAGATCCGCCAGTTCCCGCTGCTGGGCGTGCCGCCGGGTCACGTCGGCGGCGACGCCGACCAGGGCCCGTGCGGACCCGTGGGTCGAGACGCGGGCGCGGAACTGGAGCCAGCGCGGGCCGGCCTTGGACTCGAGGGGCTGCTCCAGCTCGAAGTCTTGCCACGCCGGCGCCGTCTTCGCGGCCACGGTGAGCGGTGCGACCAGCTCGGCCAGTCTTGCGCGCACGGTCTGGGTGTCTGTGCCGGGTACGCCGATCACTACGTCGAGGCCCGGCATCCACCCGAACTCCTCCGTGCCGAGGTCCAGCCACCACACCACGGCGGTGCCGACCGAGAGCGCGAGCTCGACCAGCAGCTCGTGGTCGAACCCGGCATCACCGATCAGGCCGCTCACGTCTTGGCTCCCAGATCCGACGTCTTCCCGGATGCGCGGTGGCGTGACCATCGTGAAGTCCTACTACACACTTGACCAGAGCCGCATCGGTCTGGCGTAAACGCGCTGTGCCGTTATATCCGGTCGTCTGCTCCGCTGGACGATCAGGGTTCGCTCGTAATGTCCATTGTGGACGAATGAGTTCCCCTCTGCGAGACCGATGTCGCGGTTACCCTGGGAGTAGAGGTGTCGGCCCTCGGTGTGGGGGAGCTGGATATGGTCGCGCGAGGTGTGGGTATCTGCGGAATCGGCGTGGTCAGCGCGTACGGGTGGAGCCGCAGGTCGCTCTGGGAAGGACTGATGAGCGGGAAGCCCGCCGCCGTCGTCGTCCCCGAGTTGGGCCGGTTTCCCGGCGACAAGGTCTGGGCGGCGCGTGTCGGCGGCGATGGCGGACTGGACCGACGAGGAACGCGCGGCGTTCGCGCAACTGCTCACGCGTTTCGTCGCGGTGTTCGGCGCGCGATAATCCCGTGATGACACTGGACGAGTTGATCGCCTACTGCGCAGGGAAGCCGGGCGCGGAGGAGACGTATCCGTGGGGCGACGCCGAGCTGGTGTGCAAGGTGGGCGGCAAGGCGTTCGCGTTCATCGGGCTGGACGCGCACACCGTCGGGCTCAAGTGCGGGGCCGACGCCGAGGCCGCCGCACCGTGGCGAGAGCGCTTTCCCGGTGACATCACGGTCAGCGGGTACGTCGGGCGCTACGGCTGGAACACCATCGCGCTCAAGGGATCGGTGCCCGACGACGACCTGCTGGAGCTGGTCGACGGCTCCTACGAGGCCGTCGTCGCGCGGTTGCCGAAGCGGAAGCGGCCCGTTTAGCGTTCTTCCGGCTGCAGGATGCCGAAGATGTTGCCTTCGGTGTCCTTGTAGTAGGCGAGCAGGCCGACGCCGGGCATCTTGTCCTTGGGCAGCGCCACCGTGCCACCGTTGACGTCGATGGCCGCGATGGTCGCGTCGATGTCGATCACGCTGATCGTCATGACGTAGCCGTGGACGGGCGCGTCGGGCTCGGGGTCGGGACCGCGGCGCGGCAGCAGGCCGCCGTTCACACCGGGCTGGTCGTCGTCCCCGGTCGTGATGATCCAGTAGGGGATGTCGCCCCACTGTTCGATCTTCCAGCCGAAGACGGACGAGTAGAAGCGCCGCGCGCGATCGGGATCTGCGGCGTGGATCTCGAAGTGCACAGGACGTGACATGAGACGGCACGCTACTCCGGACAGTGGTTGTCCGCATTCCGTTCTACGGTGCCCATATGGCTACCGAATTCCAGATCTCGATGGACGCACACGACCCGTCGAAGCTGGCCGACTTCTGGGCGCAGGCACTCGGTTACGTGGTGCAGCCGCCGCCTCCCGGCTTCGATTCGTGGGAGGCGTTCGCCGAGGCGAACAACATCCCGCAGGACAGGTGGAACGACTATTCGGCGATCATCGACCCGGAGGGCAAGCGCCCGCGGTTCTTCTTCCAGCGCGTGCCGGAGGGCAAGACGGCCAAGAACCGCGTCCACCTCGACGTGAACGCGGGTCTTGAGGCCGTTGATCGGCTCGTTGCCCTTGGTGCGAAGAGGATCCAGGAGTTCGACCAGGGCCCGATGGGCCACTGGGTCACCATGCTCGACCCCGAGGGCAACGAGTTCTGCGTCCAGGGGTAGAGCGCTAGCTCGTGATGTCCTTGGTCTTGAACCGGCGTGCCGCGAGCAACGTGAAGATGCCGCCGTAGACGAGCGCGGAGAAGGTTCCGCGCGTCATCTCCGACCAGTCCACATCGGTCGAGAGCAGGTCGGCCCACGCCATCGCGTAGTGCGTCGGCAGGTAGTTGCGCAGGTCCCCGAGCGGCTGAATCTGGTCGAGGATCTGCGACAGGATCGACACGAGCACCGTGCCGCCGACCGCACCGAGCGGTGCGTCGGTGGACACGGACAGGAACAGCGCCAGCCCCGCGACCCAGAACAGGTTGATCGCGATGTAGCAGACCGCGAGCGCGACGCCGAGCACGCCGTCCGCGAACGGCGCCGCCTCGCCGGTCGGGCTCACGACCTCGCCCGCGCCGTACCAGATGATGCCGACTGCCAGCGCCACCGCCGGGAGCAGGGCGAGGGCGAAGAAGCTGAGGATGCCGCTGCTCATCGCCTTCTGCCGGAGCAGGCGGTGACGCGGGATCGGCGCCGCCAGCAGGTACTTGAGGCTCGACCAGGACGCCTCGGACGCGATCGTGTCGCCGAAGAACAGTGCCACGATCATCGGCAGCAGGAAGCTGCCGCTCACGAACAGCGTCAGCACCACGAAGTTGATGCCGCTGGCGGTCGCGAGGTCCACGAAGCCGCCGGAGCGGCGGTTCGGGTCGGACTGACCGATCTCGAAGCTCAGCGCGAGGATGAACGGCAGCAGCACCAGGAAGCCCAGCACGAGCTGGGTCCGGCGGCGCCGGATCTGCCGTTGGAGCTCTACGCGGATCCTCAGGGTCCGGCGGGCCTTGTAGCCCGTCGAGGAACCGTCAGGTGCCACTTCGGTGTGCTGGTGGGCGGCCGCGTCGGTGAGCTCGGTGATCGCGCCGGGGTCGGTGTGGACGTCGTGCTCGTTCACCGGTCCCCCTCCTGCCGGGTCGGTGCCTTCGTGCGGTTCGGGTTCGCGGTGAGGGCGGATTTTGCCGTGCGGAAAGGTTTCGCTGTGTGGATGGGTTTCGCCGTGCGCGAAACGCTGTCGTGAACGGTCCGTTCGCGATGCGCTCGGTCGGGAATTGTCAGTGCCGGCTGGGAGAATGAATCTTGGGGTCCCCCTTGCGCGGCGGGCGGCGTGTGCGCCGGAACGGAGGGGACGCCTGCGGGAGCCTGCGTGGTGCTCATTCGGCACGCTCCTCGTCCTGCGTCTCCGCGATCTCGCCCGCCACGTCGAGACCGGCCTCGGCCAGCACCTCGAGCGCGCCGGAGTCCGGGGCGCCCGCCGTGGCGGACGCCGCTGCCATCAGGAAGTCATTCACCGACCAGCTCCAAGAACGCGTCTTCCAGCCTGCGTCGCGGACCCGCCTGGTCCACCGCCACACCGGCGGCGATCAACGCCGACAGCGCGGCGGCGCGCGGGACGCCGTTCATCGACGCGTGCACGGCACCCTCGTCCTCGTGCACGTCGTGCACGCCTTCGAGGCCCCGCAGGACGTCGGCCGCCTTCGACGGGGAGTCGACGCGGAACGTCGCCTCGCCGCCGCCTGCCGCGATGTCGGCCACCTCGCCCGCGGCGACGAGCTTGCCCTTGTGCATCACGACCACGTGCGAGCAGGTCTGCTCCACCTCGGCCAGCAGGTGCGACGACACCAGCACCGTGCGGCCCGCTGAGGCGTAGCGGCGCAGGACCTCGCGCATCTGGTGGATCTGGGGCGGGTCGAGTCCGTTGGTCGGCTCGTCCAGGATCAGCAGGTCCGGAAGACCGAGCATCGCCTGGGCGATCGCGAGTCGCTGGCGCATGCCCTGGCTGTACGTGCGCACGCGTCGGTGCACCGCGTCGCCGAGGCCCGCGATCTCCAGCGCCTCCTCGATGTGCGCCTCCTCCAGCGGACGGCCCGTCGCGGCCCAGTAGAGCCGCAGGTTCGCCGCGCCGGAGAGGTGCGGCAGGAAGCCGGAACCTTCGACGAACGAACCGATGCGCGACAGCACGGGCGCGCCCGGCGTCACCTTGTGGCCGAAGACCCGGATGTGGCCTTCGGTGGGATGGATCAGGCCCATCACCATGCGCAGGGTCGTGGTCTTGCCGGCTCCGTTGGGGCCGAGCAGGCCGAGAACCTGCCCGTGCTCGACGCGGAACGACAGGTCGCGAACCGCCGTCAGGCCACCGGGGTACGACTTGGTCAGGTTCGAGATGACCAGCGGCACCTCGGACAGCGAAGAGTCCGAGTCGTGCGCGAGACGGCGGCGGAACATCGCGATGACGCCGGCCGCGATCAGCACCAGCAGTGCGATCACGATGCCCCACAAGGCACTCATCGGGAAGCCCGTCGTCACGTTGCGGCCGGCCACCACCGGCACCGAGAGCTCGTCGGAGGCCAGCGAGATGCGGTACGCGGCGGGCTGTTCGGCGTTCGCGAACGCCTGGTCCGTCGTCGACACGACCAGAGCCAGCTTGTGCTCGCTCTCGATGGGGCGCACGGTCGGAGGCAGCGTCACGGTCACCTCGGCGGCGGAGCCGTCCGGAGGCAGGGCAACGCGGAACGGGGCGACGGCCGAGCCGGGCAGCACGCGCGTGCCGTCGGCGGAGACGTCGTAGAGCTTCGCGAACAGGATCGCTTCGCCGGACGTCTGGTCACCGCGGGCGACGCGCAACCGGGCCGTCGACGAACCTGTCAGCAGCAGTTGCGAGTCCAAAGCGTCCGAGGTGAACACCGCGGCTTGGCCGGGCAGGTCGATCGACAGCCGTGACGCGATCGACGACGACCGCGACAGCGCGGAGCCGAGGCCGGGCAGGTTGCTGATCGCCGCGGGGTTGCCGCCCGCCGGGTTCACCGCGACCTGTTCGCGGCCGGTCAGCTTCACCGTCTTGCGCTCGGCGGAGGAGCCCGCGGAGAGACCGGGGTAGGAAGGCGCGACGACGGTGCGCAGCGAAGGTGTGCCGGACGAGCGGAACGCGCCCTGCACCGTGTACTCGAAGCCAGTGCCGGGGTCGGTTCCCTTGCCCCGCAGGTGGAAGTCCATCCAGTCGGCGATCTCGCCGCGCAGGGAGGTGCCGGGGCTGCCGCCGTCGTGGCCGCCCGCGTACCAGACCGTCTTCACCTTGCCGCCGGCCGCGGAGATCTGGCGCGCGGTCGCGTCGGACTGGTCGAGGCCGAACAGCGTGTCCTGCTCGCCCTGCACCAGCATCGTCGGCTGGGTGATCTTGTCGGTCACGGCGACCGGGGACGACTTGCGCAGCAGTTCCAGCGTCTGCTGCGAGGCGCGGCCCGTCGTGGCGACCTCCGTGTAGGCGGTGCACACCTCGGGACGGAAGCGGCCGCACGCGCCCAGCGACGGCGTGGGCGGCTGCTGGCCGGCGGCGCCGGAGCTCCCGCCTGGCTGTTGCTGAACGGCGGGCTGGTTCGCCTCGGTCTGGCCCATCTCGGGCGCCTCGCCCGTGGGGGACGAGAGGTCGATCGACGTCATGCCCGCCGAGAAGAAGATGCCCGCCCACGAACGCTTGAAGACACCGTCCTCGCCGAACGCGGTGGCGGCAGGCGTGGCGTCCGGGCGCGGAGTCGCCAGTGCCGAGTTCGGCAGCAGCGCCTGCGCGAGGTCGTTGTAGGTGATGACGGGGACGAGCGTGTCCACGCGCTTGTCGACGCCGGCGAGCAGCAGTGACAACGCACCGCCGTAGGACGCGCCCGTCACGCCGACGCGCGGGTCGCCGCCGGTGTCCTTCTGCACCTCGTCACGAGTGCCGAGGAAGTCGAGGAGCTTCTGCGCGTCGCGGACCTCGCGGTCGATCGAGTTCAGCGCGATCTGGCCGGTGCTGCGGCCGAAGCCGCGCGCGGACCACGTCAGGACGACGAAACCGCGCCGGGCGAACTCCTCGGCCTGGGTGTGCACGCTGCGGAGGCTGCCGCCGAAACCGTGCGCGAGCATGATCGCGGGCGCGGGCGTCTGCTGGGGGAGGTAGAGACGCGTCTCGATGTTCACCGTCTGCGGGCTGTCGGGGCCCTCAGGTGCGTCGATGATCGCTTCTCTGAACGTCACGGGCACGGGGTCGTCGCCGGATCGGGTGAAGTACACGCCACCTGCGATGAGGGCGAGCACGACGACCGCTGCGGGGATTGACCACCTGCCGCGAATGCGGGAGAGGCGGGGCACGGTGTTGACGATATGCGAGTTTTGCTGAGAACGACCTGTCGGGATCCGGCCCCGGTCTCAGCAAGAGTGGATCTTCAGCCGAGCTTCAGGTGGCGGCAGGTTCCGATCCGAACGACACGCTGTGTATTCCCGTTGCACCTGCTTGCGTGGGTCTGCTCACCCTGTGTGGCGCTAACTGCTCTTCGTAGAGCACAATATTGACGCAGCATGGAGGGGAGTACTCCCTAAGCGGCGGTGTCGTCAATACGGAGCTCGGCGTGGAGCTCCCGGTGCCGTCGGTCGTACGAGAGATCATCTCGGCGGCGGAGGAGACCTCCGGGTTTATTTGGCGTGCGCTAAGAATCCCGGAGGTTGGGTTGTGAACGTCCCCGCATGGATGTGGATCGCGACGATCGTAGGTCTGCTCGTTCTGCTCGCTGTCGACCTCGTCATCGTTGATCGAAAGCCCCATGAGGTGACGATCGGTGAAGCAGCCCGCTGGGTCATCTTCTACGTGGCGATGGCGGCCCTCTTCGGCCTCGGCATCTGGTACTTCTCCGGTGGGCAGTACGCCACGGAGTTCTTCGCCGGGTACATCACCGAGTACTCGCTGAGCGTCGACAACCTGTTCATCTTCTTGATCATCATGACGACGTTCAAGGTGCCCGCGATCCACCAGCACAAGGTGCTGTTGATCGGCATCCTCCTCGCGCTCATCATGCGCGGCATCTTCATCGCGGCGGGCGCGGCGCTCATCAGCCAGTTCAGCTGGGTGTTCTTCATCTTCGGCGCGTTCCTGATCTACACGGGCTGGCAGCTCGCCCGTGAGAACCACGACGAGGATGAGGAGTACAAGGAGAACCTGATGCTGCGCATGGTGCGCAAGGTTTTCCCGGTGACCAACGATTTCCACGGCTCCAAGTCGTTCATCAGGATCGACGGCAAGCGCTTCGTGACCCCGATGTTCATCGTGATGGTCGCGATCGGCTCCACCGACCTGCTCTTCGCGCTCGACTCGATCCCCGCGATCTTCGGCCTCACCAAGGAGCCGTTCCTGGTGTTCACGGCCAACGCGTTCGCGCTGATGGGCTTGCGCCAGCTGTACTTCCTGCTCGGTGGCCTGCTCGCGAAGCTGGTCTACCTCTCGATCGGCCTGTCGGTGATCCTCGGCTTCATCGGCGTGAAGCTGATCCTCGAGGCGCTGCACACCAACACCCTGTGGTTCCTCAACGGCGGCGAGCCGTTCCACGTGCCGACGATCGGCATCGAGGTCTCGCTGTCGGTGATCGTCGGCGTGCTGGCGATCACGACGATCGCCAGCCTCCTCAAGGTGAAGCGCGACCCGGAGTCCGCGAAGCACGTTGGTGCCAACCACTAACTGATGGCGACGCCGTTCTGGTAGACGGCGCGGACGGCCTGCTTCAGCGTTCCGGCCTTCACGTGCTGCTCGGCGTCACCCTCCACGAGAACGAGATCGGCGAGCTTGCCCGGTGCGAGCTCGCCGAGCTCGTTTCCGAGGCGCATCAGCTCTGCGGCCGACGTGGTGGTCGCGTAGATCGCCTCGGCGGGCGACATGCCGTACTCGACCATGAGCGTGAGCTCGTTGAGGTTGTCACCGTGCGGACCGACGCCGGAGTCGGTGCCCATCGCGATCTTCACACCGGCCTGGTGAGCCTTCTGGAACGCCTGGAAGTGCTGCGAGACAACGGCTTTCGCCTTGTCCAGGATGACGTCCGAGATCGCCACGCCGGCCGCGGCCTGGTCGAGCACCATGCGCGGTGCCATCAGCGTGGGCACGAGCCACGTGCCGTTCTTGATCATCTCTTCGACGCCCTCGTCGGTGAGGAACACGCCGTGCTCGATGGACCTGACGCCGTTGCGCACCGCGGTGAGGATGCCGTCGCCGCTCATCGCGTGCGACATGACAGCGATGCCCGCGGCGTTCGCCTCCTGCACGATCATCGCGATCTCCTCGTCGCGGAAGTGCGCGTGGCGAGGGTTGCTGCGCGGTGACATCACGCCGCCGCTCGAAGCGATCTTGATGATGTCGGCGCCGTGGCGCACCAGCGTGCGGATGACCTTGCGCAGCTCCTCCGGACCGTCGGCGACGGTGTTCGGCAGGCCGGGGTGCAGCGGCGGCGAGATGTGTGCGCCGCACTGCATCCAGTCGTCGTTGTGGCCGCCGGTCTGCGACACCATGTTGACCGCGATCTGCATGCGGGGCCCCTGGATCAGGCTGCGCCGGACCGCTTCCGCGACACCGAGGTCGGCGCCGAGCGCGTCGCGGACCGTCGTGATGCCGCACTGCAGGGTCGCTCGCATGTTCCCGATCGCCTCGTAGAACGGCAGCGAGAACGGCGTGTTCAGCGACCGCACCAGGTCGGCGCCGCTGAACATGAAGTGCACGTGGCAGTCGAACAGTCCTGGCAGGATCGTGTGGCCGGTCGCGTCGACCACGGTGTCGCCGTCGAGTCCGATGCCCACGTCGACGATGCGGTCGTTCTCGACCACCACGTCGCCTGGCTCCGTCGTCGAGCCGGTGAAGACCCTGCCCCCAGAGAACACGATGCGCGTCATACGCGGAAATCTATGCGGCGAGTCAATTTCTGTGATCCGTCAACAAACAGTTATGAGCTTTGCTAACAAGCTCTGTTAGCGTCCTGCACGTGCGCCCCGAAGACCTGTCGCTGCTCACCACACCCGGCACCGTCGCCGTGTCGGGGAACCTGGTGCTGGTCAGCATCTCCACGCCCGATCTCGACTCGAACACCTATCGGGGCGGTCTGCACCGGGTGTTCCCCGATGGCACGACAACACCGTGGACACACGGTGATCGTGACAATGCGCAGCGCATTTCTCCCGACGGTCGTCTGGTCGCGTTCCTGCGCGTCACTGGAAAGTCGAAGCCGCAGCTCTACGTCGTTCCGGTGGACGGCGGCGAGCCGCGCAAGCTGACGGACCTCCCGCTCGGCGCCGGTGCGCCGGTGTGGTCACCGGACTCGTCCCGGATCGCTTTCGTGGCCCGCGTGCCAGAGGCCGGCCGCTACGGCACGACCGATGACGGTCCCGAGGCAGAGGCGCCGCGCCGCATCACGCGCCTGGACTACCGCGTCGACGACGTCGGCTTCCTCTCCGACCGCCGCCCGCGGCTGCACGTGGTCGACCTGGACGGTTCGGTTTCCGAGCTGACCGACGGCTCGCACGACGTCTCCGACCCCGCCTGGATCGACGACTCGACGCTCGTGTTCGTGGCGCCGCGCGACCTCGGCGCGGTCGAGACCCTGCACGCCGACCTGTACTCCGTGCCTGCCATCGGTGGCGCGGTTTCGCTGCTGGTGCGCGGTGCCGGCGAGTCCTCGATGCCGTTCGTCGTCGGGTCTTCGCTGTACTGGCTGGGCACCGACTTCACCGGGATCGACGCCGTGGCGCGCAACCACGGCCTGTGGCGTGCACCGCTGGACGGTACCTCCTCACCGGTTCGGTTGACCGACGTGGAAACCGTTGACGTGGAAAGGCTTTCCGGCCAGCCCGTGGCCGATGCCGACGGCGTGCTGCTCGTAGTGCGCAACCGCGGTGCGTTGGAACTGCGGCGGATTCCGTTCGACGGCGGCCCTGGCGAGGTGCTCGCCGGTGCTGAGGCGGCGGTTCGCTCGTTCGCGACGGACGGCTCCACCGTGGTCGCCGTCGTGTCCACTCCGGACAGTCCCGGCCAGGTCGAGTTCGTCGGAACCGGTGTGCGCACAGCGTTTTCGTCGGTTCCGGCACGCCAGGTCGTGGAGCTTGCTGGTTCAGCCTCCGACGGCTACCCGGTGCACGGCTGGCTCGTGCTGCCCGAGGGTGAGGGCCCGCACCCCGTCGTCCTGGCGGTGCACGGCGGCCCGTTCATGTACCACAGCTGGGGTTTCTTCGACGAGGCCCAGGTCTATGCCACCGCCGGTTACGCCGTCGTGCTGCCGAACCCGCGCGGTTCGGCGGGCTACGGCCAGTCCCACGGCCAGGCGGTGATCGGCAAGTTCGGCACGGTCGACGTCGACGACGTGCTGTCCCTTTTGGACGTAGCCCTCGCCCGTGACGACACCGATGCCGAGCGCGTCGGCGTGATGGGCGGCTCCTACGGCGGCTTCATGACGTCGTGGCTGTCCGCGCACCACGGCGAGCGTTTCAAGGCCGCGTGGAGCGAGCGCGCCGTCAACGCCTGGGACTCCTTCTCCGGTTCGTCGGACATCGGCTATTTCTTCACCGACGCCTACTGCGGCACCGATCCCGAGGCCCAGCGCGTGATGTCACCGCTGACGTACGTCGAGAAGATCAATCTGCCGTTCGCGGTCGTGCACTCCGAGCACGACTGGCGTTGCCCGCTCGAACAGGCCCAGCGCATGTTCGTGGCGCTGCGCCGGCGCGGGGTCGAGGCGGAGATGCTGATCTTCCCCGGCGAGGGGCACGAGCTGACCCGGTCCGGGCAGCCGCGGCACCGCAAGCAGCGTTTCGACGCGGTGCTGGAGTGGTGGGGCCGCTACCTCAAGGCCTGACCCGCCCGTGATCGAGCCGGCTCGCTCCGGTGCGTTCCGCGATCACCCGAGCAGCGTGTAGTTCAGCTCCTCGCACACGCGCGCCAACGGTAGATCCAGACCCGGATGGTCGAGCGGCAGCAACACGTCCGGAGCGGCCGGCAGCCCCGATGCGGCAGGCGGGTCCCACAGGCAGATGGCCGGGTCACCGGAATCCATGGACGACCGGTACCAGAGCCCGTCCAGCTCCGGATACGCCGCCCGGATCGCACGCGACCATGCTTGCGTCACCAGCTTGGGGCCCGTGGAGATTTCCTGCGAGGCGCCGACGCGGGTGGGCCACAGGCCGCCCAGATCCAGGAGCCGCAACGTGCGCCGAGGCCGCAACACCACGAGAAACGGGCTGCGCGTGCGGCGGTCGACGATCGAGGTGGCCTGGAAGACCTCGGCGATGGACGTGCGCACGGACAGTCCGAAGTACAGGACGCCGTTCTCGTGGTCCTGGACCGGGCTGCCGTCGTCGGCCGGCTGTTGCGCGTCGAAGCGGGCGTGGGGGAGCGGGCCCGTGTAGCGGAACGTGTTCCAGCGCTGGGGGTGGGAGCCCTTGGCCGTGAAGACTCGCACCAGGCGGGTCGCCCGGTGCACCGCCACCACGTCCTCGGTGCGGCGCAGTTGTGCTTGCAGCACGGCAGGGGCAGGCGGCTGTGGAAGCCGTGACATTCGGGTCCTGTCGGGTGTTCGGGAACGCTCAGGCGGGGGTGCCGAGCACGGAGGCCAGGTCGGCGACGCGGCGCGGGTCTCCTCCTGCGAGGAGCCAGTCGCGCGGCGTCGCGGGCTTGCCGTCGACGAGCAGGTCCTCCTGGAGGGTGGTCATGAACGCGGCGACGACCAGCGCTGGTTGGTCTGACGGGATCTCCGCCAGCACGGTTTCCAGGCCCGGCAGCACTCCGCTGCCCGCGAACTGCCACGCGGGCAGCCGCCAGCTGCCCCTGTCCTTCCAGCCCACGAGCCTGCCGACGCCGAGCCGGTGCCGGATGCGGCTCGTGTCGACCTGCAGCTGGCGCGCGGCTTCGGCGACGGTCAGCGCCGAGTCGCGCAGCACGGCGTGTGCCACGACGGTGCGGGTGCGGGGGCGCGCGTCACCAGGGCCGGCCGGGGACAGGTCTAGACCCACCTCGGCGAGCGCTGACTGCTGGTCAGGAGTGAAGTAGGTGGCCGGTTCCGGGTGTGGCGGAGCGAGCCTGCGCGCCGCGTCGGTCACGAGGGCGAGGAACTCGTCGGGGCTCACTTGCAGGCCGGCCTTGGCCAGCACCGTCTCCAGTGCGGGACTCATGCGCACAGACTATCTCGTGCGTGCGCATTTGTGCGCCCTACGAACGGCTTAAGCAGAAACGTTCGACATTGCGCTCTCACATGGCGACGCTACGTGAGATTTCCCGGTCCGGACCGGTGACGTGGGCCTCATCTGGCACATCGATACCATTCCCCGATGCACCTGGACCGCACCGCCAAGCGGGTCGTGGTGGCGTGGGCCGCCGTCATGGTCGCCACGCTCGCCTACGTCATGATCCGCCCACCGGGGTGGTCGCTCGACCTGCGCGTTTACCGCAACGGCGGCGACGCGCTGCTCCAGGGCCTTCCGCTCTACGTCGAGGGCTTCGCCAAGCCGCTCGGCGGCCCTGACCTGCCCTTCACCTACCCGCCGATCGCCGCGGCGCTGTTCAGCCTGCTGGCGCTCGTGCCGCTCGGTGTCGCGATCTTCGCGGTGGCGGCGGCGAACCTGGCGATGCTCACGGCGCTGTGCCTGATCGCGGCGCAGCGCGTGCTCGGCTGGGGTCCCGAGGCCGTGAAGTGGGGCCTGGGCGCGGCGGCGGTGTCGTCGATCTTCGACCCGCTGCGCGAGACGCTGTGGTTCGGCCAGATCAACCTGCTGCTGGCTGTGCTGGTGATGGCCGACTGCCTGCTCGAACGCACCCGCTGGTGGCCGCGGGGCGCGCTGATCGGGCTGGCCGCCGCGATCAAGCTGACGCCGGCGTTCTTCGCGTTGTACTTCGTGGCGCGACGGCAGTGGAAGCCCGTGTTCGTGTCGATTGGCTCGTTCTTCTTCTTCGGCCTGCTGGGGTTCCTCATCGCGTTCGGTGACGCGAAGGAGTACTGGACGCACGCCCTGCTCGACCCGAGCCGGGTCGGCCGCCTGACCTACGCGTCGAACCAGGCGATGCGCGGCACGCTGGCGCGCTTCGGGCTGGACAACGGCGCTCAGGTCGCGGTGTGGATAGTGCTGTCGCTGCTGGTCGTGGCGACGGTGTGGTGGCTGGCCTCGCGTCTCGGGGACGTCGAGGCGTTCTTCGTGGTGGCGCTGGGAGGGTTGCTGATCTCGCCCGTGTCGTGGGGACACCACTGGATCTGGATCGCGCCCGCGCTCGTGCTCCTGTCGCGGCCCGCGTTGCGTCGCCACTGGGCGTCGTGGGCGATCGTGGCGGTGTTCGCGATCGGCCCGCACTGGCTGTTCCCGCGCGACAACGACGTCGAGCAGCACTGGGCGTGGTGGCAGCAGGTGATCGGCAACCTCTACGTGTTCGTCGGGGTCGCCGTGCTGGTCACACTCGCTGTGCAGGTCGTGCGAGACCGCCGGCGAGCTGCTTCAACCGCAGGCTGAACAGCACCATCACCACGCCCCACAGGATCGCGAACACGCCGATGGTGATCACGAACGCCAGCGCGCCCGCGGCCGGGTTCACGGCCAGGATGATGCCGAGCAGCACCGTCAGCACGCCGGTGACGACGTAGAACCACTCGTTGGTCATCACCTTGCGCAGGCGGATCGCGTCGACGATCTGCAGCACGCCGGTGACCAGCGCCCACGCCGCGATGAGAAGCAGCAGCGCGGTCGCCGTGATGCCCGGCCAGAACAACGCGACCAAGCCCGTCACCAGGCCCAGCACGCCGATGAGGCCGAGTGCCCAGCGAGCGGGCCACTCCTTGTGGGTGAGGGTCAGGTACAGCATCATCGCGCCGTCGACGAACGCGTACGCGCCCCACAAGATGATCAGGGCGAGCAGGGTGAGTTCTGGCCAGATCAGGGCGGCCAGACCGAACAGGACAGCGAACACTCCGCGCATCGTGAAGAGCCACCACCGTTGCATGGTCAGGATCGTCTCGGCTGTCGCGGGGGTCGGCAACCTGAGACCCTCGATCGGTGCTGATCCGAGTGGCTGACTGGGAGCGCATCCGTTCCGGCGAGGTCACGCTGCAGTTCCGGCGGTGGAAACGGCCGACGGTGCGTGCCGGCGGGACGTTGCGGACGTCGCTGGGCGTCCTGGCGATCGACGCGGTGGACGTCGTGTCGCGGGTGACGCGTGCGGAGGCCGCCGCGGCCGGGTTCCCCACCGTGGCCGCGCTCATGTCCTCTGTGGATGGACGAGAAGGCTCGCTTTACCGGATTCGCCTGCGTTTCGTCGGCGAAGATCCGCGGATCGAGCTGCGTTCATCGTCCGATGTGGACGGACTGGAGCTGTCGGACGCGGCCGTGGCGTTGCTGCGGCTGATCGCCGCGAACCCCGGCGTGCGTGCCGCGGACCTGGCGGCTTCGGTGGGCAGGGAGAAGCTGCCGTTCAAGGCGGACGTCCGCAAGCTCAAGGCGAAGGGCCTCACCGAGTCGCTCGAGGTGGGCTACCGCCTCTCCCCGAGGGGAGAGGCGTACCTGCGAACCCTCAGCTCTGGCCCGTGATGATCGACACCGCGCGCTCCTGGACCTGCTCGCTGACCTCGCCGACCTGGAAGCCGCGCGCCGCCACGTGCGCCACCAGCTCAGGCTCCGGCGGCAGGCCGTACTTGCGCAGGTAGTGCGGTACGGCGCCGGCCCAGATCCAGGTGCCGTCGGTGCGGAAGTTGAGCGGCACGTCCTGCTCGCCGTTCTGCGAGAACTCGTCGAGGTCGTAGCTGCGCGCGGCCAGCACGACCGGGGCCGACTCCAGGTACGTGAGCAGGCCGTCGACCAGCTGCGGGTCGATCGGCTGCCGGTTGACGATGATGCGCCCGTCGTCGTTCTTGCCGTCGTACACGCGCGCCGTCCGCAGCTCGCCACCGAACTGGGGCTGGTCGGGCTGCTGGGCCGGAACCTGGTACTCCTGCTGCGGTTCCGGCTCTGGCTCTGGTGCCGGAAGCGGCGGCAGGCCGACGCGCTGGCGCCACCAGTCCGGGATCATCCGGTCCGGACGCGGGAACGTCTGCAGCTCGTCGCGGAAACCGATGGGCGGCGGCTGGTTGCGCCAGCGCGGCTCGTCCTCGGCGTTGAAGTCGACCGTGAACGCCGCCGGCGCCTCGATCTCGTACAGCGCGCTCAGCCAAGTGCCGCGGTCCGCGTGGTACATGCCCGCGCGCAACTGCCCGAACATCTGCACCACGTCCATCGGCGGCCGCACCGGCCGCAGCTGGCCGTCGGGCCCTGCGAACGCCAGGTCGACCTCGATGTGCCGTCCCGCCGCGCGGTACTCGGCCCGGATGCGCTGCCAGCCTTGAGGTACGGCCGGCAGCATGGCACGGCCGATCTGCCGCACCAGCTGCTGCTGGTCCTGCTCGCTCAGCGGTGTCGCCGGCTGGCTCATGTGGTCCTCGCCCCTTCTCCCCGTGAAAGCCCGCTGATCTTATCGGGCTGCCGCTGCGCGCGCGGGCCGGTCGGTGACTCCGGCCCGTTCACACTGCTCTGAGTGGGTGTGAGGCGCCGCGGTTCCTGTTGACGTTCCATCAGTTGGGTCGTTGCGACTCAGGCGAGCTGACGGCCCTGGTCGTCGAACTCGGTTTCGAGTGCGAGCTGCCGTTCGGGTGCCGCCGGCGGTTCACTCCATTGAGGAGGCCGAACTTCATCGTGCCTAGGAGATGAGGTTGCCCTCGTGGCCGATCTCCACCACTTCACCGGTGTAAGGCATCCCCTCGTACCGGAGCTTCCGCGCGTCAGCGGTCCGACCAGGTGCCGTTCACCAGGTTCTCCGGCAGGTAGCCGGACTCGACCTCGACGGGGAAGCCGTTGTCCCTGCCGCGGATCGCCATCGCGAGCGTGGCGAGCGCGATGAAGCCGTCCGGATTGTCGGCGAAGTCGGCCTGGCGCCAGTAGTCGCGGTGGGCCGTGGTCGCCTGCATGAGCGCGTCGTTGAACTGCTCCGCCGTGCCGCGCAGGACGCGGAACAGGATGTTCGCCGGCGGGTAGGCGACGAGCAGCATGAAGTCGCGCGAGGCGAACTTCGCCTGTTCCGGATCGGTCAGGTCGATCACGGACTCGAGCAGCGCGGGCGGCACCTGGTCGCCACCGAGGTAGCGCTGCAACGTCTCGACCCACGGCTGGACGTAGTCCTCGACCTGGGCACCGCTGCCGCGCAGGGTGTACTTGCCGACCTTGACCAGTTCGGCCACGCGCTTCTCGCTGCGCGTGATCACGGCGAGGAACGCGGCGGTGAGCCAGTCGACCGGGGTGGCGTGGTGGTTGGGGCCGAGCACTGGCAGTTCGTACACCCGGTCGCCCAGTTGGCAGGGGACGGCATCTTCCGATTTGGACGTCCTGGCGAAGACCGCGTTCGCCGTCTGGGACGCGAACACGGCCGCCTGCCACGTCTCTTCCTCGCCCGCGGACGGGTCGAGTGCCGTGAGGTACTCGAAGCGCATGAGGGCACGCCTGCGCGCAGCGCTCAGGGCGTCCGGGTCCGACTCGGCGTCCTCCAGCGCCGACTCGATCAAGCGCTGGAGCGTGTCCACCTGATTGCGGGCGAAATCCAGGTTGATCTCGTGCCGGGGAATCTCGTGCGTCGCGTTGCCGATCACTCGGCGGCGGCTGCTTCGGCGAGCTTCGCGCGCAGCCAGTCCGGCGTGTTCTCCTCCGAGCGCGGGAAGTGCTCGAAGTCGAGGGCGTACGCGTCGGGCAGCAGTGGCGGCTTGAAGGCCGGCTCGCCGTCGTAGTCGTACTCGACGGAGTAGCTGCCGGGCGGGTTGATCACGATGCGGGCCGTGAACCAGCTGCCCTTGCCCTCCTCGTACATCTCCGTGCGCAGGTCGCCGAGCGGATCCATGGCGCTCATCGGGGGAGCGAGCTTGACGTCGCTGCCGTCCTCGGCCGTGACCTCGAGCCGCGCGCTGTCGATACCGACGGTGGAGTAGAACTCGAACCGGATCTGCTGCCATCCGGCCGGAGCTTCCTTCACCAGCGCGGCACAGGCCTGCTGGACCACTTCCTCCTGCTCGGGAGGGCTGATCGGACCGGGCTCGGTCATGGTGAAACGGTTCCTTCCGGTTGCTTACACCTTCCGGGGCGGGACGTTCTTGTAGACCAGAGGTGGCTCCGGCACACCGTCGACCCAGTACTGCACCCGAATTTTCGTCGGTGTCTTCTTACCATCGGGGTACGTCATGTCGATCTGCACGTCGAGCTTCGGCTTCGGCGTCTGGTTGAGCAGGTCACCCCAATGTTCTTCCAGCGCGCGGAAGTTGTTGGCCAGCGTAGTGCCGGCCTGGCGCTGGTTGAGGTCCTCCAGCATCGGGACCATGTTGACGTACTCGCCAGGACCGTCGAACTCGGTGCCCGCGAGGTGGCCGCCGTTCCAGCCGACGTCCTCGTAGAGCGTGACCTCGTGAGGTAGCGGATCGCGGCCGTGCTGGTTGCGGAACTCCTCGATGGTCTTCTTGTTGTGCTCGCGGTACTCGTCGCGGCCCTCGTGGCCGACCGGACCCTGATCCGGGCTGCGACGGGCGTCGTCCGAACCGGTGTGCACCAGTTCGCCTTCCATGCGGTGGGTGCGGCCGTCCGCGTCGGTGTGGAAGTGGTAGATGCTGCCGGCCTGGCCCTTGACGTGGTAGGTCGCGTTCGGGAACGGCTGCCTGCTGTCCGGTCGCCAGTCGGTCTTCTTGCCGGAGGTCGTGTGGACCTCCTTGATGCGCCCGTCGTCGCCCGTGATGAACGTGCCGCGGTCCCGGCCCGCCTTGTCCGTCACCTCGTACCTGGTGTTCGGCTGCAACACGCTCGGCGTGCCGTCGGCCTCGCGGCCGAACGGCTTGCTCTTGAGCGGCGCATCCGGGTGGTTCGCATCGATCGGGACCTTGGGGCGTGGGTCGTTGTCCGGCTCGCTACGCGACGTGTCGGTGTCGTCGGCCGCGCGGTCCTTGGCGTCGGTCGGGTCGAGGTCCTTGTCCTTGTCGTGCGTGCCGGGCGCGAAGCCGTCGTCGCTCGCCTTGGACTTGCTGCCGTCCGGGTGGTGGGTCTCCCACTCGCCGTTCGGCGGGATCTTCGGCTCGCGGGTGCCGTCGGGACGGATCTCGGCGTCGCTCGTGAAGACGCGGCCGTTGGCGTCCGTCCAGGCGGGCTTGGTGGGGGCCAGGACCGGGGCGTCGAGCTGCTTGGACAGCTGCTGGGCGAAGTCGTTGCTGCCCGCGTCGCACCCGATCAGTCGGACGGGCTTGCTGCCGTCGTAACCGCTGCGGCGCAGCATGTCCGCGTACTCGGCGGGCGTGTAGTCGTGGCCGCCGATGCGAGCCTTGCCGTCCGGGGTGATGTGGACGTCGGCGGTGAAGTAGCGAGGGTCGTTGGGGACCTTGTGGGGCAGGTCGCCCATGTCCTTGTCGCCGCCGTGGTGGGACACGCCGGCCGGAGTGGACTCCGCGTGACGGGCGTGCGCCTCTTCCGGGCTCGGGCGGTCCGCGGGCGGGCCGTCCTGGTCGTGGCTGTTCGGGCTGTCGGGGTCGTGTGGCTTGTCCGGGGTGTTGTCGTGCGGCTTG
>NZ_VSRL01000003.1 GCF_012184385.1 Lentzea indica
GCGAACGTCGACGCGGAGGCGGACCTCGACCTCAAGTTCGGCCGCGACCGCGACGGACTCAACTTCGAGCCGGTGCAGCCCAACACCCTCGACGAGCTCGTGGTGCCGAAGGGCTACCAGCAGGACGTCGTCATCCGCTGGGGCGACGCGGTGCTGCCCGACGCGCCGAAGTTCGACTTCGACAAGCAGACCGCCGCCGCCCAGGCGAAGCAGTTCGGCTTCAACGCCGACTTCTGCGGTCTCGTGCCGCTGCCGGGCTGGGACCGCTGGCTCATGGTGAGCAACCACGAGTACACGTCCGAAGAGTTCATGTTCAAGACCTGGGACGCGAACAACCCCACCGAGGAGCAGGCCCGCATCGCGTGGGCCGCGCACGGTCTGTCGGTCGTGCAGGTCGAGCGCGACCACCGCAGCGGCAAGCTTGTGGTGTCCAAGGACAAGCGCAAGTACAACCGCCGCATCACGATGACCACGCCGTTCGAGATGCGTGGCCCGGCAGCGGGCTCGAAGCACCTCAAGACGTCGGCTGACGCCAGCGGCAAGGTCGTGCTCGGCACGCAGAACAACTGCGCCGGTGGCGTCACGCCGTGGGGCACGATCCTGTCCGGCGAGGAGAACTTCAACCAGTACTTCGCCAACGGCGGCCAGGTCGCCGACCCGACGACGAAGGCGCGCCTCGCCCGCTACGGCATGTCCGGTGGCGCCACGACCCGCAAGTGGGAGAAGTTCGACAAGCGCTTCGACCTCGTGCAGGAACCGAACGAGGCCAACCGCTTCGGCTGGATCGTCGAGATCGACCCGCTCGACCCGACGTCGACGCCGGTCAAGCACACCGCGCTCGGCCGCTTCAAGCACGAGGGAGCGAACGTCATCGTCGCCCGCGACGGCCGTGTCGTCGCGTACATGGGTGATGACGAGCGCTTCGACTACATGTACAAGTTCGTCACCGACGGGTGCTACCAGAAGGGCGACTCGAAGCGCGCCCGCGAGCACAACAAGCGCCTGCTCGACTCGGGCACGCTCTACGTCGCCAAGTTCACCGGTGACAGCCCGGCCGCCGAGATCGACGGCACCGGCAAGCTGCCGTCCGACGGTGAGTTCGACGGCTCGGGCCAGTGGATTCCGCTGGTGCACAACAACAAGTCGTTCGTCGAGGGCTTCACCGCCGAAGAGGTCTACATCTTCACGCGCCTCGCGGCCGACAAGGTCGGCGCCACGAAGATGGACCGCCCGGAAGACGTGGAGCCGAACCCGCACAACCGCCGCGTCTACGCCGCGCTCACCAACAACACCGACCGCGGCAAGCCCGGCAAGGAAGGCGCCACCGAGGTCGCGCCGCGGCTCGGCAACAAGCACGGTCAGGTGCTCGAGCTCGAAGAGCGCCGCGGCGACAACACGGCGACCACGTTCTCGTGGAAGCTGATGCTGGTCTGCGGTGACCCCAACGACCCCAGCACCTACTTCGCCGGCTTCGACAAGAAGCAGGTCAGTCCGATCTCGTGCCCGGACAACGTCGCGTTCGACTCGCGCGGCAACCTGTGGATCTCCACCGACGGCAACGCCCTGAAGTCCAACGACGGCCTGTTCGCAGTGCCGGTCGAGGGCAGGCGCCGCGGTCAGGTGAAGCAGTTCCTCACCGTGCCGATCGGTGCGGAGACGTGCGGCCCGGTCATCACGGACGACTTCGTCCTGGTGTCCGTGCAGCACCCCGGTGAGATCGACGGCGCGTCGGCGACCAAGCCGGCCTCGCACTGGCCGGACGGTGGCACCTCCCAGCCGCGTCCGTCCGTCGCCGTGGTTTGGCGCAAGGACCGTCGCCACATCTGCGGCTGACGTACGGTGCTTTCCCGCTTACTCCTTGAGTTCGTTTGAACCGGTGCAGCCATCAGTCCGTATCACCTGGTGGCTGCACCACGGACAACTGAGACACGTCGCACTGTCTGTCCACTTAGGAGTAAGTGATGAAACGTGCTGGTCTCGTGCTCGTCTCCACAGCTCTACTCGGCGTCGCCTTAGGCGGCGCCGGCTCCACCGCCGCGCCAACACCGGCCGCCATGGACGTGTCTGACGCGAGGGTCGCACCCGCGGTTCAGGTTCCGTCCGGCAACAAGCTCGTCGCCAAGTTCTACGCCAAGGGTGTGCAGACCTACATCTGCACAGCGGGAGCGTGGAAGCTGCTGGAGCCCGCCGCCACCCTGGCGGACCGGCTCGGCCGTGCGGTCGCTCTGCACTCCCGCGGTCCGATCTGGGTGTCCACTGTGGACGGGAGCGCGGTCGAGGCCGCCCCGGTCGACGGTGCCCGCAACGAGATTCCAGGAGCGGTTCCCGAGCTCCTGCTGAAGTCCAAGTCGACCAGGGGCAAGGGCGTGTTCGCCGGCGTGAGCTACGTCCAGCGCCTCGCGACCAAGGGCGGTGTCGCGCCGGCAGGCGGATGCCAGGAAAGTGACCAGACCTCCGTGAACTACGAGGCGCTCTACACCTTCTCCGCACCCGTTCGCTGAACCAGCGCCACCACGGCCGCGCTGACGACCCAGAACTCCGCCTTCTGGGTCCCGGTGAACTTCCTCGGCACGTTACGGTTTCCCCATGAGTGATCGTCCGGTCGCCCTCGTCACCGGGGCATCCAGTGGAATCGGCTCGGCCATCGCCCGCGCTCTGGCGCCAACTCACGATCTTCTGCTGGGTGGACGTGACGAAACGTCCCTGTCGCTGCTCGCATCGGAACTGCCCGGCGCCGAGGCTTGGCCCTTCGACCTGACGAACCTCGCGTCAGCGGACACGGCCCACATCGCGCGCCTCGACGTGGTGGTGCACAGCGCCGGCGTCGCAATGCTGGGACCGTTGGGCGAGGCCTCGGTCGACGTGTGGCGCCAGACCCTGGAAGTCAACGTCGTGGCGGTCGCCGAACTGACCCGGCTGCTGCTGCCCCAGCTCCGTGCCGCCGCCGGCCAGGTCGTCCTGATCAACTCTGGCGCCGGCCTGCGCGCCAACCCCGGCTGGGGCGTCTACGCCGCCTCGAAGTTCGCGCTGCGGGCCTACGCCGACGCCCTGCGCGCCGACGAGCCGTCGTTGCGCGTGACCTCGGTGTTCCCCGGCAGGACCGACACGCCGATGCAGCGTGAGGTGCGCCGCCACGAGGGTGGCGAGTACGACGCCACGCAGTACCTGGATCCGGCCTCGGTGGGGCGCGCCGTGGCGTCGGCCGTGCTGGCGACGCCCGATGCGCACATCACCGAGGTGGTCGTACGTCCACGACCTCGCTGACTCAAGCTGTGCGCAGCCGCTGAGCCACCGCCGTGACGCCGGCCTGAGCCTCCCGGCGATCGATCCGCGTCGACTCTCCACCAGCCACGACGTGGTCACCGGCCACCCAGACGTCGGTGACCCGTCGAGCCCCGGAAGCCCAGACCAGGTTCGCCAGCAGCTGCGAGTCTGGTGCGTCCAACCCGGTGGCGAACGCCGGGTCATCAGCGTCGACGTGCACGACGTCGGCCCAGCGTCCGGCCTCCAGCGCGCCGATGTCCTCACGACCGAGAGCAGCGGCTCCACCCCGAGTCGCCATCAGCAACGCCTGCGCGGCACCCAGCACCGTCGCGTCCATCTTGGAAACCCTGGCGAACAGCCCGGCAAGCCGAGCCTCCTCGAACAGGTCCAGGTCGTCGTTCGACGCGGGCCCGTCCGTGCCCAGCCCGACCGAAACACCCGCGGCCAGCATCTCCGGCACCCGCGCGATGCCCGAGGCGAGCTTCGCGTTGGAGCCGGGGCAGTGCGCCACGCCAACGCCGAAGGACGCGTACAGCGCGATGTCGTCATCGGACAGATGAACGGAGTGCGCGGACAGCACCCGCCCGCCCAGAACGTCCGACGCCTTCAGCAATGCCGGCACCGACCCGTACTCGGCGCGCTGCGCCTCGTCCTCGAACGGCGACTCGGCGACGTGCACCATCAGCAGCGCCCCGCGGGCCCGAGCCTCCAGAGCCACGGCGGTCAGCTGGGCAGGCGACAGCGTGTACGCGGAATGCGGCCCGTAAGCCAGCTCAACCCGCCCACCTGGTCCGAACTGCAGCCCATCAGCGTCGATCCAGGAAGAGATCTCATCGGTCATGGACCGCCACGACATCCCCGGCACGTCGAGGATCGCCCCGCCGAACACCACGCGTGACCCGGCGGCCAGCACCGAAGAGACCAGCTCAGGCCCGTGGAAGTACATCTCGGCCGACGTCGTGACGCCGTGCCGCAGCATCTCCACCGCACCCAGCAGCATGCCCGTGCCGACGTCGGCGGCGGTCATCCGCGCTTCGTTGGGCCACATCTGCTCCTGCAGCCACCGCAGCAACGGTAGGTCCGAACCCAGCCCGCGCAGCACCGTCATCGGGCTGTGCGCGTGGGTGTTCACCAGGCCGGGCAGCAGGATGCCGGAGAGCCGCCGGACCTCTCCCTCGAAAGCGGGAGCATCAGCTAGTGGACCTACAAAGGTGATCCGACCGTCGACGACGTCCACGACCGCGTCGCGCAACACGGAGCAGGACGAATCGCAGGGCAGGACCACCGGGGCATGCAGGCGCAGTGACATGCGGAGAATCCTGCCATTGTGATGCCGATCACAAGCATGCATAGGTCCGCGGCGAGTGGGAATCCTGCCTCCGTCGGGTGCGGGCCGACCCCCAGGGCCCGCCCCGACCAGAACTTCTCCCCAACCAGAGGGCCCGCCGAGCACGAACCGGCGGGCTCTTTGTGCATCCGAAGCAACCAGAGCGACGGGGGCGACGTCACATGATCATGTCGAAGAAGCCGAGCAGGTCCAGTGGAGACTTCCGTCGCGCGCAGAAGCCCGCCACCCCCAAGCCGCCGACTCGTCGCTGAGTTGGCATGATCACTCCACACGGTACGGGCGTGATCATGCGGAGGCATCAGTGGCCGACATCGACCCTCAGAACGACGACCAGTTCAGCGATGTCGAGATGACGCAGGAGTTCGAAGTCATCAGGGACGAGATCTGAACTAAGCCAGAGGCAGTTCGGCGCGGACCGTCCACCCAGTCGGTTCGCGTCGGCCTGCGGAGAACTTGCCGCCCAGCAGTTCCACGCGCTCGCGCATGCCGACGAGCCCGTAACCTCCAGAGCCACCAACGGGAACGCCAGAGGCCACCCCGTCGTCCTCGACGCCGAGTCGCAGCACACCGTCGCTTGAGGACAGTGAAACGTCCACGGACGACACCGCGGAAGCGTGCTTCTGCGTGTTGGTCAACGACTCCTGCACCAACCGCAGCACCGAGCGGGCGAGCTCCTGTGGCACCGAGTCCTGCAGGTCGAACGATAGCCGCACCGGCAGACCTGACTCCGCCGCCAGCGAACGCACGTCGTCCACCAACGACGAAGACGCGGCCGGTCCGGAAGACTCGCCGTCCCGCAACGTTCCGACCAACCGCCGCATCGCGGTCAGTGCCTCGTAACCGGATGCCTCGATGGTCGGCAGCACCTGCTCGGCGGTCTCGCGGCTGATCTGTCCTGCTTGGGCGTGCACGACGATCGCGGTCACGTAGTGCGCGACCACGTCGTGCAGTTCGCGCGCCAGCGCCATCCGTTCGGCGTTCTGGGCCGCCGCAACGGAAGCAGCCAATTGAGACGAACGTTCGTTGTCCCTTGCCCGGAAGTACAGCCCGGTGCCGATGGCCAGCACGAGCATGATGCTCGCGCCGAACAGGTACGACGTGCCGTCCGGCTGCCATTCGCGGTACTCGACGGCGGCAACGATCGGCCAGCCGAGGACCTCCGCGACGACCATCGCCGCCAGCACCAGCGCCGTGCCGACCACCGCGCGCCAGCGCGACGACTCCCGCACGAGCACCGCGATGGTCGCCATCGCGGCACCGGTGATCGAGACATTGGCACCGCTGAAGAAGAAGTGCGGCGAGATCGCGACACCGAGAAACCGCATGTAGAGGGCCACGCAGACGATCGCGAACGTCAGTGCCAGCGCGGCGTCGAACGGCCTGCGCGGTGCCAGTACCGAGATCGCGCAGATGACCAGCACACCGGGGATCTGCCACCAGCCGAGCGCGGTGTCGATCGACCCGGTCTCCGCGATGGCGATGCCGGTGAGCGAGAGCGCCAGCGGCCACTGGCGTTTGGCGAGCAACCGCCAGTTCAGATCCTTGCTCTCCACCCGGTACACGGTAAAGCCGGAAGGACGATGGCGCGTCCGACCGGAGGCTAACTCGGCATCAGCCAGAAGGCTGAGTGAGCGACCTGCGGAAATACCCTCACGGCGGATGCCGGATCACGCCCCGGTCACGGACTCTGGAGGAGCGAAAGTCGGGGAAACGGAGGACGCCATGTTGTCAGTTGTGTTCACTTGGGCCGCCGCTGTGGTCGGCCTGTTGGTCCTTGCGCTCATGGCCCTGTCGGGCGTGATGATCGATTCCCAGAGGTAGGCACAGCGCTAGCAGGTGGTACGGACCAGCGTGTGATGGGGAAGTCAGGCGCTGGTCAGGGAATGTTGCTGGCGGAGCAGCTCCGCCAGCCTGCTCGCCGGTTGAGGACGGGTCTCTTCCAACGCGGCCGTGAAGCGCGCCGGAGTACCGGTCCGTGCGCGCGCAGCGGCTGCGGTGTCCAACCGGAACGCGGGACGCGCAGCCGAAGGACGTTGGCGAGAGCGCAACCACGCCAGGCGGTGCAGGGCTTCCGCGTGGTGGTCCGTGATGGTGACGGCCGCCTTGTCGAACGAGTGCAGCACTGCAGCGTTCAGGTGAACGGTCGCGAAGTCCCGCCACAGCGTGCGTTCGGACGACGTGTCCAAACCCAACGCGTCGGCGACTTGGCGCGCCACGCCATAAGCGCCTTCCTCAGCCAATGAACGCGTGCCGATCTCGGCGCCGACGAACCACGAGTTGAACGGTGCCGCGGGGTAGTTCACGCCACCGATCGACAGCCGCATGTTCGAGATGACCGGAACCGCGTGCCAGCGCAGACCCATCTCGCCGAACCACGGCAAAGTCGGGTGCTCCAAAGGAACTTCGTGCACGATCTCGGACGGCAGCGTGAACACGCGCGGTCCCTCGTGCTGGGTTTCCACCACCAACGGCAGTACGTCGAAGCGCGACCGTTGCGCCGGCGGCCGCCACCCCATGCCCTGCATGGTCTCGGTGAACTGGGTGTAGCGACGGTCCCCCATCCCGTCGGCGTACCCGGCGTACCGGATCAGCTGTTCGTTCCAGATCACCGGGCCGGGCGAGCCCGGTGCGTCCGGCGCGAAAACCGTTACCAGAGGCCGGATCTCGCCGTCGTTCGTCGCCAGTCGCAGGTGCTCGACGCACTCTCCGGCAACAGCAGCGGCGTTGCGATAGCCGCGCAGATCGCGGACTTTGAGCCGGCGCCACGGCACACCAGAGGTGCACCAACCGGAATCTCGCAACGCGATCCGCGCGCCGTACGCGAGTTCGTTGGTCGTGTGGCGGTAGGTTCCGGTCTCGGCGATCTCGGCGCGCACCTGGGCGATGCGGGCGGACAGCGAGCCTGCGTCGGAGTGCGCCGCGTGGAACATGCGGACGAACTCCTCCGCAACGGGGAGGACGTCGGGGGTCACGGAGCGAGAACCTAAGGCCGGAACAGCCTCACGCGTCACTGCCACTCGGGGCATTTCGGGTGATCAACACCAGCCACTCCAACGAGTGAACGCGAGACCCAGTGTGTTCACTCGAACGGCTTGAGGCCTCGATCAGGTGAGCTCGTTCCGCTTGAACATCAGATCGTGCGAGACGCGGCCCTCGTTCACAGCCCTCTGCTCGAACTTCGTGACGGGTCGCCAGTCCGGTCGCGGTGCCCAGCCGTCGTACATGTTGGTCAGCAAACGCTCGCCGGAACACACCTCGAGCATCTGCTCCGCGTAGTGCTCCCAGTCCGTCGCGAGGTGCAGCACGCCACCCGGCTCCAGCCGTGACGCGACCAGCGCCACGAACTCCGGCTGAACGAGCCGGCGCTTGTGGTGCTTCTTCTTCGGCCACGGGTCCGGGAAGAAGATCCGCACACCGTGCAGCGACGCGGGCGCGACGTGGTCGGTCAGCAGGTCGACGGCGTCACCGCGCAGCACGCGCAGGTTGTCCAGGCCGCCGAGGTGCTCGCCACGCAGCAGCAGCTGGGCGAGTCCTGGCTTGTAGACCTCGACCGCGACGTAGTTGAGCTCGGGCGCGGCGGCCACGAGCTGCGAGGTGGTCTCACCCATGCCGGACCCGATCTCCAGCAGCACGGGCGCGGAACGGCCGAACCACGAGTCGAAGTCCAGCGGTCCCTCCGGCAACGACTTCACGTCGTTGCCCATCTTCTCCCAGTACGTGTCCCAGGCACGCTCCTGTCCCACGGTCATGCGCTCGCCGCGCTGGACGAAGCTGACGATGGAACGAGGGAACTCAGGCCTGGTCACAGCCGTACAGACTAGGCGATGAGTTCGATGTCCTCGATTTGCGCACGGAGCTCGTCGACCGTGAAGTCGATGGGGTGGGCCTGGCCGGGCCCGCGGTGCGCGGGGACCAGGTGGATCCAGCCGCGGTGCGAGTCCGTGAACTGCACGGTCGTGGGTGTCGCGGGCCCGTAGACACCGCTCTCGGACGGCACGAACTCCCAGTACCCGACCTCACCGAGGTCGACCCAGGGCACGAACACCCAGCCGGGACGTGACGAGAGCAACTCGCTCACCGCGTCCTCGACGGCGTGACCTTCGGCACGGGAACGCAAACGGCCGCGGTCCAGCGCACGCAGCCACCAGGGTGCGGGGGCGTCCTCGACGGAACGCACCGCGCGGTACATCGTGAGCACTTCGTTCTCGTTGGCGCGGTTCACCCAGGAACGACGCGTGTCTGCAGGGGTGAGGGCGAGTTCTGCAGGGTTGGGAGCCTCGAGCGCGCTTGCCCACTCGAGGCCGAGCATTGCTTCGACACGGACCACTGGCCACCTCCGCAGCGGGGTTATCCCAATTGAACGTGAATCCAAACGTCGGTGTTGTCCTGAAAGCGGCTTTTCACGGCTTGTTAACAGCACCCTTACGCAATGTGTGACGCCAGGCACGTTGCGGTGTGACGTGGAAACACGATGTAGGGGACGTGGCCCTGCTTCCCGCGCTCGTTGTCGCGCTGCCGTTGCTGCTCGCCGCGCAGACGATCGAGGAGCAGGAGTGGCACCTCGACGCGCTCGACGTCTACTCCGCGCAGGACCAGGCGCGCGGTGACGGCGTGATCGTCGCGGTGATCGACTCCGGGGTCGACGCCAAGCATCCCGACCTCGCGGGACGGGTCTTACCCGGAACGGGCTTCGGCAGCTCCGAGGGCACGGACGGCACGACCGACACCGACGGCCACGGCACGGGGATGGCCGGGATCATCGCGGCGACCGGCCGCAACGGCGGGGCGCTCGGCATCGCGCCCGGCGCCAAGATCCTTCCGATCGCGAGCGCCGAGAAGGAGCAGTTCTCGCTCGACGTCGTCGCGGAGAGCATCAGGTGGGCGGCCGACCACGGCGCCAAGGTCGTCAACATGTCGCTGGGCTTCTCCAGCTCGATGACGCCGAGCCTGGTCAGGGCCGTGAACTACGCGATCGAGAAGGACGTCGTCCTCGTCGCCGCCACCGGCAACGAGGGCAAGGAGGTCTCCGCGCCCGCCAACATCGGTGGTGTGATCGCGGTCGCGGGCACGAACCGCGAGGGCAAGCCGTGGAAGTCGTCCAACGTCGGCGCGGACACGGTGCTCTCGGCTCCGGCGCAAGGCATCGTCACGGCGGCGCCGAAAAGCGTCTACTCCAGCGGTTACGCCGAGATGGACGGCACGAGCGCGGCGTCGGCGATCGTGTCCGGTGTCGCGGCGCTGGTTCGGGCGAAGCACCCGGAGATGCCGGCCAAGGACGTCGTCAACGCGCTGATCAAGACCGCGCAGGACCTGGCGGAGCCCGGCCGTGACGAGACGACCGGATTCGGCATGGTCAACCCGATGGGCGCGCTCACGGCGCAGTTCCCGCCGGTGGAACGCAATCCGCTGCTGCCGTCCCCGAAGCCGTCGACTCCGCAGCCAACGCCGACGCTCGCCGCCCAGCGTCCTGTGCAGCCGGCCGCCAAGATCTCCGACCGGCTGCCGTTCGTTGCCGCCGTCGCGGGTGGAACCGCGGTGCTGACCGGGTTGCTGATCGCGTTGCCCGCCATCAGGTCACGGCGGAGCCAAAGATCGGCACAGCCCGTCGTCAGTGCGCGTGATACTCCACCGACTCCTTGGTGAGCTGCATGAAGGCCTCCTCCAGCGATCCGCGCTGAGGGCTGAGCTCGTGCAGCACGATCTGGTTCTCCGCCGCGATCTCACCGATCTGCGGCGCCGGAAGTCCGTGCACCACAAGGGCTCCGTTGACCGCGTCCTCGGTGACCGTCGCGCTCGCGGCGAGAATCTCGCGCAGCTTCAAGGCGTGTGGTGACCGCACCCGGACGTGGTCCTGGGTGGCGTCGCTGATGAACTGCTCGGTGGTGGTCTGCGCGATCAGCTGACCTTTGCCGATCACGATGAGGTCCTGGGCCGTCTGTGCCATCTCCGAGAGCAGGTGGCTCGACACGAACACCGTGCGGCCCTCGTCCGCGAGCCGGTGCATGAACTGCCGGATCCAGAGGATGCCCTCCGGGTCGAGGCCGTTGACCGGCTCGTCGAACAGCAGCACCTCGGGGTCGCCGAGCAACGCGCCCGCGATGCCGAGCCGCTGGGACATGCCGAGCGAGAACCCGCCCGCCTTCTTGTTCGCGACCTCGGCGAGGCCGACGATCTCCAGCACCTCGTCGACGCGCTTGAGCGGGATCTTGTTCGAGACCGCCATCCACTTCAGGTGCGAACGCGCGGAACGGTTGGGGTGCGTCCACTTCGCGTCGAGCAACGCGCCGACCTTGCGCAGCGGCTCCTTCAGCTCTGCGTAGTGTTTCCCGTCGATCGTCACGTCCCCGTTGGTGGGGGTGTCGAGGCCGAGGACCATCCGCATGGTCGTGGACTTGCCCGCGCCGTTCGGGCCGAGGAAGCCCGTCACGCGGCCAGGCTTGACGGTGAAAGACAGGTCGTCCACGGCCTTCGTCCGGCCGTAGTGCTTGCGCAACCGCACTGCTTGGATCATGGCCTCTCCCGTTCGGTCGAAAGAACTGACCGGGACGTGGGTCATCCCCCCGATGGATGACCCACGTCCCGCTCCCCCTCTATTCGGAACCGGTCACGCGTCCCGGCGCTTCGCGACGATCAGCGCGACCACCAGCAGCGCGATCGCGATGCCGGCGAAGTAGGCCAGCGATCCCCACTGGCTCAGCTTGAAGTCGATACCGGCTCCCGGCTGCTCGGCGGGATCGCCACCGGGCAGTGCCAGGAAGTGGTTGGCGTTCTGGAACGGCAGCCACGCCTGGATCTTGACGCCGACCTTCGGGATGATCCCGATCAGGCCTTCGAGCAGCATGTTCCACACGAGCAGGATCGCCACGGCACCGGCGGTCTGGCGGACCAGGATGCCGACCGCGATCGCGAGGACCGCGCCGATTCCGTACAGCAGGCCGACTCCCGCGACGTGCCGCCACTCCGCGCCCGTGTTGATCGCGAGGTCGGAGGCGGGCGACATCACCTTCGCGAGGCCCCACGAGCCGAACGCGATGATCTCGCCAAGCACAGCGGCGATGAACGCGACCACGACGGTCTTGGCGACGAGCGCGGACGTCCGGTTCGGCACCGCGAGGAACGTGGCGCGGATCGTGCTGAAGCGGTACTCGGTGGTGACCGCGAGCGCCGACATCACCAGCACCACGGCGAGCGCGAGCTGGCTGCTGCCGAACTGGGTGAGCCCGATGGACATCTGGCCGTTGTCGGTGGTGCCCGCGATGATCGCGGTGAGACCGACACCCAGGGCCAGGGCGAGTGCCGTGCACCAGTAGGGCGAACGGGTCGAGAAGAGCTTGATTCTCTCAACTGCCAACAGGGTCATCAGACTCACTTCCCGATCTCTGCGTGGTACTCGACAGCATCACCGGTCAGCTGCATGAACGCCTCTTCGAGCGAGCCGCGCTGTGGGCTGAGCTCGTGCAGGACGACACCGTTCGCTGCGGCGATGTCACCGATCTGGTCACTCGTGGCACCCGATACGGACAATGCCCCGTCGTCGCCGTCACGAACCGTGAAGCCCTTGTCCACGAGCAGCGGGCCGAGCTTGAACAACTGAGGACTGCGCACCACCACTGAGTTACCCGTTGAGCGGTCGATGAACTCCGCGGTGCTGCTCTGCGTGATCAGCTTCCCCTTGCCGATCACCACGAGTTCGCTGGCCGTCAGCGCCATCTCGGACAGCAGGTGGCTCGACACCAGGACCGTGCGGCCCTCGGAGGCGAGGTTCTGCATGAAGGTGCGGATCCAGAGGATGCCCTCCGGGTCCAGGCCGTTGACCGGCTCGTCGAACAGCAGCACCTCGGGGTCGCCGAGCAGTGCCGCGGCGATCCCCAGCCGCTGCGACATGCCGAGCGAGAACCCGCCCGCCTTCTTGCGTGCGACTTGAGTGAGGCCGACCGCCTCCAGCACCGCGTCCACGCGCTTGTCCGGCAGCCCGTTGGACTTCGCGAGCCAGCGCAGGTGCGCCCGCGCCGACCGGTTGGGGTGCACCCACTTGGCGTCGAGCAGCGCACCGACCGTCCGCAGTGGACGGTTCAGCTCGGCGTAGGGCTTCCCGTCGATCAGCACGCGGCCTGCCGTCGGACGGTCGAGCCCCAGGATCATGCGCATGGTGGTGGACTTGCCGGCGCCGTTCGGACCGAGGAACCCGGTCACCCGTCCAGGCTGGACGGTGAACGACAGGTCGTCGACCGCGACCGTCCTGCCGTATCTCTTCGTGAGGCCGATTGCCTCGATCATTGGCTTTCCCCTCTCGGTGTGGGGACAACTCTGCTGCTCCGAGGGGGTCTGCCACATCGACCTGCGGTCTTCGAAAGCCGTCAACTTCCGTCGCCGTGTACCGCTACCTCCGTCGTAGTTGAATGAGCCACATGGGATACACGGAAGCGCCCGAGGGCTGGTGGCGCGAGTTCGTCCTGGCCAAGCCCGCCCGCACCGGCAAGCTCGCGGTCACCCGCAAGGATGGCTCGCCGCACATCGCGCCGGTGTGGGTGGATCTCGACGGCCCGGACGTCGTTTTCCTGACCGCGCGCGACACGATCAAGGGCAAGTCGATCCTGCGCGACGGCCGGGTGGCCTTGTGCTTCGACGACGAGACCCCGCCGTTCAACTTCGTGACGATCACCGGTCAGGCCGTCACCGACGAGGACCCCGAGCAGCTCAAGTACTGGGCCGGCCGCACCGCCGCCCGCTACATGGGCGACGACCAGGCCGACCACTACGCCGATCGCAACGGCGTACCCGGTGAGATGGTCGTCCGGGTCAAGGTCGACAAGGTCGTCGCCAAGGTCAACGTCGCCGACTAGCTCGGCGTCTAGGCGGGGAAGAACCGCGACAGCACCTGCGCCGCGCCGTCCTCCACCACGGTCGGACCGACGACGTCCGCCACCGCGTGCACGTGCGCGGGTGCCTGTCCCATCGCGACACCGAGGCCTGCCCACTTCAGCATCTCGACGTCGTTGGAACCGTCGCCGATCGCGAGCGCGTCCTCCGCGCTGATGCCGAGTTCCTTGCTGAGCTCGTCCAGTGCCGTGCCCTTCGTGACGTTCGGCGGCACGGCGGTCAGCCACGGTTCGGTGTGGTCGACCGACCACTCGATGCCCGGCAGCTCCAGGTCCTTGACGGCGAACGACAGCTCGGCCGGCGTGCGGTCGAGCCAGCGCATGACCAGCCGTGGCGTCGGGATGTCGGCGATCTCGTCGAACGTCGCGTCGGTCGTCACACCCCACAGGTCGCCCGGCAGGAAGTGACCGAGCGAGAGGTTGCCGACGCCGGTCTGCTCGACCGCGAACACCGCGCCGGGCAGCAGCGCCTGCAGCGTCTTGATCGTCGGGCCGGGGTCGAACGTCGTGCGCTTGGTGATCTCGTCCTTCGCCGGGTCCCACCACACGGCGCCGTTCGAGCACAGGGCGAGAGCGGCGGGCAACTGCGCGGCGATCGGGGTGGTGCCGATCAGGCTGCGGCCGGTGCACAGCACGACCATCGTGCCGTGTTCCGTCACGCGCGTGATGGCCGCTTTCACGGCTGGCGAGATGTCGTTCGAGCCGACAGGGGTCAGGGTTCCGTCGATGTCCAACGCGACCAGGCGCGGTCTCCAGTTCACGTGACGCCACCCTATGCGAAGGTTAGTGAATTGTGGTTCACTAATGGGGTGGCACGGCCTCGCACCATCACCGACGAACGGATCCTGGCGGCGGTCGCGGCGGTCATCGACCGGCGCGGACCGGAGTTCACCGTCGCGGACGTGGCGGCGGAGGCCGGGGTGTCGGTCGGGGCGGTGGCGAAGCGGTTCGGGTCGAAGAGCGGACTCCTGCAGGCCCTCACCCGAGCGGGCACCGAGGAGGTCGCCCCGCCGGATGCGCGAGACCGGCACCGTTCGCGAGGCGCTGCTCACCTGGTTCGACCGGCTGGCTGACCCGGTGGTGGCGACGAACAACCTCGCGCAGCTGGGGGTCGACCTGATCGACCCGGACCTGCGCGCGCTGCTGGCCAGGCACTACGCGGTGCTGGAGTCGGAACTGGAGACCCTGTGCGCGGCCGAGGGGCTGCCACCGAACGCGGCCAGAGTCCTCGCCGCGCTGGTGTACGGCATCGCGATGGACTGGTCGGTGCGGCCGCGGGGTGAATTGCTCAAACGCATGGCAGACGACATCGATCTGGTGCTGAAAGGGATGCGCTGATGGCTACCTGGGCGGAGTTCGCAGCGGAACAGCCCGACCTGGCCGCGTTCGTGCAGGCCAGGTTCGCCGCGGACCGGCACGCGTTGATCGCGACCCTGCGCAAGGACGGCGCACCGCGGATCAGCGGCGTGGAGCCGGACTTCACGCGCGGTGAGCTGTGGGTCGGCATGATGCTCGACTCGTTGAAGTCGCGCGACTTGCGCCGCGATCCGCGGTTCGCGTTGCACTGTCAGACCACGACCGCGTCCATGACCGAAGCCGGTGACGCGAAGATCAGCGGCACGGCCGAGTTCTGGACCGACAAGACGGACTACCTGAAAGACCTGTACGAACGCACCGGCTGGATGCCGGACGGCGGTGAGCTCGACCTCTTCCGGCTGGACGTCACCGAGGTCGTGTCGATCACCGTCGAGGGTGACGAGATGGTCGTCCTGTCCTGGCACGAGGGAAGGGGAATCCGGCGTGTCGCAAAGAAGTGAACCCGATCTGAGCGGGAAGGTCGCCGTCGTCACCGGCGCCACCCGGGGTGCGGGCCGGGCGATCGCGGTCGAGCTCGGCGCGGCAGGGGCGACCGTGTTCGTCGGTGGCCGGACCACTCGGACGCAGCAGTCTCCCGTCGGCCGGTCCGAGACGATCGAGGAGACGGCCGAGCTGGTGGATGCCGCCGGTGGCAAGGGGATCGCCATCCGGTGCGACTTCACCTCACCGTCCGATGTGGACGCTTTCGCGGCTCGGATCGATCGGCTCGACATCCTCGTGAACGACGTCTGGGGCGGGGAGAACCTCGTCGAGTGGGGGAAGTTCTGGGAGCACGACCTGGAGCGGCAGTTGCGGATGTGGCGCAACGGGGTTGAGTCGCATCTCGTGGCGCTGCACAAGTTGATGCCGCTCGTCGTGCGGTCTGACGATGGGCTCGTGGTCGAGGTGACCGATGGTGAGGACGGTGAGGCTTACTTTGTGAACCTCGCTTACGACGCGGTGAAGTCGTCGGTGCGGCGGTTCGGTGAGGTGCTGGCCAAGGATCTTCGTGACGTTCCTGGTGTTACTGCTGTTGCTGCTACGCCTGGGTTTTTGCGGTCTGAGCAGATGTTGGAGACGTTTGGGGTTACTGAGGCCAACTGGCGGGATGCTGTTGCTGAGGTGCCCGACTATGCGGTGTCTGAGACTCCCCACTATCTCGGGCGGGGGATTGCGTGTTTGGCGGCGGATTCTGGGCGGGCTCGGTTTTCTGGGGAGTGTTTGTCTTCTTGGCGGCTTATGCGGGAGTACGGGTTTCGGGATCTTGACGGGTCTCAGCCTGATTGGGGGCGGTGGTATGAGGAGGTGGTGAAGCCTCGGATGGCTGGGGTGGTTGTGGAGGCTGATCCTTTGTCGTATCGGTAGTCCCGCCTCGGGGTTTCTTGGGGCTCCGCCCCAAATCCCGCCAATCTGATCAAAGACCTGTCCAGCGCCGTCGGCGGGTTGATGGCACGCCTGTTGTTTTTGGCGGCTTGCGGCTGCGAGGTGGGTTGCGTTGGTGTGGGGTGGTCCCGTCACGAGTCGTACGCGGCAACAGCATCGGCACGACTCGTGACGGGACCACCCCACCCGCGTTGTGTGTGAAAGCGGGGCTCGGCTTCGCCTTCGCGGTCGGCTTGCCCCCGGCCTCGCGGTGATCAGGCGTCGCCGGGGCGGACCAAGCCGGTTTCGTAGGCCAGCACTACTGCCTGCACTCGGTCTCGCAGTTCCAGCTTTGCCAGAATTCGGCCCACGTGGGTCTTCACTGTTGCTTCGGACAGGAAGAGCTTCCTGGCGATCTCCGTGTTCGACAGGCCCTTCGCGATCAGCACCAGCACCTCGCGTTCCCGCTCGGTCAGGACGTCCAGGACGGTGGCGTCACGCAGTTCGCCGCCGCCGTCGCCCAGGAATCGGCCCAGCAGTCGCTTGGTCACCGATGGTGAGACCACGGCGTCGCCGGAGGCCACCGCGCGCAGGGCCGAGACCAGGTCTGAAGGTGGGGTGTCCTTCAGCAGGAAGCCGCTGGCGCCGTTGCGCAGGGCCGACAGGGCGTACTCGTCCATGTCGAAGGTGGTCATGACCAGCACCTTGGCAGTGTTGGCCTCGGCGATGCGCTTCGTTGCCTCCACGCCGTCCAGTACGGGCATGCGGACGTCCATCAGGACGACGTCGGGGCGCAGTTTGTCGGCCATTTGCACTGCGTCCAGGCCGTCGGCGGCTTCGCCGATGACGTCGATGTCCTCCTGCGCTCCCAGCACCATGCGGAAGCCCATGCGCATGAGTTCTTGGTCGTCGACCAGCAGCACCCGAATCACTCGATCACCCTATGGCCAGAGGGAAGATCGCGCGCACGCGCCAGCCTCCGCCGGGGTTGGGGCCTGCTTCGAACTCTCCGCCCAGCACTGCGGTCCTTTCCCTCATGCCGATCAGGCCGTTGCCGCCGGACACCTTGACCACGTCGTGGGGGGTGCCGAAGCCGTTGTCGATGATTTCCAGTCGTAGTTCTTCTGGCGTGCGGGCCAGGCGCACTAGCGCGGTTGTGCCTGCTCCGGCGTGTTTGATGGTGTTCGTGAGTGCTTCCTGCACGATTCGGTAGATGCTCAGGCCCACGCCGGCTGGGAGGTCGTCCACGTCGCCGGTGATCTCCAGGCGTACCGGGACGCCTGCCGCGCGGGTGTTTTCGGCCAGTTCGACCACGCCGCGTGCGTCTGGTTGGGGGGCCCATTGTGTTTCGGTGTCTTCGCTGCGGAGCACGCCCAGCAGGCGTCGCATCTCGGTCAGGGCCAGGCGGCCGGTTTCGGCGATGGTGCGGACGGCGTTCTCGGCGACTTCTGGCTGAGTCCTGATCGTGTAGGCGGCGCCGTCGGCGTGGACGATCATCACGCTCACCGCGTGCGCGACCACGTCGTGCAGTTCGCGGGCGATTCGGGAGCGTTCCTCGCCCACTGCGATCTTGGCTTGCTGGTCGCGTTCGGTTTCGAGCAGCGCTAGGCGTTGTTCCAGTTCGCTTTGGTAGGCGCGGCGGGCGCCGATGAACTCGCCCATCGCCCAGCTGAAGCCGAAGATCACGAAGACCATGAACACGAGGAACACGGCCTGGATGTCGCCGACCTGGAAGATCGCCCAGAGCAGTGTGCCCGCCAGCAGCCAGGCCGAGTAGATCAGGCCCGACCTGCGGCCGATGTACGCGACGAGCGTGTACAGCGCGATGGCCAATGCGAAGTCGGACATGCGGACCGGGATGCCGCTCTCGCCGCCGTGAGTGAAGAGTTGCAGGAAGGCGCCCGCGAGGATCAGGTAGCTGGTGCCTAGCGGGTGATATCGCCGGAACGGCAGCGGGCCCAGCATCAGCAACGTCACGGCGAGATACGCGGAGAACGACACACCACGGTCGATCGCGCTGACCGCGACGCCCATGTCGAAGATCAGCAAAAGCCCGGCGATCAGGGAGTCCCCGAACGCCGGGTGAGCCTTCATCCACAGGCTGAACCTCCGCACTGGACAAGGTTAGGTGCGGATCGAACTTCCGCGCGTCGCGCCACGGAATGACGCTGCGTACGACTTCAGTGTGAGTTATTGTGTCGAGGGGTTGATACAAAGCTGGAGGGGGTGCGCATGCTGTACGACATGTTGTGGGCCGCTGGTGTGGGACTGGTGCTGCTGGTCCTGCTGTGGCCGACCCGGTCGACCGGCAAGCGGCTGCTCAAGAGCTGGAAGGTGCACGACCCCACGCCGGCACAGATCGACGACGCGATCCGCTACCTGAAGCGGCGGCGGTTGCTCTACCCGTGGCTCTTCGTCGGGCTGACGCTCGTGCCGCTCGGCAGTGGCCGCGGCACCGGTTCGCTCGCGGCGATCGTGCTCGGAGGGACGCTGCTCGCCGAGCTGCTGGCGTTGCGGCCTGCCCGCGAAGGGCAGCGCCGGGTGGCGTCGCTCACGCCGCGCGGTCTGTTCGACATCGCCTCGCAGTACGTGTTGATCGCGTACGCGGCGATCGTGGGGATCGGCCTGGTCCTGCTCCTCGTCGACCTCCGGGTGGGTCAGGTGCCCGCGCTCGTGGTCTCCGTCGGCGCGGTCGCGGCCGTCACCTGGGCGGCCGTCGCGCGGCCCGCCGACGGTGACGAGGCGGTCGATCGGGCACTCCGCACCCGCAGCGTGCACGTGTCGGCGGGGCTCGGTGCGGCTGTGGTCGGTGCGCTTGTCGGTGGCGTCTTCGCCATCGTCGGAGTGGCGGCATGGGTCCTGATGGCCAACACGAACGTGGTCTCCAAGAAGATCTTCTGGTGACTGCTCCCCGGATCGTCGTCGACGTCGGCAACGGCGTCGCTCCCTGGCGTCAGGTCCGCGATCAGCTGATCCTGCTGATCAGCGGTGGTGTCCTGCCGGTCGGGTCGCGGTTGCCGACCATCCGCCAGCTCGCCGCCGACCTCGGGCTTGCCGCGGGAACCGTCGCGCGGGCGTACCGGGAGCTGGAGATCGAGGGCGTCCTCACGACAGGACGAAGGCAGGGCACCGTGGTGGCTGCCCTGCCTTCGCATTCACCGGACCCGCTCTCCGCCGCCGCGGCGGAGTTCGTCGCCGTCGCTCGGTCGCTCGGCGCCAGTGAGGGGGAGGCACTGAACGCCGTGCGGTCCCACTACGTGGGTGAGTAAGGCGACTCGATCTTCGGTGCGGGTCGCGGTTCGCCGATGTGCCCGTGGCGTTCCTCGTAGATGCGGTGTTCTTCGGCCATCTGGTCCGCGAGCTGCTCCTGGAGCTGGCGATCCCGAATCCTGGCCAGGATCGCCATCGTGACGCCGTGAGCCAGCGCCAGCAGCAACAGCACCACACCCAGCTTCACGACCACGTTCTTCACCGGGTCGCCGGTCTGGACCTCGATGATCGACACCAGTGCCAGCAGTCCGAGCACGACGAGATGGAACAGGACGGCCGTCAGCCTCATCATGGCCGCGGCCTGTTCGTCGTCGTACGCGCGCCTCAGGTATCCCTTGCCGCTGTGGTAGATCAGCTGGCCGTCGACGACGACCAGGACGATCCCCAGCACCAGGAACGTCACGTAGCTGTCTTCCATGGGCTGTGGCTACCCGCGCACGCACGCCCACAAACCGTGGCACGATCAGTGCCCGTGACGGCGTTGCAAGGACAACAACAACTGGCCGGTCCGCTCTGCGCGGCGGTGGCCAACTTGTGCGTTGCCCTGCAGCCGCAGGTCTCTCAGCAGACCGCCGCCGGATTCCAGGAAGTGCTGCGACGTCTGCATGCACCGCTGCAGGTCGCGGTGGCCGGCCGGATCAAGTCCGGGAAGTCGACGCTGGTCAACGCGTTGATCGGCCGCCGGGTCGCGCCCACCGACGTCGGCGAGTGCACGCGACTCGTCACGCGCTATCAATACGGAACCGTAGACCGCATCGAAGTCGTGCTGCGGGACGGACGACGGCAGGTGCTGCCGTTCGACCCGAACGGCATGATTCCCGCTTCTCTTGGCGTGGATGGCGTTTCGCACATCGAGGCATACCTGACGAACGCGGTGCTGCGCGACTTCACCGTCATCGACACGCCCGGGCTCGGTTCGCTGGACGCGGCTTCGGTCGCGCGCACCGAGGAACTGCTCGATCCCGTGTCGCGCAACGCCGTCGCTGGTGCTGAGGCCGTGCTCTACGTCGTGACGCAGGGCGTGCGCGCGGACGACCACTCAACTCTCGCGGCCTTCACCGCCGCGACCGCGTCCAGGGAAGCCGGGCCGGTCAACGCCATCGCCGCGCTGAACAAGGTGGACGCCGTCGCGCCGGAAACCGTTGAAGGCTCGGACGGTGACGTCTGGCGTGCCGCCGAGATCCTGGCGTCGAAGCAGGCCGAACTGCTCAAACCGCGGGTCGCCGACGTGCTGCCGGTGATCAGCCTGCTCGCCGAGTCCGCGGAGACCGGCGAGTTCACGTCGGCGGACGCGGAGGCGTTGCGGCAGCTCGCGGCCCTGGACGCGGACACCCGCACGATGATGCTGATGTCCGGTGACCTCTTCACCTCGTGGGACTGCGACGTTCCGGCCGGCGTCCGATCCCGGTTGCTGGAGAAGCTCGACCTCTACGGCATCGGCCGTGCCTTGGCCGCCGTCGACGCGGAGCCCGCGATCACGGCAGGGGCGCTGCGGCGGGTGCTGTTCGACGCTTCCGGGTTCGCCGCGGTCCGAGGCCGGCTGGACGCGGTGTTCCGTGCGCGGGCCGACGGCATCAAAGCGGCGGCCGCGCTGGCCTCGGTCACCTCGCTGGCCGCGGGCGACCCCGGCGAACGGCAGCGCGTGCACGACGCGATCGAGGTTCTGCTGGCCAGACCGGAGGCGCACCAGCTGCGGCTCCTGGAGGCGCTGACGCTGGTCTCGTCCGGCGCGGTCACGCTGGCACCGGACCTGACGGAGGAGGTGCTGCGCGTCGGCAGCACCCCGGACATCCCGGCTCAGCTGGGTCTGACCGGCCGTCCTGCCTCTGAGCTGGTCGCCCATGCGCTGGAACGCGCCGGTTGGTGGCGTTCGTTCGCGTCGTTCGGCGCGACGCCGGCCCAGGCTCGGGTGGCGCACGTCGTCCATCGGGCGTATTTCCTCATCTGGCAGCAACTACGTGCTGGGGGGCACCGATGAGCGTGAACGGAACCGATCCGACCGACGTGGCGTCGGACGATGGTGTGGAGACCATTGCCGACGAGCTCCTCGACCAGGCGTTGGCCGAACGCCGCGCGCTGGTCGAGCTGTGCCTGTACGCGCTGGACCGCGCCAGTGCCGGCGTCGTCGAGCGCATCGAAGAAGGACTGTCGTCCATAGGAGTCGTGGCGATGCGAGCCGACGGTGAGCGCTTCGACCCCTCCGTGCACGAGGCAGGCGGCACCGTGCCGACGGACGACCTGTCGTTGCAGGGCCTGGTCGCCGAGACCGAGGTGCCGGGTTTCTGCGACCGCGGACGTCTCCTGCGCGCTCCTATCGTGACGGTCTACACGGCCCGATGAGCAACCTCTCCCAGACCGTCCGCCAGACGCGCGAGCGTCTCACCTCTCTCGTGCGCGAGCTCGACCCGTCCATGGCCGACTGGGTCGCCAGGCGCTCTGCGCCGGAGGTCTCGTCCGTGGTGATCGTCGGCGAGACGAACCGCGGCAAGTCCTCTCTGGTCAACGCTCTGCTGGCGACCCCAGGCCTGTCACCGGTCGACGCCGACGTCGCCACCTCGACGTACCTCGTCTTCCAGCACGGTCCGTCCTGGGCGGCCCGCGCCTGCTACCCCGGCCTGCTCGCGCCCGTCAGCTTCCCGCTGCCCGCGCTGATCAACTGGGTCTCCGCGGCCCACGATCTGCCGGAGGGTGAGCTGCCCCCGCGCTACGTCGAGGTCGACGCCCCGATCCCGTTGCTGGAACGAATGTCCGTTGTGGACACTCCGGGTGTCGGCGGTCTCGAGTCGGTGCACGGCGAACTGGCTCTCGAAGCCGTCACCTCGGCCACCGCACTGGTCTTCGTCGTCGACGCCTCCGCGCCGTTCACGCGCGGCGAGCTGGACTTCCTCAAGCGTGTCGGCGACCGCGTCGAAACCGTCGTCTTCGCCTTGACGAAGACCGACCAGTACCGCGGCTGGCGGCAGGTCCTGGACGCCGATCGAGCGCTTTTGGCCGAACACGCCCCGCGCTTTGCCGACGCCACGTTCTACCCGGTGTCGTCCCGCATGTTCGACATGGCGGGCCAGGCTCCGAACCCGGACGCGGCCGCGATGCTCCGGGAACGTTCCGGCGTGGCAGCGCTGCAAACCTCTCTGCAGGAACTCGTCGCGGGCCGTGCCGGAATGCTGGCCGAGGCCAACGCCCTGCGCGCTTTGTCCACCGTCCTCGACGAGCTGTTGATTCGCCTTGAGCACGAGAAGCGCGCTCTGTCCGTGGGCGAGGACGAGGCCGCTGTCCTGCGCGCCCGCCGCGAAGAGCTGCAAACCGAACGCCGCTCGTCCACCCGAGGCTGGCAGGTCCGCCTGCGCGGCGAGATCCAGCGCGCCCGCGTGGAGAACTCGCACGAGATCTCCCGTCAGATGCGCGACCTCCAGACCTGGTACCGCCAGGCCATCGACGCCGCCGACCGCGCAGCCCTGGCTCAGTTGCCGCAGCAGGTGGACACGGCTTTGCAGGTCGTGTCCGGCCGCATCTCCACGGCGTTGTCGGTGCGCCTCTCCCAGGTCGCCGACGCCGTCCTCGCCACGTTGTTCTCCTCAGAGGAACTGACCTTGATCCGCGGTCAGTTCGCGCGCGGCGAGCAGCCCCCTGTCGTGTTGCGTCCCAAGGAAAAGCGCCCACCGACAGCTGAGGACAAGCTCCTCGTGTTCATGGGCGTGTCCGGAGGCCTGGGCGCAGGCAAGCTGGCCGTCATGCCCCTGGCCGGGCTCGGCATCGCGGTCTTGAACCCGATCGTCCTGCCGGTGACCATCGCTCTCGGCCTCGGCGCGGGCTGGTGGATGGCCAGAACCCGCACCCACACCGCAGAAAAGCAGCACGTCAAGCAATGGCTCTCCGACGCCATCGCCGATGCGCGCTCCACAGTGGACCAGCTCGCTGCCGAGCAGCTGATCGAGGCGGAGCAGGCACTGTCGCTGGCGCTCGACGAAGCGCTGGCCAAGCGCATCGAGGCCATCGAGGCGGAGCTGCGCGAGGTCGACAGGGCACTGCGGATGGAGGCCGGCGAACGCGGCCGCGAACTGCAGTCCGTGACCCGGCAGCTCGCCGAGGTGGAGTCGGGCCGAGCGAAGGCAGAAGAGCTGCTCGGCCGTATACGATCGGTTCGGGACCGCGCGTGAAAGTGCAACAACGACCGTTGCGCCGATAGGTTACGACACCCGACTGAAATTAATCGAGCATTGCTCATTTTGCCTGTTCAGGGCACCGTTGTCGACGCAACTTAAATGCATGTGTCCAAAGGTGCACCGATGTCGCGCATTTGATTGTCGGGTTAGTTCACGAACGCTTCATTGATTGGGTATGGGGGTTAATTAGCCACTGCTTTGCTCACGAATATGAAGCTGCAGCGAGACCAGGTGGTCGCGGCAACCCTGGTGGGCACCGTGGTGGTGGTGCTCGGGTTCGCGTCGGGCCTCGGACGTGTGCCGGTGGCGCAGGGTGGCTCCACCCAGACGCCCAACGCGACGAAGCCCACGCAGCAGGAGGCACACCACCCGCAGGCGAACCCCGTTCCGCATCCGGTGGGGCACAACAACCCCGTCCAGGTGGCGCACCCGCCGTTGCCGCACGTCCCCGCACCGACGCATCCCCATCAGACCGTGCCGCCGCGCACGACGCCGCCGACGAAGCCGCCGTCGACCGCGCCCACGACTCCGCCGAACGAGCCGTGCGACCCGGACGTGGTGAAGGCACTGCTCAAGCAGCTCGGCGTCCTGGTGGACGAACTACCGGTCGTGTCCGAGCTGATCGACGGCAGCGCCCCGATCGACGAACTGTCCAAATTGGACCTGTCGCCGTTGCTCGGCCTGCTGGGTGCGGCGCCGAAGCCGCCCGCTGACCTGCCCGCCGAACTGCCGGGCGGCTGCAAGCTCCTGGTGGACGAGAAGAGCGGCAAGGTCACCGGCCTGCTGGACACGCCGTGAGCGAGGAAGCGAAGACCCTGTACCTGCTGGCCCGGTCGTTCGACTACCTGGGCACGACCGTCTTCCTCGGTGGCATGGCGTTCGTGGCGATGCTGTGGCCGGACGGAGCCGGCACCTCCAGACTGCGGCGGTTGCTGGTGCTCGGCTGGCTGTGCGGGCTCGCCGGTTCGGCCGCGGGCCTCTGCCTCGAAGCGGCGTGGATAGCGGGCAAGCCGCCGTCGGCCGCGTTCGATCCCGCAGTCTTGGCACCGGTGCTGGACAGCGCGTTCGGCCGGGTCTGGGTGGCGCGGACGTTGCTCTGGGTGCTGGCGCTCGTCGTGCTGATCGACCTGTCCCGACGCGGTGCGACGGCGGCACGGTCACTCGCGTGGCGTGTCGGTGCGGGCGCGGTCGGACTGGGAATCCTGCGCACGAACGGGATGACCGGCCACGCGCTGGACCTGCCCGGCTGGGGTCAGGCCGTCGTGTTCGTGCACCTGCTGGTGGTCTGCGTGTGGATCGGCGGCCTCGCGGTGTTGCTGATCGCGGTGCTGCCCACGCGAGATCGCGATGTGCTCGTCCACGTCCTGCCCCGTTACTCGAAGCTCGCCCTGATCTCCGTCGCGACGCTCACCGCCGCGGGCTCGCTGCTCGCCTGGCGGCTCGTCGGTTCGGTCGACGCGCTGTTCGGCAGCGGGTACGGCCGGATCCTGCTGATCAAGCTCTCGGTGTTCGCGCTCATGCTCGCCGCCGGCCTCGCGAGCAAGACCTGGGTGGACCGGCGCATGAAGGTCGCCGCGAACACCAGGACGCTCGCCCTCTCGGTCACCGTCGAGACGGTCTTCGCCGTCGTCGTGCTCGGTGTGGCCGCCCTGCTCGTCACGACCAGTCCTGGTCGCTGATGCACCCGAAAGGATCCACAGTGGACAAACCAACACGTTTCGCCGTGCTGCTCGCGGCGTTCGGCATCGCGGGTACCGCGCTGTGCCTCAACCTCGTGAGCACGGGGTCGGCCGCGCCGACCGCTGTCGACCTGGCCGCGCAGCAGCAACAGGTCCAGGCGGCCGCGCCGATCCAGGTCGACATCATGGACTTCGCGTACTCGCCCGCCGCACTCACGGTCAACGTCGGTGACACGGTCGTGTGGACGAACCACGACTCGGCGCCGCACAACGTGGTGGTCACCGACGGGCCGGAGAAGTTCACCTCGCCCACGCTGAGCCAGGGCCAGTCCTACAGCTTCACGTTCAGCAAGCCGGGCAAGTACAGCTACTACTGCTCGGTCCACCCGAACATGACGGCGTCGGTCACCGTGTCCGGCGGCAGCCCCACCACCACGACAACGCCGCCCACCACGACGACACCGCCGACCACCACCACGAAGCCGACGGGCCATCCCACGACCCACCCGAGCCCGACGACCACGACGCCGCCGAGCAGCGGTGAGTGCGTGCCGAAGGAGTCGCTCGAGCCGTTCGTCGCCCACCTGAAGGCGGCGCACCTGGAGACTTCGCCCCTCCAGCAGGTGAACGACGCGGTGGACTTCGACAACTACATCAAGGCGCACACCGTGCTGATCGAGAAGATGCTGGACCCGGCGCTCAACAGTTCGGTGCCGCAGGACGTCCTCGCTCCGTTCATCGCCCATGTGAAGGCGGCGCACCTCGAGACCTCGCCGCTGCAGCAGGTGAACGACGCGTTGGCGTTCGACAACTACATCAAGGCGCACACCGTGCTGATCGAGAAGATGCTAGACCCCGCGCTCAACCAGGCGATCTGCTAATGCGGCGCGGCCTGGCCAGCGCTGTCCTGGCCGCGTTCGCCGTGCTGACGATGCTCAGCACGGCGCCGGTCGCCAGCGCAGAGCCGCACCAGATCCCGATCTCCCAGTTCGCCTACCAGCCGGCGTCCATGACCGTGCGCGTCGGTGACGTGGTCACCTGGACCAACCAGGACCAGGCCCCGCACGACGTCGTGGCGGGCACCTTCCGCTCACCCATGCTCGAGACCGGGCAGTCGTGGAGCTACACGTTCACCCAGCCGGGCACCTTCGACTACATCTGCTCCGTCCACCCCGACATGCGGGCCCGGATCACCGTGCTGGCGGCGCCGACCACCCAGCAGCCGGTCGTTCCACCGGCCGCGCCCGCGACGCCCACGACGGCCGCGACCGAAGAGGCGGCGACGACGACCTCGGCTGCTGCCACCTCCACCAGCGCCGTTGCCGCCGTGGTCACGCCGGTGCAACCGTCACCGACCCTGCCCCCGATGCTGTTGCTCGCCGGCCTCGTGGCGGCCGTGACCACGCTGGGTCTGCTGCTGATCGGATCTCGTCCAGACGGGGCGTGACCTTGGCGACGGAACCGAACCGGCATAACGTGGGTCATACCGGTACGCAAGAGCGCAGGAGGTGTGTCCCGGTGTACATCGACGAGAACGGTGCGGCCGACACCGAGCTGAAGGTCACCGTCGAGGATGAGGAGTACACCGCCGACGTCACCTTCGACCTCGACGAGGACGGCGTGAACGACTCCGCCGTGGTCGAGACGGACGATGGTGGCCACCTGGCGTTCACCGACACGAACGGTGATGGCGACGCCGATCTGATGACCACGTTCGACAAGGACGGCAATCTCCTGAGCCAGGCCCGGTTCGAGGAGAATTCCGGCGAGTGGGTTGCCGTCGACCCGAACGACACTCAGCAAGAAAAGACGAATTCCTCGCCCAAGCAGGCGATTGTCGTGGACACCGACGAAGGCGATCGAAACGTCGGGCAGGCGACAGAGGACACCGACGGAGACGGCAAGGCCGACACCGCGGTCGTCCGTGACGACGACGGAGACACCTGGCTGTTCACCGACAAGAACGGCGACGGACGGGCCGACGTGGCGACCGAGATCACACGATCCGGCGAGGTCACGATGTCGGAACACCGTGGTGACGACTGGGTCGAGGTCGAGCACGGGCACATCGAGTCCGACGGCCGGTACGTGACCGACTCGAAGAGCGGCATTTTGGACGAGTCGGACGACTGGTTCGAGGAAGAACGGTTCGACGGCGTCGTCCGAATCGATTCCACCACCGGGCAGTGGATCAGCCCGAACTGAAGCGCAGGTCACAGGCCCCGGTGTGGTGAGAACCGCACCGGGGCCTCTTGTGTTTTTCACACCTCAAGCGCGCCTTAACGCCGTCCGAGTGCTGAATCGATTCCAGAATCGGTTTTGTGAGAGAAGCGACAGGCTGGGGGTGCGTTACCTGCCATTCACCGGGCTAACCTCGGTCCATCCCCTTCCACGCACGCCCGGCCCCACCGGGCGTCTGGAGCTATTCCCGAGGACGACGAAGTCCCCAACCGGACCCAGCCACGTCCTCGGGCAGCCGAGGCGTTCAGTCAGGAGACGAGACGAGATGACGGCAGTGACCATTCCCGGTCTCGAACAGGCACCCACCAACCACGCGCGTTTGCTCGCATGGGTTCAGGAAGTCGCTGAGCTGACCTGCCCCGATGAGGTTGTTTGGGCCGACGGGTCCCAGGGCGAATGGGACCGTCTCACGAAGAAGCTCGTCGACGCCGGCACCTTCGTGCCGCTGAAGAAGAAGCAGAACTCCTTCTGGGCGGCCTCTGACCCGAGCGACGTCGCTCGCGTGGAAGAGCGGACCTACATCTGTTCGGTGCGCGAGGAGGACTCGGGCCCGACGAACAACTGGATGGACCCTTCAGAGATGAAGGCCATCATGACCGAGCTCTACCGGGGCTGCATGCGTGGCCGCACGATGTACGTGATCCCGTTCTGCATGGGCCCGCTCGACGCGGAGAAGCCGATGCTCGGTGTGGAGATCACCGACTCGGAGTACGTCGTCGTCTCGATGCACATCATGACCCGCATGGGCACCAAGGCCCTCGCGCTCTTCGGTGAGGACGCCGACTTCGTGCCGGCGCTGCACTCGCTCGGCGCGCCGCTCGAGACCGGCCAGCAGGACGTCTCGTGGCCGTGCAACGACACGAAGTACATCTCGCACTTCCCGGAGACCCGCGAGATCTGGAGCTTCGGCTCCGGCTACGGCGGCAACGCCCTGCTCGGCAAGAAGTGCTACTCGCTGCGCATCGCCTCGGTGATGGCGCGCGACGAGGGCTGGCTCGCCGAGCACATGCTGATTCTCAAGCTCACCTCGCCGGAGAACAAGGCGTACTACATCGCCGCCGCGTTCCCGTCGGCCTGCGGCAAGACCAACCTCGCGATGCTCGAGCCGACCATCCCCGGCTGGAAGGTCGAGACGCTCGGCGACGACATCGCGTGGATGCGCTTCGGTGAGGACGGCCGCCTGTACGCGGTGAACCCGGAGAACGGCTTCTTCGGCGTCGCGCCCGGCACGGACTACCACACCAACCCGAACGCGATGCGCACCATCGCCAAGGGCAACTCGCTGTTCACCAACGTCGCGCTGACCGACGACGGCGACATCTGGTGGGAGGGCATGGGCGAGCCCCCGGCCCACCTGACCTCGTGGAAGCACCAGGACTGGACGCCGGAGAGCGTTGAGCTTTCGTCGCACCCGAACTCGCGCTACTGCACGCCGATCGAGCAGTGCGACATCAAGGCACCGGAGTGGGACGACCCCAACGGCGTGCCGATCTCGGCGATCTTCTTCGGTGGCCGCCGCGCCACGACGATCCCGCTGGTCACCGAGTCGCGCGACTGGCAGCACGGCACCTACATGGGCGCCACGCTGTCCTCGGAGACCACGGCCGCCGCGGTCGGCAAGACCGGCGTCGTCCGTCGCGACCCGATGGCGATGCTGCCGTTCATCGGCTACAACGCCGGTGACTACCTCCAGCACTGGGTCGACCTCGGCAAGCGCGCCAACGCCGACAAGCTGCCGAAGATCTTCTACGTCAACTGGTTCCGCCGCGGCGACGACAAGCGCTTCCTGTGGCCTGGGTTCGGCGAGAACTCGCGTGTGCTGAAGTGGGCCATCGAGCGCATCGAGGGCAAGTCCGCCGCCACCGAAACCCCCATCGGTTACGTGCCGACCGCTGAGGACCTCGACCTCGAGGGCCTGGACACGCCGATCGAGGACATCGAGGCCGCGCTCGAGGTGAACGCCGACGAGTGGCGTGCCGAGATCCCGCTGGTCGAGGAGTGGTTCGCGAAGATCGGCGAGAAGGTCCCGACCACGCTCCGCGACGAGCTGGCGGCCCTGAAGCAGCGCCTGGGCTGATCCTTCTCAGGTGTTAGGTGCCCCAGCGGTCAACGGCGACCGCTGGGGCATCTTTTTGCGGTACTACTAGTCGTGTGACGCAGGACGAGGACTTCCTCGGCGGACTCCACTACGACGGCTCGAAGCGCGATGTCGAGGTCGGCCCGACGACGGGCATCGTGCGCTACTACCCGGTGCCGCCGGCCCCGCCGACCCGCACGCCGTGGTGGCGCTACACGCTCGTGTTCATCCTTGGTTTAGCGATCGGCACTGCGGCAGGTGTGGTCCTGTGCAGCAATTTTCTCTGAATCAGTGCAGCTCACCGTCCATTTGAGACGAAGTTGTCCACAGGTGTGGACGGCTCTGTGCACATGTTGTGGATAGCTGTGGACAGCCATTGGGGACTTCTCCACAGGTTCCGAAAATGGTCTTGCTCCAGGAATGAACCTGGACCCTTCCGGGAACGTCTTAGTTATGTGATGGCGGTCACAAAGATCGTCACCGAGGCGGAAAGGAAGGTGTGCCATGGGGATCGCAGGAATCGCGATGCTGGTGCTGTCCCTGGCCGCCGTGCTGATGGTCGTGCTCGCAGGCTCAGTTCGGGAGCGGGTTGTCTCGGATGCCGAGGAGAGTCCCGCTGAAGGCCTTGTTGGCCTCGGCGTAACAGACCGCGTTGGTCCACCCCTCTGACCAGGCCTGGGAACCGGGGTTCCGCCACGCGGGGAACACGTCGGTGCGCTTGGTCGAGCCCAGGTAGTCGTGCACGGCCTTGGTGCACTTCTCGTTCGCGATGGCGTTCATCTGCTCTTTGGACGGAGCGGGGTCGGTCGACTTGCCGAGCGACACGACACCGGCGGGCACTGCCTCTGCCATGTGCGGCGTGTTGCACGCGACGACCTTGACCTCCTGGTCCTTGGACGGCGAACCCTGGGTGCAGGTCTGGAACGTCGTGAAGCCGTTGCCGCCGAGGACTCCCTTCAGGGAACCCTTGCGCGCCAGCGGCTTTTCGTCGGGGCTGATCTCCACGACGGTGCACAGCCGCCAGCGCTGACCGTCCTTCCAGCCCTGCTCGTTGGGCCAGAACGCCCAGACCCGCAGGCGCGTCGAGTCCGAGTCCCCGCTGCCCAGGTAGTCGGTGAGCGTCTGGCGGCACGGCGGGAGCGCGGCTTTGCGGAGCGCCTGCGTGTCCGGATAGTCGAGGGCAGACCGGTGAGCTCACCCACGCTCATGACCTCGGCCTCGTGCGAGTCGGTGCACTGCAGCACCTTCAGCTCGTAGGCGTTCATGCACTGGCCGGTCTTGGGCAGTGTGGGCGCGGAGGCGGAGGCCGTGGACGGCAGAGGTCCAGGGACCGCCTGCCCTCCGACATGGATCGCACACGCGGACAGGGCCCACGTGCTCAGGATGATTGCCACCGCCAGCCGCACACGAGTCACACCACAGAGACTAGGGCCTTGACCTGATCGGCGATGGCCCGACGCTGACTTTCGAACGTGGCATCGGTCAACGCGGCCGGATCGGCCGGCTGCCCGAGCACCGGCGTGTGCAGGTGTCCACCGAGGACATTCGTTGCGCCGTAACCGATTCGCACGCGATTGGCCCGGTACATGCTCTCGTTGGAGAGGTAGTCACCGCCGCCACCGCTGGCCGCGACAGCGCCCGGCGTCGGGTTGTCAGTGCGGCAGTCCCGCTGGCTGCCGACCGGCGTGCCGACCTTCCACTCGCAGAAGCTCAGGTTGTACGCCACGGTGAACGGGCCGGTGCCCGCGTCGATCATCTTCTGGAACGGCAGCGAGGTCTCGATGAACTCGTTCGCCGGCTGCGGCCAGCCTGCGGCGTCCGGGACGCTGCCGTACGACTCGACGTCGTTGTTGTCCGCGAAGCCACCGCGCCAGCGCGCCGCCCACCGCTCGACGTCGAAGCGTCCAGGCCGGCCCTGGCTGATCGTCACGAACGCGTCGGGCTTCTGCGCCAGCGCGGATCCGTAGAACTGCTCGACGATGCCCTCGTCGAAACCGCCCCACAGCACCGGCAGCACCGCGGCCTGCAGCACGACCTTGCCGTTCGGCGTGGTGATCTCACGGCCGTCGAGCTGCAGCGCCGCCGCACCCGCAGGGTTGGCACGCCGCACGTTCGTTCCGGTGAGCTGGAACGGGTCGAAGCCGGTCACCGCGATTCTGCGCACGCCGGGCCTGGTGGGAAAGGCGGAGTCGCTCAAACCCCGTGCGGCCCAGTCGAACTGCTGGATCAGCTTCGCGCGTTCGTGGGCGGACAGGGAGAAGCGCGGCTTCCACTGGCGAAGCGCGGTGCTGAGCTGCAGGCGCGCCCAGTAGAGCGGGCGGTCGTCGTAAGCGTCGTGCGCCTGCGGTGTCGTGCTCTGCGCGCGGGCGACAGCGGCCTTCCACAGCGCGTTGCCTTCACGTTGCACGAACTGCTGCGCCTGCTTCTGCACCGCCTGGCGGCAGAGCTTGGTGGTGAAGTCCGTGACGCGGCCGTCGAATCCGGCGAGCTTCACGAGCGCGGGGCCGACGGCGGGACCGCCGCCGACGAGCGTGTCGTCGAGCCGCTGTTCTTCGACGGTCAGCGGGACGGTGGTGTCGTAGCAGTTCGCGTCCTGCGCTTGAGCGATGCCAGGACTCAGGGTGAGTGCGATCGCGGTCAGTCCGACCAGTCCAGCGATGGTTTTCACGTCTTTGATCCTCAACGGAAAGGGCCACCCGTCGAAACCGACGGGTGGCCCATACCGTTAACTGCTGCGTCTCAGTGGGTCGCGACGGGCTTGACCCGCGGGCTGTCCTCGTCGACGTGGTAGTCGGACGGGTCGGTCTGGTCCGTGCCGTTGAAGACCTTGGCCCTCTTGGCGATCAGCGTGACCACGACGGCGACGATCAGGTTCATCATCAGTGCGGGAACACCGACGTAGATCGTCATCTTCACACCCTCGAACGGGTTCCAGCCGAAGAGCGACAGCTTCTCCAGCGACAGCGCGGAACTGCCGAAGTGCTTGCGGGAGCCGTCGGCACTGGGGATGAGGTACAGCAGGTACATGCCGTAGGCCATGCCCGCGAACCAGCCCGCGACGAGGCCCCACACGTGGAACCAGCGGGTGTAGAGCGCGATCGCGACGGCGGGCAGCGTCTGCAGAATGATCACGCCGCCGATCAGCTGCAGGTCGATCGAGAACTGCGGGTCGATGAACACGATGAACGCGACCGCGCCGAACTTGACGACCAGGCTGGCGAGCTTGGCCTGCTTGGCCTCCTCCGCCGGCGTGGCGTTCTTCTTCAGGTACTCCTTGTAGACGTTGCGCGTCCACAGGTTCGCCGCCGCGATCGACATGATCGCCGCCGGCACGAGAGCACCGATGCCGATGGCCGCGAACGCGATGCCCGCGAACCAGGACGGGAAGTTCGCGCCGAAGAGCTCGGGCACGATCGTGTTGGTGTCGGGCCGTCCGGTCGCCTGGTTCACGATCGGCTTGGTGCCCGCGCTGATCGCGACGTAGCCCAGCAGCGCCAGCAGGCCGAGCACCAGCGAGTACGCCGGCAGCGCCACCATGTTCCGCTTGATGACGTTGCGGCCGCGGCTGGCCAGGATGCCGGTCAGCGAGTGCGGGTAGATGAAGAGGGCGAGCGCGGAGCCGAGCGCCAGCGTCGCGTACTGCAGCTGGTTGTTGGCGTTGAGCAGGATGCCGTCACCCGGCGCCGGCGTGGCCTTGAACTTGGCGTCCGCGTCGTTGAAGATCTCGCCCCAGCCGCCGAACTTCGACGGCAGGTAGACGATCGCGACCAGGATGACGACGTAGATCAGGATGTCCTTGACGAACGCGATCAGCGCCGGCGCCCGCAGACCCGACTGGTACGTGTAGACCGCGAGGATCACGAACGCGACGAACAGCGGCAGGTGGCCGAGAATGCCGCTGCCGTTGAGGCCCATGGACCGCAGCACGGCTTCGAGGCCGACGAGCTGCAGCGCGATGTACGGCATGGTCGCGAAGATGCCGGTGATGGCGATCAGCAGCGCCAGCCAGTGCGAGCCGTAGCGGCCCTTCACGAAGTCGGCGGGCGTGACGTAGCCGTGCACGCGGCTGACCGACCACATCCGCACCAGCGGCAGGAACACGATCGGGTAGAGGATCACCGTGTACGGCAGCGCGAAGAACCCGGTCGCGCCCGCGCCGAACATCAGTGCCGGCACCGCGACGAACGTGTAGGCGGTGTAGAGGTCACCGCCGACCAGGAACCACGTGATCCAGCTGCCGAACTTTCTGCCGCCGAGGCCCCACTCGTCCAGGTGCTCGAGGGTGTCGCCCTTCTGCCACTTCGCCGCGACGAATCCCATGACTGTGACCAGCAGGAAGAGAGCGCTGAAAACGATCAGCTCGGTCCACTGCATCAGTTGGCTCCCTCGTCCAGGTCGTCAACGCCGAGCTTGTCCGGCTTGCCCGTGACCACGGGCTGGTCCTTGGTCTTGACGTAGACCAGGCCGACGCACAGGACGCCGAGCGGCACGAACGCGAACTGGTACCAGTAGAAGAACGGGAGCCCGAACAGCCGGGGCTCGTCGATGTTGAACCACGGCGTGATGAGCATGAGCAGCGGAACCAGCAGCAGCAGGTTCCAGTTGCTCCAGCGCAAGCCGGTCTTGCGATCCGACGGCATGGTGGCCCCTCCGTGTACGCGGTGTTTCGCGGATGTTAGGCCTGATGAGACGTGCCGTCAGCCTCGTGATCGGAATCGTTGCACTCTGCTTAACGTTCCCTTTGGACTAATGCGTCTCGAGGCGGCTGACGACGTCCTGCTCGGCGGCGTCGAAGTACTCGAGGAGCTGGTCGATCGCCTGGTCGATCGTCCCATCGTTCAACAATTCAACAATCCTGCGATTCCACGCCAGGTACGTCGGGTAGAACGCGTCCATCTCCTGCGCGACGCGGAAGGCCAGCATGAGCTCGGCGAAGAGGCGGTCGGACTCGTCGCTCAGCCGGGTGCTGCCGGCGAGCCCGACGATGCCCCGGTGGAACTGGATGTTCGCTGGGCCCGCCTTGCTGAAGTCGTTCTTCTCCGCCCGCGCCACGGCCTGCCGGACCGGCGCGCGAACGGCTTCCCGCCGCTTCTCGCTGACGTCGTTCCACAGCCGGAGAGCGCCGCACTCGATCACTCGGCGCGCGGCGTAGAGGTCGCGCACGTCGTCGCCGGTGGGCCTGCGGACGAACACCCCGCGGCTGTGCTCGTGCACCAGGATCCGGTCACGGGTGAGCAACCGGAACGCCTCCCTGAGCGTGTTGCGGCTGACGCCCAGCGCCCCGCCGATCGCTTCCTCGCTCAGTCGCAGCCCTGGTTCGAGCTCGCCGTCGAGCACCCGCTCTCGCAGCATGTCCGCGACCTTTTGCGCGGTGCTCGCGCGCTCCAGATCGGCCTTGCCCTGGGCCAGCGTCGACACCCACGTCTCAGTCACCCCGCAAGTCTATTTGCAGGATCGTTCCATTGCACTATCGTTGAATCGTTCAACAATCCCACGATCCTACAAAGCCTGCGTGCGTTGGAGGGCGACCATGGACCTGAACGCGGACCTCGGTGAGGGCTTCGGCCACTGGACCTTGGGCGATGATCGTGCGCTCTTGTCGGTGGTGACCAGCGCAAACGTTGCCTGCGGGTACCACGCGGGGGATGCCGACACGATGCGCTCGGTGTGTTCTCTCGCTGCTTCCGCGGGCGTCGCCGTCGGGGCTCACGTGGGGTATCGGGACCTCGCCGGGTTCGGGCGGCGGTTCATCGACGTTGCTCCGGACACCCTGACGAACGAGGTGTTGGCTCAGCTCGGGGCTTTGTCCGCGTTCGCTCGTGCCGCTGGGACTCGGGTGTCGTATGTGAAGCCGCATGGGGCGCTTTACAACGCTTTGGTTCGGCATGAGGCCCAGGCTGATGCCGTGGTGGATGCGGTTCGGATGTTCGATCCGACCCTTGCTGTGTTGGGGCCGCCTGGGGCGGTGTGGTTGAAGCGGGCCTCGGTGGCTGGGTTGCGGGTTTGGCACGAGGCGTTTGCGGATCGGGCCTACACGGATGCTGGGACGTTGGTGCCTCGGGGGCAGTCTGGGGCTGTGTTGCGGGATCCGGCTGAGATTGCTTCTCGGTGTGTGCTGCTTGCTACCGAGGGGTGGGTTCGGAGCGTTTCTGGGCGGCCGGTGCGTGTTCCTGCTGACTCCATCTGTGTGCATGGGGATACCGCCAACGCTGTGGAGATTGCTCGGGCGGTTCGGGCTGCTTTGGAGGGGGCTGGGGTTGTGGTGGGGCGGGTTGAGTCGCCGCTTCGGCACACTCGGTACGCGGGTTGAGTGTGGTTGGCGCGTGGGTTGCGTTGGCCGTCTCCCTGTTTCGTTGGCGGCTGCCGGTTTCGTGTCCGTAGGTGGTCGGGTTGCGTGCTGGTGTTCCTGCTGCTTTCTGGGGCTCCGCCCCAGACCCCGCCAATCTGATCAAAGACCTGTCCAGCGCCGCGCGCGCGTTGATGGCACGCCGGTTGAGTTGGGCGGGGTGCGGCTGCGTAGGTGGGTTGCGTTTGGCGTGGGGTGGTCCCGTCACGAGTCGCACGGAGGCAGCCACACCCGAGGGGTCAGGTCAAGTCGACGAAAAGCGTGTCGACTTGACCTGACCCCTCGGGCGCGGCAGGACGCGTCGGTACGACTCGTGACGGGACCACCCCACCAGCTGGCTGTGTGAAAAGCGGCTCGGCTCCGCCTTCGCGGTTGAAGATCGCCATTACTGTCAGACCCGCTCAGTACGTTGGGTCGCGGGGGACACGAAATCCAAGGGGACCCTTGCGGGAGCGTGCCTAGCTGACCAGGGCTGCCGCCCCCACCAGTCCGGCCTCGCCGCCCAGCTCTGCCGCTCGCACTTCCAGCCCTGCCAGGTATGACAGTCCTGCGTGGGTCTTCAGGGTGCGGCGCACCGGCTCGAACAGCAGTTCACCGGCTTGCGCCACTCCGCCTCCGATGACCGCCAGCTCCAGGTCGCACACTGCGGCTGCTCCGGCGATGGCCATGCCGACTGCCTGACCAGCGCGTTCGAAGGCTTCCAGCGGGATCTTCTCCCCGGCCAGTGCTGCGGCGGCCAGGACGGCGGCGTCGGCTTCGTCTGGGGCCTGCCATCCGGCTCGGCGGGCCCAGGCCACCATTCGTGGGCCGCCTGCGACGGTTTCGGCGCAGCCGCGGCCTCCGCACGTGCAAGGGGCGCCGTCGGGTTCTACGACGATGTGGCCGATGTGGCCTGCGTTGCCGGTTCGGCCGCCGAACGGGCGGCCGTCCAGTACCAGGCCGCCGCCTACGCCGGTGGACACGACCAGGCCGACCATGAAACTGCTGCCTTGGCCTGCGCCGCGCCGGTGTTCGCCGAGGGCCATGCACACGCCGTCGCCTGCTAGCTCGACTCGTAGGCCGGGGAACAGGTCTGATACTGCGGAGCGCAGGGGAAAGGCTTGCCACGAGGGCACGTTGATCGGTGAGACGGTGCCGCGAATGGTGTCCACTGGGCCCGCCGAGGCGATTCCCACGGCCGACACGGGGTCGCCCTGGACCACCGACGACACGACTGAGACGACGGCGTCCCACGGGTCGGAGGCTGGTGTGGGTACCCGCGAGGAGCGCACCACGGAGCCGGAAGGGTCCACCAGGGCGGCGGCGATCTTGGTGCCGCCGAAGTCCAGTGCCAGCACCAGATCAGTCACGGTGACCCATGGTAACCAGCTACTTCTAGCCGGATCACCGGCGTGGTGCGGACCAGGTCGCCTGCCGCCACTCGGACTACGGCTGACCACGAGCCGGGATCGGCCCAGGCGGGGGCTGAGATGGTGAAGTCGAGTGAGGTTCGGCCTTGGGCCGGCAGCTTGGCGCCGATGCTGAACGGGGTGACGAGTTCCCACGTTTCGCGTGGTGACAGTACCCAGGCTTGGAGAGGCAGGTCTCCGTGTGCGCCGGAGGCCACGACCACGCGCAGTGGCGCGGATCCACCTGGAGGCACGGAGACCACCGAGGGTGAGGACGCCACCCACAGGACCTCGACGGGGTCTTCGAAGTCCCATTCCGGCACGGTCAGCAGCACGACGTCGTAGACCTCGAAGGGCAGGCCCTCCAAAGCGGCGCGCAGCGGGTAGCAGCCGGGAGTTCGTGGCGGCACGAGCCGCACCTCGGCTGACGTGTACCCGCCTGCGGGTAGTGAGACCGGCAGTGAGTCCCAGGAGGCCGACCAGCCGTCGGGGAGCGACAGCCTGACTACGCCCTCGAACTCCGGGCCGTCCGAGACCGCGACCACGCGCACGCGGGTCGGGCTGAGCATCTCCAGGTGCACGTTCGCGGCGAGTCCGCCCAACGGGGACGGTTCGAGCAGCCAGTAACGGGCGAACACCGGGGTCACTGTGGGCGAGACGGGGCCCAGCGGTGGTCCGGCCAACGACAGCTTTGGCGCCACGGAAGGCAAGGTGCCGACAGGAGGTGTGCGCGAGCCGAGCACTCCCACCAGCGGTGATGGGCCGAGGTGTTCGACCTCGTGCCACAACGTGAAAGTTGAGGAGCCGACCATCTTCTCGCCCACCTCGCTGTGCCAGACGGTCACCGGGCCGGTCAGGCGAGGAGCCTCCAGTGCCGGGCCGTCGACGGCGACCAGGGAGGCGATCGGGTCGTATGACAGGACGTAGTGGGTGGAGGCGATCTCTGTGCCGTAGCCGCGCTTCCAGCCGTGGTCGACGTTGTCCTCGACCAACGCATAGGTCCGCCACCCGCACGCCGGCACTTCTCGGGCCAGGAAGGTCACGGTCGAGCCGTCGACCAACGTCGGCAACGCGTCGCCCTCGAACTCCACGTGCACGTTCCTGGGGGAAGGCAGGTGCACGGAAACGATGTCGGTGCACGGTGAGGGCAACGGGTTCCAGGCGACCACGGACGAGTCCACAGTGGACGTCAGGGCCGCCAGCGATCGTGCGATGACGTCGGACCGCAGGTCGAACGCTTCGCGTGGGTGCGCTGCGGCAGCGCGCTCAAGAGCAGCGGTGGGGAAGGTCGCACCGGTCAGCCGGGCCGCGTGTGACGCGAACACCGCGGCCGGTGACTCGTCGAGAGGGGCGGGAGGCACTGGTACGGATCCGCGCACGTAGTAGTCGCGCGGCAGCGAGCACACGACTCGCGGCCAGGTGTAGCGGGTGCTCCAGTCGTGGTGGATCGCGGTCACCCACGGGTTGGGAGCGGAACGGGCGGTGCCGACGGGCAGCATCACGTGCGGTGCGGGGGCCGAAGACCGCAGTTCCAGGAAAGACGAGTAGACCGAACGCTCGGCCTCGGCCAAGGAAGAGACCGCCAACGGCGAACCGGGAGGCAGCGACGAGAGCAACGGCGACACACCGACCACATTGGACTCGGAGCCGACGGGCTCGACCCGTCCCTCGGAGATCAGCCGCAACAGCAGCGAGCGGTGTTGCGGGAACGTGTCCCAGTAGGGCTGCAGCAACTCCACCGACGTCACGGCGAACCGGTAGGCGGGATCGGTCAGCGCCAGGTCCAGGTGGGCCCGCAGCGCCTCGAACGGTGCGTCGCCGGCCACGTGACCGACGAGGTGCACTGTCCACCCCGGCGAGCCTACGACCAGCGAGAACGTGCATCTCTCCTCGCCGGACGCGGATCGCACCACGGCCTCGGCCGGGACCATCGCACCAGGTGAGTGCTCGGAGACGTCGACGGCGATCTCGTAGCCGAACGGGCCCATGACCAGCGAGCCGCCGTGCCGTGGCGAGTGCAGGCCGGGGCCGGACACGTGCGCGTGCACCGGTCCGGCCAACGCAGGTGAGCTCACCCGCACCACCTGGAGCAGCGCGGTCCGAGGCCCGACGAAGAGCTCGGTGGACTCGGCTGCGATCACCGAACGATCGCACCATCGTTCAGTACTGGACGAAATACCCCGATGGTGGCGTTATCTCTTGAGCATGCGGGTAAGGCCGGCTGCCACCGTCGTCGCCAGGATCCATCCGGTGACGATCAGGCCGGACGCGATCCACTGCGAGGCGCCCGGAGTCTGCCAGCGGTTCTTGTTGCCGAAGTCGACGATCGGCACCACCAGGTCGATGGTGTAGAGCCACGCGTTCCACGGCAGGTGGTCGTCGTCGTTGATGACCACCAACGGACCCTTGACCTGGAACCAGATGCTGCCGACGACCCACGCCGCGATCAGCCATCCCAGAGCGCGCGCCGGGCGGTAGCCGTAGCCGACCATCGAGCGCTGCAAGAAGCTCCACAGCAGCACGAGCGGGCCGAAGAACCTCATGCCCTCGGCGACCGCGCGGTACCGCAGGCGTTGCTTCTCGATCAGCACGGTCGAGGCGTGCTCCTCGTTGCCCGCCGCGGTCAGCATCTCGGCGAACTGGTCGTACGGGCGCGGGTGGTAGCTGCGGCGCATGGCCTGCCGGAGCCAGCGCAGCCGTTGCTCGACCTGGGCGTCGTCGCGCAGGTCGATCGGGTAGGCGAGCGAGTCGTAGCGGAAGTCGTCGAGGTCGATGAAACCCGTGGCGTTCCAGAACGTCTCGTTGTCGTCCAACGAGGTGCAGCGCGCCTGCCGCAGCGTCACCAGGCCCTTGGGCGGCGACACGACGTTGAGCATCAGCTCCTGGACCTGCATGCCCATGGCGTTCAACGCGTGGCTGTCGAGCTTGTAGCCGAGCACCGCGCCGTTGAAGTTCGCCATGCGGCCGATGATCGCGCGCCGGCACCGCACACCGCCGTGCGCGACGAACTCCTTCTCGCCGCGCGCGCAGATGAGGTCGCGGCCGATCGTGGCGCCACCGATGTCCAGCGACGGCTTCTCACGCGGCTGGTGGCGGTACGTGCCCGGCTTGATCAGGCGGCTGCCGCGCAGGTCGAGGTTCGCGCCGACGGTGATGCCGCGCAGCTCCAGGCCGCCGGAGATCTCCGACTCGCGCACCACGAAGTTGCTGCCGATCTGCGAACGGTTGGTCAGCAGGGCGTCCGCAGCCGGATTGTCCACAATGGCCCGTTCGATCGTGATGCTGCCGCGCACGTGGATGTCGACCATGCGCAGCTGGCCCTTGATCCGGATGCCTCGCCCGACGATGTCGCCGCCGATCTCCGCACCGTCGACGTGCAGCGCCCTTCCCGATCCGGTCGGGTCGGTGCCGACGGAAGGAGGTGATACGGCGTCCAGCACCGCGTCTGCCAGCGACAACGTGCCGCCGATGCGGGCGTTCACGGCGCGGACGGTGCCTGCGCTGGTGAAGCCGCGGTCCAGTTCCACGTCGCCGGACACGTCCACGCGGTCCAGGAACAGCGTCGCCGACGGGTCGGCGTGCGGATCTGTGGTGTCGTCGAAGGCGTTGCCGCGCGAGAGCATCGCGCCGCGCAACGACAGTGCCGAGCTGATCCGGGCATTTGCCAGGAACACCACGCCGTGCGAGGTGAACGCGCCGAGCAGGTTGCCGCCGACCTGCATGCCGTTGCCGTTCAACGTGAAGCCGTCCGGGTTCTCCAGCACCGCGCTGCCGAGGTTGACGTTGCCGCCGATGCGCGCACCCGCGAGCCGCATCTCGCCCTCGGTGTGGATGCCGAACCCGAGCAGCGCGCCGGCGACCGTCAGCCGGTCGCCGTGCACGCACAGCCCGCCGGGCACGCTGAACCTGCTGTCCCGCAACAGGACCGAGCCCGCGATCTCGGCGTCGGTCAGGTCCGCCAGCCCGGAGACGCGGCAGCCGCGCAGCGAAACGTCGTTGCTGCTGCTGAGATTGCGCGCCTCAAGACCAGGCAGGTCGCAGTCGGTGAACGAGATGCCGGCGAGGTTCGCCTGCCGCAGGTCCGGTGCCGCTTCGAACTGGCAGCGTTCGAACTCCAGCACGTACGGCACCTCGACCGCGCGCAGGTCCAGCACATCGGTGACCACGCGGTCCACCACGCGGATGACGGGCGGGGTGCTCGGCTTGCGCCGAGGCAACCTCCACCCGCCACCACCTGAGTTGTCGTTCTCCCCCAACAGTCCCCGCAGCACGTCCGCCGCGGCGACCTTCCCCCTCGCCACGAGCTAGACCGGGTCTTTCGGACCGTGGTGGGTCGGGTCGAGCACGCGGGCCAGGAACGACTGGGTGCGCTCCTCCTGAGGGTTGCCGATCACCTCGGCCGCCGGGCCCTCCTCGACGATGTAGCCGCCGTCCATGAAGATCACCTTGTCGGCGACCTCGCGGGCGAACTGCATCTCGTGGGTCACGACCAGCATCGTCATGCCCTCGTCGGCGAGCTGGCGCATCACGCCGAGCACGTCGCCGACGAGCTCGGGGTCGAGCGCCGAGGTCGGCTCGTCGAACAGCATCACCTCGGGGTCCATCGACAGCGCGCGGGCGATCGCCGCACGCTGCTGCTGCCCACCGGAGAGCTGCGCCGGCATCGCGGCGACCTTGTCACGCAGGCCGACGCGGTCCAGGTTGCGCAGCGCGACCTCGCGGGCCTGGCTCTCTGAGCGCTTGAGCACCTTGCGCTGGGCGACCATGAGGTTGTTCAGCACGTTGAGGTGGGAGAACAGGTTGAAGCCCTGGAAGACCATGCCGATCTTCGTGCGTGCCCGGTCGATGTCGACGTCCGGGTCGGTGAGGTCGGTGCCGTTGACGGTGATCTTGCCGCCGTTCGGCTCCTCCAGCAGGTTCACGCACCGCAGCAGCGTCGACTTGCCGGAGCCGGACGGCCCGATGATGCAGACGACGTCGCCGCGGTTGACGGTCAGATCGATGTTCTTGAGGACTTCCAGCGGGCCGAACGACTTCTTCAGCCCGATGATCTCGACACAGATGTCGCTCATACGACGGACACCTTCTTCCCGCCCGTGCGCTTCTCCAAGTACCGCGACAGGTAGCCGAGCGGCAGCGTGATGATCAGGTAACAGAGGCCCGCGATGAGGATCGGCGTCAGCGAAGGGCTGCGGCTCAGCGTCTCGCGGCCGAACTTCGTGAGCTCGTACTGCTCGCGGAACAGTCCGAGGATGTAGATGAGCGAGGAGTCCTTGGTCAGCAGGATCAGCTCGTTCGTCAGCGGCGGCAGGATGATCCGGAACGCCTGCGGGATCACGATCGTGATCATGGCGCGGCCGCTCGACATGCCCAGCGAACGGGCAGCCTCGACCTGGCCCTTCGGCACCGCCTGGAGGCCGGCGCGGATCGTCTCCGCCATGTACGCCGCTCCGACGCCACCGAGCGCCAGCATGACCGTGGTCAGCGGCGGGAACTGCATCTGGAACGCGATCGGCACGCCGTAGTAGATGCCGATGAACACAAGCAGCGCGGGCACACCGCGGAAGAACTCGATGTAGACGGTGGCGATCCAGCGGTACGGGCCGACCGTCGACAGCTTCATCAGCGCGAGCACGAGCCCCAGTGCGAGGCCGAACGCGAAGCCGAGCGCGGTGTAGATGATGGTGTTCTTCAACGCGACGGTGATCACGTTGGGGAACATCGAGGCGGCGATGTCGGTGTTGAAGAACGCTCGCCGGATCTGGCCCCAGTCGGCCAGGAATGCGACGAGAAGGACCACGACGATCAAGATGCCGTACTGCGCGTAGCGGATGTATTCCGCGCGCTTGCGCTTGGACATGGCCATTGCGGCTCCTAGCGGAGGTGGTTCGGACAAGCGGCGGGGCCGGCGCGTCGTGCTTGCACCGGCCCCGGAGAAGCGACTACTTCGACGTCGGCTTCTTGCCGAACCACTTCTCGTAGATCTTGTCGTACTCGCCGTTCTCCTTGGCCTTCTTCAGCACTTCGTTGATCTTCGTCAGCAGGGCGGTGTTGCCCTTCTTGACGCCGATGCCGTACTTCTCACCGGTGTCGAACTCGGTGGTGACCTCGGTTTCCGGGAACTCCTTGGCGTAGTCGTAGAGCACGCCGTTGTCGTTGATCACCGCGTCCACCGCGCCGGTGCGGACGGCGGTCTCGGACAGCGGGAGGTCCTCGAACTGCACGACGGTGTAGCCGTTGGCGGCCGCGTTGTCGTTGGCGTACTTCTCACCCGTGGTGTCCTGCTGGACGCCGAGCTTCTTGCCCTTGAGGTCGGCCAGGGACTTGAGGTTCGACCCCTTCTTGACCAGCAGCGCCTGCGAGGCGTCGAAGTACGGGTCCGAGAAGTCGATCGCCTGCTTGCGCTCGTCGGTGATCGTCATGCCCGCCGCGGCCAGGTCGCACTGGTTCGCGTTGAACGAGGTGCCCGAGGTGATCGTCTCGAACGGGGTGTCGAAGATCTGCTGGGTGACACCCAGGTCCTTGGCGACCAGGTCGACGAGGTCGACGTCGAAGCCGACCGTCTTGTCGCCCTCGCTGAACTGGAAGGGCTTGTAGGACAGGTGGGTGCAGGTGACGAGCTTGCCGCTCTGCACCAGCGGGACACCAGAGTTGCCAGAACCCTGGTTCACCGGAGTCGCGCAGCCCGAAGCTGCCATCACGGCCAGCCCCAATGCCGGGATCAGGGCCATCAACTGCCTGGTTCGACGAGCCACTGCGTCACTCCTCGTAACTGTTGCGGACGAGTGAACGGGATACTGCCACTCGGGTGACGTGCTGGACAGCACGTGCGTGTTACAGGCCACTCCAACGCAACAATTTTGTGTGAAATCGCCCGGCTAGACGCAAATCATTGTGCGAATTGGCCTAGATCACACAACGTATGCACGTATTGCACCCGAATGGTGACGACTCGCAACATCCCTTGATCAGGATTTGATCACGGAAGGGCTCGTTCACCGGGAACGGTCGGTCAACAAGCCCGCGACCAGCGCAGTCCACCCCGTCTGGTGGGTTGCGCCGAGGCCTTCGCCGGTGTCCCCGTCGAAGTACTCGCTGAAGGTGATGTGCTTGCGCCAAAGAGGTGACTCCGAGGCCTCGATCCGCTTGCCGTCCGAAGGCCTGCGCCCGTCGTGGTCGGGCAGGAACAACCCGACCAGCCGGTCGCTCAGCTCGTCCGCGACCTGGCCGGCGGTGACGTAGCGGCCGGAGTGCGTCGGCATCTCGACCTGGAACATGCCGTCGTGGAACGCGCAGACCGTGCGGAGCGCCTCCACGAGGAGAGCGTTGGTGGGCAGCCAGATCGGGCCGCGCCAGTTCGAGTTGCCGCCGAACATCGGCGTGTGCGACTCGCCGGGCTCGTAGCCCATCCGGTGGTCCTGACCGGCGACGTTGACCTCGAGGCCCTCGCGGTGGGCCGCACTGAGCGAGCGGATGCCGTGCGGCGAGAGGAACTCGTGCTCGTCGAGCATCCGGTGCAGCACGCGCTTGAGCTTGTGCTCGTCCAGCAACGACACGAACGCACCGCGCTCGTAGTGGAACGTGATGAACTGCCGCAGCTCCGGCCGGCGCTTGAGCAGATGCTCCAGCCGTCTCGTGAACCCGTGCAGCTCGCCGAGCACCCACGGTTCCAGAACCGCACTGGCCAGCAGCGGGATCAGGCCGACCATCGACCGCACACGGACCGGCTCGGACTCCACCGAACCGTCAGGGCGCCGGCGCGAGACCCGGTCGTAGCAAAAGCCGTCCTCGTCGTGCCAGATGCCGCCGCCGTGCGACCCGAAGTGCGTGAACGCCTCCGCGATCGACAGGAAGTGCTCGACGAACTTCGTCGCAACGTCCTCATAGGACTCGTCGTCACGCGCCAGCTCCAGCGCGATCTGCATGAGGTGCAGGCTGTACGCGGCCATCCACGACGTGGCGTCGGACTGCTCCAGCCGCCACTCGCCCAGCATCGGCTCGGACCTGTTGACCGGCCCGATGTTGTCCATGCCGAGGAACCCGCCCTCGAACAGGTAGCTGCCGTCGGCGTCCTTGCGGTTGACCCACCAGGAGAAGTTCAGCAGCAGCTTGTGGAAGATCTTCGCGAGGAACTGCCGGTCCCAGCTGCCGTCCGCGCGGTAGACCTGCAGCGCCGCCCACGCGTGCACGGGCGGGTTGACGTCGCCGAACTCCCACTCGTAGGCGGGAATCTGGCCGTTCGGATGCATCATCCACTCGCGGCAGAACAGCAGCAGCTGCTCCTTCGCGAACGCCGGGTCGACCAGCGTGAACGGGATGGTGTGGAACGCGAGGTCCCACGCCGCGAACCACGGGTACTCCCACTCGTCCGGCATGGAGATCACGTCAGCCACGTCGAGGTGCCGCCAGTGCACGTTGCGCGCCTCGGGCGTGCGCCTGCTCGACGGTGCCTCGGGCTTGGTCGGGTCTCCGTCGAGCCAGTCGCGCGTGCGGAACCGGTAGTGCTGCTTGGTCCACATCAACCCGGCGAGCGCGCGCCGCAGCACGTTCTTCTCCTCCGGACCTGCGTTGGGCGCGATGCCGTCGTGGAACTCGTCGGCTTCCAGCTTGCGGGCCTGCATGGTCTCGTCGAAGCTCGGCCCGAACGGGTCCAGATGTCCGTCGCCGCCGACGAGCCTCAACCGGACGGTCACGGTCTCACCGGGTTCGACCGGGTCGAACGAGTACCAGGCAGCGAACTTCGTGCCCGCCGCACCCGCGTCGTCCGGCCCGACCACCTGGCACGTGCTGGTCGACCCGTGCACGACGTAGTTGCAGATGCCGTCCTTGGTCCACGGCGACGGGTTGCGCTCGGCACCGAAGAGCGACATCTCGTTGCTCTCGTTGTCCGTCATGAGCATCGACGGCGCGTCGTCCAGATGCAGCGTGTACCGGCCGAGGTTCCCGTGGTCGGCGGTGACCTTGCGTCCGGTAGTGGTGCTCGCAACGAGTTGGCACGGCCGTTGGTCGCGGCCCCAGGCCCAGGTGTTGCGGAACCACAACTGCGGGAGGAGGTGCAGCGGCGCGTCCTCAGGCCCGTGGTTGGTCGCCTTGATCTCGACGCAGATGTCGTCGGTGTCGGCCTTGGCGTAGGTGACCTGGACGTCGAAGAACCGGTTCTCGTCGAGCACCCCGGTGTCGGAGAGCTCGGGCTCGCGGTTCTCCCGTCCCGCGTTCCGCGCCATCTCCCTGAGCTGGCCGTACGGGAACTCCTTCTGCGGATAGCGGTAGAGCACCTGCATCCACGAGTGGGTGGGCGTCCCGTCGGTCACCCACCAGTGCTCCTTGACGTCCTCACCGTGGTTGCCCTCGTCGTTGGTGAGGCCGAAGTACCGCTCCTTGAGGATCGGGTCGTTGCCGTTCCACAGCGCCACAGCCAGGTTGAGGAACCCGTGCACGTCGCAGATGCCCGCGATGCCGTCCTCACCCCACCGGTACGCGCGGGCACGGGCGTGGTCGAACGGGAACGACGCCCACGCGTCACCCTCGGGCGAGTAGTCCTCGCGGACCGTGCCCCACTGGCGACCCGAGAGGTACGGCCCCCACCGCCGCCACGGCGAAGTCGGGTTCCCCGACTCCGCGAGACGCGCCCGTTCCGCTTGTTCGCCCATCGCCCCAGTGTGGGACACGGGATCCGACGGCCGGTTGCGCCCGGGTCAGGTCTGAGTCATTCCTCACTAAACCCTCGGTCGATTCACGCTTGGATGTGACCTGAACGGCGCATTTCGGTTGCTTTCGAACCCGGTCAAGATTCCTCGGGTGACCCGCGACGACAGCGAGGATGCGGTCTTCGCCCGCGCCGTGACCGCCGCACTGGAGCCGGCCCGGGCCCGAGTGCCGCTGCAACGGGACCCCGTCCTGCTGCGGCACACCGTCGAGGTGGCCAAGCCGTGGGTGATGGCGCAGGCGCAGTCAGAGCGGCGCAACTACGTCGACCGCAAGGTGAAGGTCGCGGCCGGTGAGGTCGGCTGGGCGGCGCGCCGGCCGGAGCTGTGGCGGTGGGTGTTCGTCGTGGTGATCCCGACGATCACGTGGCCGTTCGTGCCGTGGGCAGGCAACCGGGACCTGCTGGCCCTCGCGGGCGGCGCGGTGTTCTTCCTGCTCATGTCCTTGGTGATGGTCGCGGTGTCGTCCGCGGGAGCGACGGGCCGCAGGATCGGCAGGGGCTGGGCGATCGCGGGCATGGGCGTCGCGCCCTGGCTGGTCGGGACGGTGTTCCTCACGTCGATCGGCGGGTCGATCTGGTGGACGTTGGCACTGGTCGTGGTCTTCACGGGCATCGCGGGTGCGGTGCAGACCGCCGTGGAGACCGTGCTGCCGACCCCGGCGATCACGGCCGCGACCGCTGCGGCTGATCAGGCCTTCGAAGAGTGGTGCGCGGCCGTGCTGGAGCAGGGCGTGTTGCCGGTCCTCCGCACTGAGCTGCGCAGCAACCAGGCCGTACCCGGTGTGGAGCTGAGGTACCGCGACGCGGCCGGCCTGCAGAAGGGTGGCTCGTTGATCAGCCACCAGCCGGTGCCGGCTGGACGGAGACTGGCCGAGCTGGTGCGCACCCTGGCCGGGGGCAGTTTCGCTCTCGCCGGTCCGCGCGGGGCCGGCAAGACCAGCCTGCTGGACGCGTTCTGCCAGGGCGCCTATCGCGAACCCGAGGAGTCGCTCGACCTCGCGATCGTGGTCGCGGCACCGGTGGACTACGTCCCGCGGGAGTTCGTGCTGCACCTGTATGCGCGCACTTGCCGGGCGGTGCTCTGGTACGTGGCGTCGGTCGATCCACGTGCGGTGAAGGCGGCTCGTCGGCGCGACCGGTGGTGGCGTCCACTGCCCGACGAGGCGGTGTTGCTGGTGCGATCTGCTCAGCAGGGGCTGCAGGACGTCGCCTACGTGCAGACGCGCAGTGGTGAGGCGAGCGGCAAGTTCGGGTTCCGCGGCGCCGAACTCAGTTTCAAGCGCGGCGTCAGCCTGGCCGGTCGGGCGGCGACGTTCCCCGAGCTGGTCGACGACTTCCGCGGCTTCGTGTGGGACGCGGCGAGAGCCCTGGCGCCCACTCGCGTGGTGATCGCCATCGACGAGATGGACCGCATCGGCGCCGGAGAGTCCGCCCGCCGGTTCCTCAACGAGATCAAAGCGATCTTCGACGTGCCCGGCTGCTACTACCTGATGTCCGTCTCCACCGAGGCCCAGCACGACTTCGAGATGGCCGGCATGGGTCTGCGCAGCGTCTTCGACAGCTCGTTCGACGAGGTCGTGCGGGTCGACTACCTCGACTTCGACCTGGCCAGAAGCCTGATCAGCAGGTCGGTCGAGGAGCTGCCGGACGCGTTCGTGGCGCTGGCCTACGCGTTCTCCGGCGGGCTGGCCCGGCAGCTCACCAGATCAGCCCGCGCGATCGTGCGGCAGAAGCAGGGGACGCTGCTGGCCGCGGTCACCGAGGAGCTGATCGCCGACGAGCTCGATCGGGTGTGCAAGACGACAGGGGACGCACTCACCGCGCTGGACGACCACGACGCCGTGAACTCCCTGCTTCGCGTGCTCGCGGATCCCGTGCCCGAACTGCACGACTACCGCAAGGCGATCCAGGCCGCGTACGAGGGTGAGGACGCCGCGATCCGCAACCTGCGCGACCTCGCGGCGGCACGGATCGAGTTCCTGGCCGTCGTGCGGGACTACTTCACCGACGAGCTGACCGAGGCGCTCCCCGCGGAGGTCAACGCGCTGGCGAGAGCGCGGAGGTACGCGGGGAGCAACCCGGCGACGGGCCTGGCGTTGCTGGAGGAGTTCAGCTCTGTGTGGAGTGTGCGTCCAGCACCAGAGCCACGGCCTCGGTGATCCGAGCCGCGTGCGCCAGGTGCAGCCACTCGTCCGGCACGTGGCAGTTGGAGTCCGGCCCGACCGCACCGGTCACCAGGAACTGAGCGTCCGGGTACGCCTCGTGCAGCAGCCCCATGAACGGGATCGAGCCGCCCAGCGACACTGTCCGCCACGGCGAGCCGAAGATCTCCTTGCCCGCATCGTCCAAAACAGCTGACAGCCATGGCGCCAGCTCCGGCGCGTTCCAGCCGTCAGCGGCCTCGACGCGTGAGAGCTCGACCGTCGCGTTGTACGGCACGTCGGTGGTCAGGCGCTCCTGGACCGCAGCCAAAGCGGCCGAGGACGAGGCCGTCGGCGGCAGCCTGAACGAGAGCACCAGCGAGGTGAACGGCCTCAGCACGTTGCCCGCGTCGTCCGGCGACGGCAGGCCGTCCGCTCCCGTGACCGACAGCGTGGGGCGCCAGCCGGTGCCGAGCGCCTGCTCGACCTCGTCGGACGACATCGGCTGCAGGTCGCCGACCCGCGGCACGGGACCCCACAGTGCACCCGGCGCGGCCTCGACGGCCTCGCGGACCTCGGACATGCGGTGTGACGGGATGTCGACGTGCATCTCCGGGATGAGGATCTCGCCGGTCGCGGAGTCCTCGATCCGGTCCAGCAACATGCGCGCGATGCGGAACGACGACGGCACCATGCCGGAGGCCATGCCCGAGTGCAGGCCGCCCTCCAGCACGCGCACGGTCATCGTGACCTGCACCAACCCGCGCAGCGACGTGGTCAGCCACATGCGCTCGTAGTCCGAGCCGCCGGAGTCCAGGCACACGACCAGCGACACGCGGCCCAGCCGCGGAGACAGGTGCTCCAAGTACGCGGGCAGATCGGGCGAACCCGACTCCTCGCCGGTCTCCAGCAGCACGACGCAACGGCCGTGCGAGCCGCCGGCCGCGCGGACGGCCTCGATCGCGGCGATGGCGGCATATCCGGAGTAACCGTCATCGGCCGCGCCACGGCCGTAGAGACGTCCGTCACGCAGAACCGGGGTCCACGGACCGAGCCCTTCGCTCCAGTTCGCCACCGGCGGTTGCTTGTCGAGGTGTCCGTAAAGCAACACCGTGTCGTCGCCCGAGTTACCGAACGCGGGCACGTCGACCACGAGAAGTGGCGTGCGTCCCGCCAGTTGGACGACGTCCAGCGTGACGTCCGGCAGTGAGCGCGAGGCGATCCACGCGCGCACGTGCTCGATCGCCGCGGCCAGTTCGCCGTGCTCTTCCCAGGCGGGATCGAACGCGGGCGAGATCGCCGGGACGGCGACGAGCTGAGACAGGCTCGGGACGATGTCGTCGTCCCAGAGCGTCCTGACGGTGCTGGTCACAACTGAGCGGTCCACCTCTCGATCCTGTCACGACTCCGCCTCTGCTCGCGTCCCTAGGCTCTTCCCAGGAGGCGTGCGACGAAGTTAACGATCGGTAACCGGGACAATGACGTCCGGTAATCGGACGGCCTAGTCGGAGGGCAAAAGGTCGAACCTCCGACTGTTGTCGCTGATCAGAACGTTGACTCGTGTGTTACGAAGTGGGACGGGTCTCACCAACACGGGTGGGGCCGTGTCAGGATGTGGTCGTAAGCCACCGTCACCGTCGACGGCTGCCTCCGGCCCCACAGGGTTGGCGGCGACCGCCGGCGTCGCCGCACGAGATCGTCACGAGCGATCAGGCGGTCGGAGAAGACAGAGGAGAAGGCGCATGTCGTCCCCTGAGCAATGGACGCACCCTGAGCCGGACGCAGCGCCGGCCGCCACTGCCGCAAAACCGACAGCGGAACAGGTGATCGCAGGCTTGCGAGCAACAGACGAGGGCGGCGCCGACCTGGTGCAGCTCCTCACCCCCGAGGGTGAGCGGGTGTCGCACCCCGACTTCGACATCGACATCTCGGCGGAGGAGCTGCGCGGCCTGTACCGCGACATGGTCCTGATCCGCCGGGTCGACCGCGAGGCGAACGCGTTGCAGCGCAAGGGCCAGCTCGGCATCTGGGTGCCGCTGCTCGGCCAGGAGGCTGCGCAGATCGGCGCCGGCCGCGCGATGCGTCCGACCGACATGGCGTTCCCGAGCTACCGCGAGCACGGCATCGCGTGGACCCGCGGCATCAACCCGACGGAGCTGCTGGGCATCTTCCGCGGCACCGACCAGGGCACGTGGGACCCGGTCGAGAAGCGCTTCCACCCGTACACGATCGTCATCGGCAACCAGGTCCTCAACGCGGCCGGGTACGCGATGGGCCAGAAGTTCGACGGCAAGGTCGGCGACGACGACGGCGAAGCCACCATGTGCTTCTTCGGCGATGGCGCGACCTCGCAGGGTGACGTGCACGAGGGCTTCGTCTGGGCGGCCGTGTACGACGCGCCGCTGGTCTTCTTCTGCCAGAACAACCAGTGGGCCATCTCCGAGCCCACCGAGCGCCAGTCGCGCCTGCCGCTGTACCAGCGCGCCCGCGGCTACGGCTTCCCCGGCATCCGCGTCGACGGCAACGACGTGCTGGCCACGCTTGCCGTCACGCGCTGGGCGCTGGAGGAGTGCCGCCACGGCAACGGCCCGATCCTGATCGAGGCGTTCACCTACCGGATGGACGCGCACACCACCTCCGACGACCCGACCCGCTACCGGCTGTCGGACGAGCTGGAGCTGTGGAAGCTCAAGGACCCGATCGAGCGGGTCAAGGTCTACCTGGTCAAGCAGCAGTGGGCGGACCAGGCGTTCTTCGCCGAGGTCGAGGCCGACGCCGACGCGCTGGGCGAGGAGCTGCGCGAGTTCTGCACGAACATGCCGGACCCGCCGGCCGAACGGATCTTCAGCAACGTGTACGCGGAGGGGAACCCCAACCTCGAAGCGCAGCGCGACGAATTCCTCGACTACGTCTCGGGTTTTGCTGGAGGTGAGCACTGATGGCTGCTCCGACCATGGATCGTTCCACGACCGCTGCCCCGGCCACCCCGGTGCAGACGCTCACGATCTCCAAGGCGCTCAACATGGGCCTGCGGGCGGCCATGGAGGCCAACCCCAAGGTCATCATGATGGGCGAGGACATCGGCAAGCTCGGCGGTGTCTTCCGGATCACCGATGGTCTGCAGAAGGACTTCGGTGAGCAGCGCGTGCTCGACACGCCGCTCGCGGAGTCCGGCATCATCGGCACGGCCGTCGGCCTCGCGATCCGCGGCTACCGCCCGGTCTGCGAGATCCAGTTCGACGGCTTCATCTTCCCCGGCTTCGACCAGATCGTGTCGCAGGTCGCGAAGCTGCACTACCGCACGCAGGGCAAGATCAAGATGCCCATCGTGATCCGCGTGCCGTTCGGTGGCGGCATCGGTGCCGTCGAGCACCACTCGGAGTCGCCCGAGTCGTACTTCGCGCACACCGCCGGCCTCAAGGTCGTCTCGTGCTCGAACCCTGCCGACGCGTACTGGATGATCCAGCAGGCGATCGACTGCGACGACCCGGTGCTGTTCTTCGAGCCCAAGCGCCGTTACTACGAGAAGGGCGAGTCGACACCACGGCCCAGCCGGGCCCGCTGTTCCAGTCGCGGGTTCTGCGCACCGGCACGGACGCGACGTTGGTCGCGTACGGCCCGATGGTGCGCACTGCCATCGACGCTGCCAACGCGGCCGCGGAGGACGGGACCTCGCTGGAGGTCATCGACCTGCGCACGCTGTCGCCGCTGGACCTGGCGCCCGTGTTCGAGTCGGTGCGCCGCACCGGCCGTCTGGTCGTCGTGTCCGAGGCGCCGTCCGAGTCCTCGATCGCCAGCGAGATTGCAGCCAAGGTCCAGCAGGAGTGCTTCTACTCGCTGCAGGCACCGGTGCTGCGGGTGACCGGCTTCGACACCCCGTACCCGCCGTCGAAGCTCGAGGAGGAGTTCCTCCCCGACCTCGACCGGGTGCTGCACGCCGTCGACCGCTCTCTCGCCTGGTAAGGGGAACTCCGGAAATGCCGCAGTACAAGCAATTCCCCCTGCCGGACACGGCTGAGGGGCTGACAGAGGCCGAGATCCTCACCTGGCACGTCAAGCCGGGTGACACCGTCACGGTCAACCAGATCATCGTCGAGATCGAGACGGCCAAGGCCGCCGTCGAGCTGCCGTGCCCGTGGGCCGGCGTGGTGACCGAGCTGCTCGCGGAGCCCGGTCAGACCGTCGAGGTGGGCGTCCCGATCATCACGATCGACACCGACCCCGGTGGCGCGGCCGCACCTGCTCCCGTCACCCCGGCCGCTGCCGAGTCCAACGGCACCTCGTCCGGCAAGATCGGCGAGGAGATGCCGGGCGGGCGCATCGCGACGCTCGTCGGCTACGGCCCGAAGTCCGGTGCCGCCAAGCGCCGTGCGCGCAAGGACGCTCCGGCCGTCGCCAAGGCCGCCGCGGCTTCGATCACGCCGGCCGCTCCGGTCGTGCGGGCTCAGGAACCCGTTGCGGCGCCTGTCGCTGCGCCGGCTCCGGTGCAGGCGCCGGGTGGTTACGTGCCGCTGGCCAAGCCGCCGGTCCGCAAGCTGGCCAAGGACCTCGGCGTCGACCTGTACGCGCTCACGGGCTCCGGCCCGGACGGCGTGATCACGCGCGAGGACGTCGAAAGCGCCGTCTCCGCACCGGCTCCCGCCGCCGCTGCCCCGTCCTTTGTGGACAACGGCAGCCGCGAGCGCAGGGTGCCGATCAAGGGCGTCCGCAAGGCGACCGCGCAGGCGATGGTGGACAGCGCGTTCACCGCGCCGCACGTCACCGAGTTCCTGACGGTTGACGTGACGCCGATGATGGACCTGCGCGCGCGCCTGAAGAACGCGCCGGAGTTCCGTGGCGTGAAGCTGACGCCGCTGGCGTTCTGCGCCAAGGCGGTCATCCTCGCCGCGCGCCGCACGCCCGACGTCAACGCGACGTGGGACGCCGCCGCGAACGAGATCGTCTACAAGGACTACGTCCACCTGGGCATCGCGGCCGCCACGCCGCGCGGCCTGGTGGTCCCGAAGGTCCGCGACGCCGACCGGATGTCGTTGAAGGAACTGGCGATCGCGCTCGACGAGCTCGCCACCGTCGCCCGTGACGGCAAGACCGCCCCTGCCGACATGATGAACGGCACCATCACGATCACCAACGTCGGCGTCTTCGGCGTCGACACCGGCACGCCGATCCTCAACCCCGGCGAGTCCGCGATTCTCGCCCTGGGCGCGATCCGCGACATGCCGTGGGTGGTCGACGGCGAGATCAAGATTCGCAAGATCTGCCAGCTCGCGCTCTCCTTCGACCACCGCGTGGTCGACGGTCAGCAGGGCTCGCAGTTCCTGGCCGACGTCGGCGCGTTGCTCGCCGAGCCCGGCATCGCGATGACCTACTGAGGCAGCTCGGTATGTGAGGGCCCGCGGACGTCTGTCCGCGGGCCCTTTCGTTCGACGCATGTGTGTCAACGCTCGAACTGAGGGGACGCACACAATGCGCAAGCGACTGTCTTTGTTGATGACCGCGGGTCTGCTTCTGGGCCTGACCGAGGTGGCGCAGGCCGGCGAGACCGGCTTGGTGCGGACCGATGCCGGCCCCGTGCGCGGCACCGTTCTTGCTGATCACCAGCTGTACCAGGGGATTCCGTACGCGGCGCCGCCGGTGGGCGAGCTGCGGTGGCGCTCGCCGCGGCCGGTCACGCCGTGGACCACGCCCCGTGACGCCACCAAGCCAGGCCCGGCCTGCGCTCAGGCGGCCGGTGCGGGTTCGCCGAGCAGCACCGAGGACTGCCTGTACCTCAACGTGACCACGCCTTCGCGGCACGGGCGCAAGCCGGTCATGGTGTACATCCACGGCGGCGGCAACAGCTACCTGTCCGGCGAAGGGTTCGGCGCGCGGCGTCTGGCCGTGCAGGGCGACGTGGTGGTCGTGACGATCAACTACCGGTTGGGCTTCTTCGGCTTCTTCGGGCATCCGGACCTGCCCGACTCGGGCGCGTACGGCATCGAGGACCAGCAGGCCGCCCTGCGATGGGTGCAGCGCAACGCCGCCGCGTTCGGCGGGGATCCGCGCAACGTCACCGTTTTCGGCGAGTCCGGCGGTGCGTTCGACGTGTGTGCGCACGTGACGTCGCCGCTGTCACGCGGGCTGTTCCAGAAAGCCATCGCACAGAGCGGAGGCTGCTCCACGACGTGGGGTGCCAACGGCGTGATCCACACCAAGCCCGCTGGTGCCCCGTGGATCACGAATTCCGCGGCCCGGTCCGATGCTGTCGCTGTCTCGGCTCAGCTCGGCTGCTCGGACGTCGCGTGCCTGCGTTCGTTGCCCGCAACGGCTTTCACCGCCATCGACCGGGGCGCGACCCCGGTGGTGATCGGCAACAGCGTGCTGCCGATGCACCCCGCCGACGCGTTGCGGTCCGGTCGCTTCAACCGCGTCCCGGTGATCTGGGGCAACACCCGTGACGAGGGCAGGCTGACGTCGGCGACCGTGCCGGAGCCGTTCGACTACCGGGGTTTGCTGGAGCAGTCGTTCGGTGCGGAGAAGGCAGCGAAGATCATCGCTGAGTACCCGGCGGGCGAGTCTGCACGTGTTGCCTATGGTGCTGTGCTCACGGACGGCGTGTGGGCGTGCAATCAGCTCGCCGATGATCGGCTGCTCTCCCGCTTCACGCCGACGTACGGCTACGAGTTCGCCGACCGCACCGCGCCGCTCGGATGGTTCAAGGACCTCTTCCCCAAGGGCTTCCCGCCCGGCGCCTGGCACTCGTCCGAGCTCGCCTACCTGTTCGACGTCCCGACGTTTGACCTCGACCTGGCCCAGCAGCGGCTCGCGGCGACGATGATCCGCGACTGGACGACGTTCGCCCGCACCGGCAAGCCCGGCTGGGCGCGGTTCTCCACGGGCAACGTGCAGGAGTACGCGCTGGGGCGTGTCGGCCAGATCAACGCTCTGACCAGGCACAACTGCTCGTTCTGGAACTCGATCGGTTAATCGGGTTTGACTCTCCAGTCACTGGAGGGTTCAGAGTTGTCCCCGTGACGCGCTACCAGATCGGCGAGCTGGCCAGGATGACCGGCCTCACCGTCAGAACGATCCGGTTCTACTCCGACCAGGGCCTCATTCCGCCCACCTCCAGAACGGTCGGCGGCTACCGGACGTACGACGGTGAGGCGGTCGCCAAGCTCAAGCTCGTCCGCACGCTGAGAGATCTCGGTGTCGACCTGCCGACAGCCGGGCGGATTCTCGCCCGCGAGGTGACGGTGACCGACGTGGCGCGTGCTCACGCAGAAGCGATCGACGCGCAGATGAAGACGTTGCGGCTGCGCCGTGCCGTCCTGCGCGCCGTCGCCAAAGGAGGGGAGATGGAACTGATGAACGAGTTGGCACGCATGTCGGACGAGGAGCGCCAGCGGATCCTCGACGACTTCTTCGAGGAGGTGTTCGGGCCCTACGAGCTGGATCCGCAGTTCGAGCAGCACATGCGATCCGTGCGGATCGAGCTGCCGGACGACCCGACGACCGAGCAGCTGGAGGCGTGGGTCGAGCTCGCGAAGCTCGTGCAGGACCCGGACTTCCGCGCGTCGGTCAAGCGGATGTCCCAGCAGCACGAGGAACGCCGCCGTGACGGCGCGGACATGAGCCCGCCGGCCGACAACCAGATGGAGGCGTTCAACTTCGCGATCGCCCAGGCGCGCGAGGCTCTCGAAGCCGGGATCACGCCGGAGTCGGATGCTGCTCGCGAGATCGTGAACCGCGTGAACGCCAACTGGGCGGAGGCGCTGGGCGTGCCGAACGACGAACGCGTCGTCGAGCGGCTGCGCACGTTCTCCGACTTCGCGGACCCGCGTGCCGAGCGGTACTGGGTCCTGATCGCGAAGATCAACGGCTGGCCGGCCATGCCGGACCACTCGCGGGAGCGCGCCTGGCTGCGCGCTGCCGGACAGCCGCTGGGCTAGATCACACCCCGCGGTGAACGGGAACCAGCTGGGCGCCCAGCTCGTTCCTGTAGCAACGAAGGGGGATCGTCATGTCTGCTCTGTTCGAACTGCTCGGGGGAGTTCTCGGGGAGGCCTTCGGCCCCACCGGAGAAGATCATTCACGTGGCGACGGCGACGTCTTCCTGGACGGCCGCTGGCAGGAGGGCGAGCTGTTCTTCGGCCCCACGAAGATCGTCTGGGACGAGCGGATCATCTTCAGCAACGACGAGGGCCGGGTCGAGCAGATCATCGACCAGGACCCGCCGCACCCGAACTTCGTCGTGCTGCACTTCCGCCGCGCCGAGGACGTCGTGCTGCTCGCCGTGCACCGCCGCGAGCTCAAGCGCGTGGGCGCGGTCCTGAAGCTGCCTCTCTAACCGGTCTCCCTGATCCTCACCGCCACCGCGCTGAACGCGACCCCGCCGGCCGCGATGGCCATCGCGGCCGCGCAGAACGCCCGCTGGTTCGCCGCCTGAGCAGCGAGGTACTGCTCCTCGGTCAGCACCCGCACGACCTTGCGCTGCGACGTCGTGTACTGCCCGTTCTCGTACTTCAGGTTGCCCGCGGTGGCTCCGCTCGCCAGCGTGACCAGCGCGATGATCCACCCGCCGTAGAACCCGATGGCGGCCAGGATGATCGCCCGCGACGGCAACGCCTCTTTGAGCAACCGGAACAGACCCTTGAGCCCGTTGGCGCGCAAGGGACCTCGCGCGGTCTTGACGAGCAGCAGCACGAACACCGCGATCGTCAGCGCGATGGCGACCACGGCCATCCACGTGGGCAGCAGCGGTGCGCCCGGCAGCACCGTCGACACCACCACGAGCGCGTCGATCACGGCGATCCCGGCCGCGCCCGCTGCACGGGCAAGAGCTTCATGGCTCGGGAGGACAAGTCCAACCTGGACGTTTACCGAGCCATAACCACCGACCGAGATGGTGTACGTGGCCCGCCGGGACAGGGGAACGGCGGGCCATCACCTGAGCCCCTTCACGACGTTCCGCAGCTCGGCCTCTTTGCGGTACAACGTCGGCACCGCCTTGGTGACCTTCGCCAGCAACACCGTCTGGTCCACCGGCGCCACCGCGTCCCACGTCAGCCCGCCGGGCTTGGCCAGCTGGTCCACCAGCCCGATCGCGGTCCTGGCCGTGTCCGCCGCCACCGTCAGCTCGGTCTTGCCGGCCTTGAGCGGTTGCGCCTCGACCACGGCCGCGGCCTCGGTGATCGCCCGTACCTGCCCAGGCAACGTGCAGGGCACCTCAGGCGAATGCAGCCCCTTCTGCTTCTGCGCCGCCTCGGCGTTCGCCCCCTTGACCTGGCTGAGATGCCGGGCGTCGTTGACCGTGGGCACGGCCAGCCCGTCGGCGATCAGCGCGGCGTTGACCAGCTTTCCGTCCTGTGTGGACACAGCAGCGAACTGCCCTTCCTTCGCAACGGTGACAGGAGTTCCTTCCGGCAACAGCTCGCTCAGCCGCTTCCTGGCCTCCTCGTGCAGGCACTCGCCCGCAGCGGGCGCGTCAACGTTCACGAGCCTGATCACCGTGACGCGGTCACCCTCGCGCACCTCGACCGTCTCCGCGTCGATCACGCGCACGACATGGCTGAAAACGACCGGTCGCGGGCGGTCCGCGACCGTCACGACGTAGGCACTGCTCGCGGCACCGGCCAGGACCCCGGCGGCCATGAGGTACACATTCGGGAGCATCTCGATTCCCCCTAACGCCGATCTGCTGGGCTGATCGGAGTAGTGGAATCCGGCGTTACTCCTCGCGTTCGCTGATTTACCGACGGCTAACCGACACGACCTACGTTCACGTACGTGCTGATCAAACTGGGAATCGTCACGACCGGCGTAGCCCTGCTTCTTGGGGGAACAGCGCAAGCAGCAGAGCCGACCCCGCCGACCTGCCCGAGCGCGGTGCAGATCGGCTCGACCGGTGTCGTCAAACGCGGCACCACGACCATGGCCACCATCACGCAGTTCGAGGGATGCGGCGCCAAGTACGGCCACATCCGCGTCCAGGCGTCGAACCCGTTCCGCGCGTCGATCCGGCTCAGCGGCGGCGGCTCGTTCACGCCGCCCACGCAGGGCGCGCTCAACCAGCGTGACGTGTGGACGTCCAGCAAGGCGCTGAACGACAAGTGCACCGCGGCCGTCGGCACCGTGCAGATCGGCGAGGACGAGCTGACCGGGCGCAGCGGCCTGTCCTGCTGATCGAACGGGAGCGGGCGGCCCGAAAGCCGCCCGCCATCCCTCACTTGATCTGCATGCCGGAGATCATCCGGGACACGACGAGCCGCTGAATCTCCGAAGTCCCCTCGAAAATGGTGAAGATCTTGGCGTCACGGTGCATCCGCTCGACCGGGTGCTCGCGCGTGTACCCGGCCCCACCAAGGATCTGGATCGCCCGCTCGGTAGCCCACACCGACACCTCGGACGCCTTGAGCTTCGACATCGAGCCCTCACCCGCGGTGAAAGGCACGTTGTTGCGGCCCATCCACGCCGCGCGCCACACCAGCAGTCGCGACGCGTCGATCTCCATCCGCATGTTCGCGAGGTCGAAGGCGATCGACTGGTTCTCGATGATCTTGCGGCCGAACGCCTCGCGGTCCTTCGCGTACTCCAGGGCGTAGTCGTAGGCGGCGCGGGCGACGCCCACGGCCATCGCGCCGACGGTGGGGCGTGTGGTCTCGAAGGTGGCCATCGCGGCCTGTCCGCCGGCTTTCAGGCCCTCGCGGGCGCGGGCGAGGCGGGCTTCCAGCCGTTCGCGGCCACCCAGCACGCAACGGCCGGGCACTCGCACGTCGTCGAGGAACACGTCGGCCGTGTGGGAGGCGCGCATGCCGTGCTTCTTGATCTTTCCCGGCGACGACAGGCCAGGCGTGCCAGGCGGAACGATGAAGCCGGCCTGTCCGCGGGATCCCAGCGAAGGATCGACCACCGCGGTCACGACGTGCACGTTCGCAATGCCGCCATTGGTCGCCCAGGCCTTCTGGCCGTTCAGAACCCACTCGTCGGTGGCCTCGTCGTACCGTGCCCGCGTGCGGTATCCGGCGACGTCCGAACCTGCCTGCGGTTCGGAGGCGCAGAACGCCGCGAGCTTCGGGTCCGACTCGTCGCCGAAGCACTCCGGCACCCACTCGGCCAGTTGCTCGGGCTCGCCGCCCGCGAAGATGCCGGCGACGGCCAGGCCGGTGCCCATCAACGACAGCGCGATCCCGGCGTCACCCCAGAACAACTCTTCGGTCGCGATGGGCAGCGACAGCCCGATCGGGTCCGCGAACCAGGTCGCGAGGGCCTCGAAGCCGTAGAGGCCGATCTTCGCGGCCTCCTGGATCACCGGCCACGGCGTCTCCTCGCGCTCGTCCCACTCGGAGGCCGCAGGCCTGATCACGTCGCGGGCGAAGCCGTGCACCCAGTCGCGCAGGTCGGTCTGGTCTTCGTTCAGCTCGAGCGAGAAGCCACCCACAAGAACTCTCCCAAAAAATTTCGTCAGGCCTTCGGGATGTTGAACAGGCTCATGAACCCGGCCGCGAACCCCAGGTCGCCCTTCACCTTCAGCTTGCCCGTCATGAACAGCACGGGGGCGGAGGCGTTGCCGGTCGCGAGCTTCAGGAAGTCGGCTGGCGTCAGCGTCACGATGGCACGAGCCTCGCGCGTCACGCCCTTGTTGATGACGCACGTTGCGTCTTCGATGATGGCCTCGTAGACGTCTTCGAGCACGTGGAAGTGCACGACGGCACGGGTGGCGCCGGCCCGGTCCGCGCGGAAGTGGACCTCCATGCGGCGGAACACCTCGTCCAGGACGCGCGTGCGCAGCGCGGGGTCGGCCACAACGCCCTCGATCTGGTCCTTCGAGGCGCGCGAGATGATGCGGGCGAAGTTGGACGGGTCCATCTTCGACAGGTCGAGGTCCGCGCCGCCGTCGGCGAGCGTACCCAGGGCCGTCAGAAGGGCCGCGAAGTCGTCCTTGCCCAGCTTCTTCGGGTCGATGCCGCGGGCGATGACGTCGATGTTCACGTCCTTCAAGGCGGGATCGTCCGGCGAGATCTGCTGCAACGTGCTGATCAGCTCGGCCGGGCTGAGCTTTGCGATCGCCTCGGTGGTGAGGTCGAGCGTCATTGACACACCTCCTGGTACCTACTCGCGAGTAAGACTACTGGCCAGTAGATAGGGCGGCAACCCGATCGGATAATCTTGTTGCTCCGAACCGAGGGGTAATGATGCGCACAGAAGGTCGAGCCAAGCGCTTGCCACGCGCGGTGCGTGAGCGGCAGATCATGGACGCCGCCGTCGACGTGTTCTCGCGGCTCGGCTTTCACGCGGCCTCGATGGACGAGATCTCCGAGGTCGCGGGCATCTCCAAGCCGATGCTCTACGCCTACCTCGGCTCGAAGGAGGAGCTGTTCGCGATCTGCATCCGGCGTGAGGCCACGCGGATGATGGAGGCCATCGCGACCGGCGTCGAGCCCGACCAGGAACCCGACGTGCAGCTGTGGAGCGGGCTCAGAGCCTTCTTCGGGTTCGTCGGCGAGAACAGGGCGAGCTGGCTCGTGCTGCACCGGCAGGCGTCGACCCAGGGCGGTCCGTTCGCGGTCGAGCTCACGGACATGCGCAGCCGGGCGGTGTCGCTGGTCGCGGCGCTGCTCACCCAGTCCACGAAGGCGCCGGCGACCGTGCTGGAGGCCGAGTCGCTGGCCGCCGCGCTGGTCGGGGCCGGCGAGTCGCTCGCGGAGTGGTGGCTCGATCACCCGGAGGAACCCGCCGGCGTCGTCGCGGCCCGCCTCATGAACCTCGTCTGGATGGGTTTCGGCGACCTCGTCGAGGGCAACGTCTGGCACCCGCCGTCACGGCGTCAGGTCTCGGGCTGATCCCAGAAGGTGGGGCCCCTTGCCCCACACGGCGAACTCCCAGCCGTTCGAGCTCTCGTGTGCCGAGAACTCGACGCGACCGGGGATGAGCAGCGGCTTCTTGAACCGGACGTCCACGGTCACCGCCTCTGGCAGCCTGCCTTCCAGTGCGGCGAGGCAGCGCGCCTTCGTCCACATGCCGTGCGCGATCGCGCGCTTGAAGCCGAAGAGCTTGGCGCTCAACGGGTACAGGTGGATCGGGTTCCGGTCACCCGCCGCCGCGCCGTACCGCCGCCCGATGTCCGCGGGCACCCGCCACACCGCCGACCCGATCGGCCGCTCCAGCTCCTCGCCGCTCGCGGATCCGCCTCCTGTCCGCCGCAGGTAGGTCGAAACTCCTTCCCACACACCGCAAACCGACGTCACCACGTCGACCTGGGTGCCCTGCGGATGTAGACGCAGATCGCGCGCGGACACCGTGATCTCCACCGGCTCGCACAACTTCAGCGGACGCGACTGCGTGATCCGGTTCGCGATGTGCACGAGGCCGGGCAACGGGAACGGAAACCCGGAGCCGGTCATCAGCTTCATCTGCAACGGAAAGCCCAGCACGTGCGGGTAGGTCAACGGCAACGCGTCGCGCAACCCGAACCCGCACACCGCGTTGTAGGCCGCCAGGTGCTTCAACGAGACGTCGACAGTGGCCGAAACCGGCTCCGCGGCAAGGGTTTCCCCGCGCCGGAACGATGTCAGGGCGGCGCGCAGCAACATCACGCCCCCAGGAGCATCTGGCCGCACACCCGCACGACGTTCCCGTTCACGCCACCGGAACCCGGCGACGCGAACCACGCCACGGTCTCCGCGACGTCGACCGGCAGCCCGCCCTGCGAAAGGCTGTTCATCCGCCGCCCGACCTCCCGTGTCATCAACGGCACGGCCGCGGTCATCTTCGTCTCGATGAACCCCGGCGCGACGGCGTTGATCGTGGCCCCGCGGGCGGCCAGAACCGGCGCCAGCGTCTGAACCATCCCGATCACGCCGGCCTTCGACGTGGCGTAGTTGGCCTGGCCGACGTTGCCAGCGATGCCGGCGATCGACGACACCCCGACGATCCGTCCGCCCGCGCGCAGCACGTCGCCTTCGAGCAGCGCCGCGTTGATCCGCTCCTGGCAGGCCAGGTTGACCTCCAGCACCGCGTCCCACTGCGAGGAGTCCATGCGTGCCAACGTCTTGTCCCGCGTGATGCCCGCGTTGTGCACGACGACGTCCACTCCGCCGTGCCGTTCGAGCAGGTACGAGGTCAGCTTCGCCGGATCGCCCGTGATGTCGAGCTGCAACGCCGATCCGCCGACGGAGTTCGCGACCTTCGAAAGATCCTCCCCTGCCGCGGGCACGTCCAGGCAGACCACGTGCGCGCCATCGCGGGCGAGCGTGGACGCGATCGCTTCGCCGATACCGCGGGAAGCGCCGGTGACCAGCGCGACCTTGCCGTCGAGCGTGCCGACCGGCGACGCCCCGGAAACGTGGATGACCTGCCCGGACACATATGCCGACCGTCCGGACAGCAGGAATCGCAGCGTGGACTCGACTCCGTCTTCGGCGCCGTCGGCCACGTAGACCAGGTTCGCCGTGCCGCCCCGCCGCAGCTCCTTGCCAACGGAGCGAACAAAGCCCTCCAGCGCACGTTGCGCCACGGAGTCCGGCGACCGCCCGATCACGATCACCCGCGCGCACGGCCCGAGCTTCGTGATCACCGGGTGGAAGAAGTCGTGCAGCTGCCGCAGGTCCGCGACGGCCGAGATCTCCGAGGCGTCGAAGATCAGCGCGCCGTAAGGGGCAGGACCTGTTTCGAGCTGCTTCAGAAAGGGCAGCCGGGATGTGCCACCGACCAGCACCGGTGTGGCCAAAGCGGCGTCGCGGCGGAGTGGATACGGGTTCGGCAGGCCGAGCCTGCGCACGAGCTGGCGTCCCAGCCCCGACGATGCGAACTTCTGGTACCTGTCCACGTCACATAACCTACTCGCTAGTAAGTCTACCCGCTAGTAGGTAGTATGGCGGTATGCGAGTAGCGATCATCGGCGGCAACCGCATCCCGTTCGCCCGCTCGAACGGCCCGTACGCCACCGCGTCGAACCAGGACATGTTCACCGCGGTGCTGGACGGTCTGGTCAGCCGCTTCGGCCTGCAGGGCGAGCGACTCGGCGAGGTCGTCGCCGGCGCCGTGCTCAAGCACTCGCGTGACTTCAACCTCGTCCGCGAGTCGGTGCTGGGCAGCAAGCTCAGCCCCGAGACGCCCGCGTACGACATCCAGCAGGCATGCGGCACCGGCCTTCAGGCCGTCATCGCCGTCGCCAACAAGATCGCGCTCGGCCAGATCGAGGTGGGCATCGCCGGCGGCGTCGACACGACCAGCGACGCTCCGATCGGCGTGAACGAGAACTTCCGCAAGCTCCTGCTGGAGTTCAACCGCACCCGCAAGGTCAGCCTGCTGACCAAGCTGCGTCCCGGCCACGTCGTGCCGCACCTGCCCCGCAACGGCGAACCGCGCACCGGCATGTCCATGGGTGAGCACGCGGCCATCACCTCCGCCAAGTACGGCATCACCCGCGAGGACCAGGACGAGCTCACCGCCCGCAGCCACCAGAACCTCGCCCGCGCCTACGACGAGGGCTTCTTCGACGACCTCGTCACCCCGTACCTCGGTCTGACCCGCGACCAGAACCTTCGCCCTGACAGCAGCGCCGAGAAGCTCGCCAAGCTCAAGCCGATCTTCGGCGACACGATGACCGCCGGCAACTCGACCCCGCTCTCCGACGGCGCCTCCGCGGTCCTGCTCGCCACCGAGGAGTGGGCGCAGAAACGATCGTTGCCCGTCCTGGCGTACCTGACCTTCGCCGAGACCGCCGCCGTCGACTACGTGCACGGCGACGAGGGCCTGCTCATGGCCCCGGTGCACGCCGCGCCGCGCATGCTCGACAAGGCAGGTCTCAAGCTGCAGGAGTTCGACTTCTACGAGGTGCACGAGGCGTTCGCGTCCCAGGTGCTCGCGACGTTGAAGGCCTGGGAGCCCGACCTGGGCGAGATCGATCGCGCCAAGCTGAACGTCAACGGCTCTTCGCTCGCGGCAGGGCACCCGTTCGCCGCGACCGGCGCCCGAATCGTCGCGACCCTGGCCAAGCTGTTGCACCAGAAGGGGAGCGGGCGCGGGTTCGTGTCGATCTGCGCGGCAGGCGGTCAGGGCATCACCGCGATCCTGGAGCGATGAGTTTCGCGGCCTGCTGAAGTCCACCCATCCGAATCCGTTCCGGAGAAGGATGGCGATCATGACTTTGCAGGCCGTTCTGGAGGCTCACCGCGAGACCGTGCCCACCGCGGTCGCGCTCATTGCCCGAGGCGACGACGTCGAGTTCGCGGCGATCGGTGCAGACACGCGCGAGTCGGTCTTCCCGATCGCCTCGGTCACCAAGCCGATCGTCGCGGCCGTCGCGATGCTCCTGGTCGACGACGGCAAGATCGCGCTGGACGACCCGATCGCGAAGTGGTTGCCCGAACTCGCGAACCCGGTGGTCGTCCGCACACCGGCCGCCCAGATCGACGACGTCGTCCCCGCGACGAAGCCGATCACCGTCCGGCACCTGCTCGCGTCCCGTTGCGGCTGGGGCTTCACGGCGGACTTCTCGTTGCCCGCCACCCAGAAGCTCTTCGAAGAGGCGCACCTGCACGCCAGGGAGGACCTGCCGACGCCAGACGAGTGGCTGAAGCAGCTCGCCGACGTGCCGCTGCTGCACGAGCCCGGCGACGGCTGGCTCTACAACACGGGATACGACGTCCTCGGCGTGCTGATCCACCGCGTCACGGGCTCGCTGCCGGACTTCTTCACCGAGCGCTTGTGCGAGCCGCTCGGCATGACGAACACCAGCTTCATCAGCGGTGTCCTCCCGTCGGGAGCCGGCGGCCTGAAGTCCACCGTGGACGATCTGCTGGCGTTCAACCGGTTCCTGCTGTCGGGCGACCTGTTTGCCCGCATGGCGGTCGACACCACCTCGGCGGCGGAACGCGAGGCCGCGCAGATCTTCCTGGAAGGCCAGGGCTGGGGCTTCGGCGGCAGCGTCGACATCGCCGAGATCGAGCCCTGGAACGTCAAGGGCCGCTACGGCTGGGTCGGTGGTTCCGGCACCGCCGCGCACGTGGTGCCGTCCGAGAACCTGATCACGATCCTGCTCACTCGCACGGCCATGACCAGTCCCACCACGACGGAGAACATGCGCGACTTCTGGCGTGCCGCCGCCCGATAGGCCGCGCAAAAGGTTGATTTTTCATGCAGAATCTCTGCACCGCAGTGGCGCGGTGCTGGGGGGCTGATGCTGGAACTGCAGGTTGATCCCGAGAGAGACCCGGTGCTGGCCCGCGCCCTCGTGGCCGCCCTCCGCGACGAATGGCGACCCGCCGCGGACGCGATGGCCTCGGCGCGGGAATGGGAACGCCGTGCGTACGTCGTGCTGACACTGGCCGCGGCCGCTGCACGTCGTGACGTGTGGCTGGAGTCCTGGCGCAAGGCCAGACCGGACGACCCCGACGCAGCCGCCGTGCACGCCGCGATGGTGTCACTGCAAGCCAGTTCGTAGCCGGTCTTCAGGACTACGGCTGCACGGCGGCGTAGAACTTCTGCGCGAGTTCACGCACGGACCCACGGCACTGCTCTTCGTCGATCGCGGTGCTGCTGTTCCGGATCACGCTGAGCACGGCGTTCTCGTCGAGAACCTCCAAGCCACAGGCCGTGGGGTGCTTCGCCCGCCAACGCGCGTCCGAACCGAGGTTCACACCGCTGGCCTTTTCCCAAGTCTTGCTGTGTTCGGCGAAGTCTTTCGCGGCGTAGTCAGGCCCGGCCCTGATACCGGTGGCGTCATCGGTGTTCGACCAGGACTGGATGCCGAGGACGACGCTGTGCTCGGGCGCCCTGAAGATGCATGATCGTGACGACGAACGGGAGCCCAGATCCTGGTCTTTTTCCGGCTCCGGGGGCGGTAGGTCTCCACCCATCTCCTGCTTGATGTCCAGGCAGGACTTGAGTGCCGCCTTCGTGTACTTCGCTGGCGCCACGGGTCCGGTGGGCACACTCGGAAAAGGGGTCGTGATCACCGTCGGGGTCGGACCGAACGTCGGTGTCTCGACGCGCTTGGCACTGCAGCCGCCGACGAGCACCATTGCCGTCGCCATCATGCAGATGACCGGCCTCATCCCTTCACCGCCTGCGTGACGAGGGTGCCGATGGGGCCGGCGAGGTCCTTGACCGCGAACGGAATGCCGACGACGGTCGCACCTTCGACCGCAGCGGTGACCAGCGCGCCGAGGAAGCAGGTCGCCATCTTCGACAGCGCATTCCCCCGAATTTTGGATTGTGCTCGTGCAGTACGAGCCGACCATAGCGGCGTGCTGTGGTCGGTGTCCGTAATCTGGGGTAATCGGCCTGTCGCGCTCGGTGACAGCGGGTGGCTGGGGCCCTAATCGAGCAGCGACCAGGCTGCGGTGCAGGAAGCGGACACGGTGATCTGCTGCGCCTTGAGGTTCAGCTGGTCGACCATCCCGGCCGGCCCGGCCATGTCGAACGACGCGGCGCCGCTCATCATCCTGGGCGAGTAGCCGCCGCCCTCCGTGTCACCGATGCGCAGCAACGGACCGAGCCGCCGCCCCAGCGCCGCCGCGTAGCCCTCGGCCCGGCGCAACGCGTCCGCCACGGCTTCCTTCTGCGCTTCGCGGATGGCCTCGGTGTCGTCGACGAGCGTCCACGACGGTCCGTTGACCCACGACGGCTCGGCTTGCACCAGTTCGGCCAGCAGCCCGTCGAGGCGGTCCAGGTCCTTCACCCAGATCACGTACTGCTGCGTCGCGCGGCTGCCGACGCGCTGGTTGTTGTCCCAGTTGTCGTGCACGGACAGCTGCCGCGAACGCACCTCGAAGTCCTCGAGCAGCGGTTCCACGGCGGAAATGCGCTGGTTGAGCGTGCTCACCGCCTCGGTGCGCTCGGCACCGAGAGCCTCGAACGTCACGTCCACCTGGGCGCGGTCGGCGATCCGCTCGACCTCGCCGGTCCCCTTCGTCACGACTTCAGCCACGAGCACCAGCCAACCGGTGGGCCGGTCCATCCGCAACTATCAGTCTCTATTGCTCAATCACTAGAAAGCCGAATACAGATCCAGTCGAGGTTCGTCTGCGCGTCTCTACGGCGGGCACTAGAAACGCCGATACGGTGCGAGCCATGGACCCGGTGCGCAATCCGTTCGCCCCCGGTGCAGGCCAGCGGCCTCCTGAGCTCGCCGGCCGGGACAAAGAGGTCTCCGCCTTCGAGGTGGTGCTCGAACGCGTGGCCCGCGGCCGTCCCGAACGCAGCCTCGTGCTGACGGGACTGCGGGGCGTCGGCAAGACGGTGCTGCTCGGTGAGCTGCGGTCCATGGCGGTCAAACGCGGATGGGGCGCAGGCAAGGTCGAGGCCAGGCCGGAAGCGGACCTGCGCAGACCGCTGTCCGCGGCGCTGCACCGGGCGATCCGTGATCTCGCGGTCCGGCACCGCGCGCCGGACAGGGTCGAGGCGATTCTCGGCGTGCTGAAGGCGTTCGCGCTGCGAGCGGCCCCGGACGGCGCCAAGCTGCGTGACCGCTGGCAGCCCGGTATCGACGTCCCGGCGGCGAGCGGGCGCGCGGACTCCGGTGACATCGAGATCGACCTGGTCGAGCTGTTCACCGACGTCGCCGAGCTGGCGCAGGACGTCGGCACGGGGGTCGCGCTGCTCATCGACGAGATGCAGGACCTCAAGCCGGATGACATCAGCGCGTTGTGCGCGGCGTGCCACGAGCTGTCGCAGCTGGGTGCGCCTCTCGTGGTCGTCGGCGCAGGGCTGCCGCACCTGCCCGCCGTGCTCAGCGCGAGCAAGTCGTACTCGGAACGACTCTTCCGCTACGTCCGCATCGACAGGCTCAGCCGCGAGGACGCCGACCGCGCCGTGCTGGCGCCGGTCGAACGGGAGGACGCGGGCATCACCGACGAGGCACTCGACGCGTTGTTCGACGCCTCCGGCGGATACCCGTACTTCATCCAGGCGTACGGCAAGGCCGCCTGGGACGGCGCGCCGGCCGATCCGATCACCGCGCTGGACGTCTCCGTGGCCGCTCCTGAGGCCGACGCGGAGCTCGCCGTGGGCTTCTTCGGCTCCCGATACGAGCGTGCGACGCCCGCTGAACGCGAGTATCTCCGGTCGATGGCCGAGTTGACCGACGGAAAGGACGCGGGCGTCAACACCGCCCAGGTGGCCGACCACCTCGGTCGCAAGCCCTCGTCGCTGTCGCCCGCGCGGGACTCGCTCATCAAGAAAGGCCTGGTCTACAGCGCGGAACGGGGTCAGATCGCCTTCACCGTGCCGCACTTCGGGAGGTTCCTGCTCGGCCGCGAGGACTGACCGGTGTTGTCCGGCTGTTCACGTTGTCAACCGATGATTCATCGGCCTGTGCCCCAACTCACCGGACAATCGCGTGCGTTCGTTGGTCTGAAGGTGCATACTTGGGTTACCAACCAAACAGACCTCCGAGAGGGAAGTGCAGACCGAGATGAACTTCGCAGCGAAGCTCCGCGCCCGTCGTGCCGAGGCGCGCAACCGGAAGGCCGTGGCTCGCGCGATCGACATGGCCACCACCCCGGCCATGCGTCACGAGCTGATGGCCATCGCCCAGGCTCAGGTCACCACCCTGCGCTGACTTTCGACCCGGCACTCGCTCGACGGCGCCCCGTCGCGAGTGCCTCCCCAACCGGAACCCCTGGAGCACCTCCCGCGCTCCAGGGGTTTCATTCTGTTAAACGTGATCCACGACACAGTATGATGCCGTTGTAACGGTGCACGTCGGTCCGCCGATGTCACGGTTGACCTCGCAGTGCTGTCGGACCCCCGACCTGGCAGCACTGCGAGGTTTCTTGTTTGCTGGGGACATGAAGATCGCCGTGCTCGGCACCGGCCTCATGGGTGCCCCCATCGCAGCCAACCTCGCCGCGGCCGGACACGAGGTCCGGGTCTGGAACCGCACGCGCGCCAAAGCCGAACCGCTCGCCGCTCAGGGCTGCACCGTCGCCGGCACACCCTCCGAGGCCGTCGAGGGCGCGGAGATCGTGCTGACGATGCTCAACGACGGCCCCACCGTCACCGCGACCATGCAGGCCGCCGCCGACGCGTTGCCGCACCACGCGATCTGGATCCAGGCGTCCACGGTCGGCGTCGACGCGACCGACGACCACATCGCGCTCGCCCGTTCGCTCGGGCTGGAGTTCGTCGACGCCCCTGTGCTGGGCAGCACCAAGCCGGCGCAGGAGGGCAAGCTCGTCGTGCTCGCGTCCGGTGCCGCGGAACTGCGCGACCGCGTGCAGCCGGTCTTCGACGTGATCGGCGCCCGCACGATGTGGATCGGCGAGGCGGGTGCGTCGTCGAGGCTGAAGCTGGTCGCGAACAGCTGGGTGCTCGCGCTGACCGCGGCGGTCGGTGAGGCCGTGTCGCTGGCGGAGTCGTCGGGGCTCGACCCGAAGCTGTTCCTGGAGGCCGTTTCCGGTGGCGCGATGGACTGCGCGTACCTGCAGATGAAGGGCAACGCGATCATGGCGAGGTCCTTCGAGCCCGCGTTCACCGTGCAGAACGCGTTGAAGGACGCGCTCCTCGTCAACGAGGCGGCGGTGCGGGCCAACGTGCAGCTCGACGTGGCGCAGGCGTCCAGTGCCCGCCTGAACCGCGCGGTCACCAAGGGCCACGGCGACGAGGACATGGCCGCGTCTTACTACGCCAGCTACCCATAAGCCCGACGATCGGCCGGTCCGGCGGGGCGTGCGAGCTCACTAACGTGGCTTGGTGAACAGACTCGTACGCTCCCTGCTGGCGTTCGGCCTGGCATCGGTGCAGGTCATGGCCACGGCTGCGGTGGTATCCGCGGCGGAAGACATCAAGGACCGCATAGCCGCCATCCCCGGTGTGCGGATCATCAGCGAGGGGACGTCCGGCACCGCGCGGACGTTCGTCCTCGGCATCCAGCAGCCCGCGGACCACCGCAAGCCGCGCGGCCTCCGGTTCGAGCAGCGCTTCTCGTTGCTGCACAAGGCGGAAACGAAGCCGATGGTGCTGCACACCTCCGGCTACCACCTGTCAGGAACCATCAGCCCGTCCGAGCCCGCCCGGCTCGTCGACGGCAACCAGATCAGCGTGGAACAGCGGTTCTTCACGCCGTCGCGGCCCGCGCCCGCGGACTGGGACGACCTGAACATCTGGCAGGCGGCCAACGACCACCACCGGATCGTCGGCGCGTTCAAGAAGATCTACGGCGCCAAGTGGCTCTCGACCGGTGCCAGCAAGGGCGGCATGACGTCGGTCTACCACCGGCGGTTCTTCCCCCGTGACGTCGACGCGACCATCGCGTACGTCGCGCCGAACGACGTGGTGAACGACCGCGACGTCTACGGCGAGTTCATCCGCAACGTCGGCAACGACCCGACGTGCAACCGGCGGCTGGAAGGTGTGCAGCGGCAGATCCTGCAGCACCGCGACTCGTTGGTGCAGCGCCTGGAGGCCAAGGGGTACACGTACAAGCAGTTCGGCGGCGCGCACCGGGCGCTCGAGGTCCTGGTGCTGGACACGCCGTTCACGTTCTGGCAGTACGAGACCCAGGACCGGTGTGCGTTGGTGCCTGGCGCGTCCGCTTCGGTGGACGACCTCTGGACGTTCATCGAGAAGACCGTCGGCTGGGACTTCTACACTGACGCCGGCGTCGCGCCTTACGCGACGTACTACTACCAGGCGGGCACGCAGCTCGGCTGGCCGGAAGCCGACGAGTCCGCCGTGCGCGACCTGTTGCGCTACCCCGGTTCCAGCGTGCCGCGCACGATGGTGCCCGCGGAGATCAAGTTCCCCCGCTTCGACCGGCACGCGATGAAGGACGTCGACCGCTGGGTGCGCCACCAGGGCAGCAGGCTGTTGTTCGTGAACGGGCAGAACGACCCGTGGAGCGCGGAACCGTTCCGCCTCGGGCCGGGCACGCGCGACTCGTTGTCGTTCGCGGTACCGGGTGGCAACCACGGCGCCAACATCGCGAAGCTGCCGGAGAAGGAACGTGCCGCCGCGACGGCGGCGGTGCTGCGGTGGGCCGGCGTCTCCGCGTCCGCTGGGCTTTCCGCAGTTGACGAGGGTCCGGACTCGCTGGACGCGCTGCGGGCGCGCCGGGGCTGAGGCACGCTGAGGGCGTGAAGCCGTTGCTCGTGGTCGATGCAGCCAACGTCGTGGGTTCGGTACCCGACGGGTGGTGGCGTGACAGGGCGGGCGCGGCCGAACGCCTCCGCGACGCGTTGCGCGGCAGGGACGAGGAGGTGGTCCTCGTCGTGGAAGGCAAGGCGCGCAACGTGTCCAGCGTCGAGGACGTCCGGGTCGTCGCTGCCACGGGCGACGGCGACGACAAGATCGTCGAGGTCGTGCGGGACGAAGGCGCCGGACGCGTCGTGACTGTGGTGACCGCTGATCGCGCGTTGCGTCAGCGCGTGATGGCGCTGGGTGCCGAGGTGGCCGGTCCCACCTCGGTGCCACGCCGTTAGAGCCGTGTTGTCAGAGCTGTGCCGTCAGAGCTTGAAGAGGCTTTCGAGGATCTGCGCGACGCCGTCCTCGGTGTTGGGCGGCGCGTGGTTGCTGCAGGCTTGTTTCACGAGCGGGTGCGCGTTGCCCATCGCGTACGCCGTGCCGGCCCACCCGAGCACCGACAGGTCGTTCGGCATGTCGCCGAAGGCGATGACCTCGTCCTTGCCGATTCCCCTTGTGTTGCACAGGGATTCGAGCGTTGCCGCCTTCGAGACGCCCGGCGGGCTGATCTCCAGGAGGCCGAGCCCGCCGGAGTGGGTGACCGTGACGTGCTGCCCGACGGCCTCTCTGGCGATCTCCATCAGATGGTCGCTCTCGGAGTCCGGTGCCCAGGCGAGCATCTGCACGACCTGGTGCGCCTGCTCGAAAACGTGGTCGAGCAACTCCAGTGTCCTGTGTGGATTCTTCGGCCCGAAGCCCTGGAACCCAGGCTCTGACAGCACTTCCACCCCGGTCTCGACCGCGATGCCGACGTTCGGGATCACGTCGGCCAGCGCGGCCGACACCTTCCTGACGACATCGAGCGGCACCGTCTGGGCATGGGTGACCTCCCGGTTCGTGAGGTCGTAGATCATCGCGCCGTTGGAGCAGATCGCCGTACCGGTCAGCTCGAGGTCCTGCACGAACCGCGGCGGCCGCGCCGTGACGACCACGACGTCCGCATCGACGGCGTGGAGCGCGGCGCGGGTGCGGTCGCTCAGCACCCCGCCCGGTTGCAGCAACGTGCCGTCGAGGTCGGTCGCGATCAGTCTGATCATCGGCCGATTATCGGGCAGGATCGTGTCATGACCCATCGAGTTGACGACATGCCGTTGCCGGTTTGGCTTCCCACGTCCGGTTCCGGCCCCGGCATCGTGCTGATCCAGGAGATCTTCGGCCTGGACGGGTACCTGCGGAGCGTGGCGGAGAAGCTCGCGGCACTCGGCTACGTCGTGGCCGTCCCCGAGCTCTTCCACCGCTTCCAGCCCGGCTGGGTCGGCGAGCACGACGAGGCCGGCATCCAGAAGTCGATGGAGGTCGTCGGGAACCTCGACTTCCCGCTCGCCGTGCAGGACGTCGTGGCGTCGGTGCAGTACCTGCGTGGTCTGCCCGAGGTCACGGGTGGCGTCGGCGTGCTCGGCTTCTGCCTCGGCGGCACCCTGGCCTATGCGGCCGCCACCGCCTCCGACCCCGACACCGCCGTCTCGTTCTACGGCTCGGGCGTGCCGGACCAGATCGACACGCTGGACCAGGTGTCGTGCCCGATCCTGTTCCACTTCGGCACCGAGGACTCGTTCATCACCGGGTATCAGAAGGTGGTCGACGCGGTTGCCGACCATCCTGGTGCGGAGATCCACCTGGAGGCCGCGGGTCACGCGTTCCTCAACCACCTGGGTCCCTGGTACGACAAGGACGCTGCCGACCGGGCCTGGGACCTCACCGCGGCGTTCCTCGCGCGCACGCTTCCCGCTTAGGCGATGCACGGCACCGCGAGCTGCTGGGAGAAGAACCTCTCCAGCGGCTTGCGGTGCAACCGTCGCTCGACCGCGATCAGCTCGTTCCTCCGGTAGTGCCTGACCTGCGTGCGCGTCACGACGAAGCCGTGACGTTCGGTCGTGGGCATCTCGTCGTAGAGCAGCGCGTGCTGCCCTTGGGGCACAACGACATCAGCCAGACCGTCCGGAATCTCACTGGCGCGCGTCGCGACGGTGGCCGCCAGCGCGTCCGGCCGGTTGCGCAGCCTGCGGTGCGGCCACGGCACCCCGTGATGCTCGGCTTCGAGCGTCCGGTGCAGCGCCCTGGCGGCGTGCCTGATCGCTTTGATCGAGTCACCGGTGATCACGTGCGCCTGCGGCACGTCGAGAGTGGTGTCCCTGCGGAAGCCCGCACACACGATGACCTTGTCGTATCGCAGCTGCCCGGTGCCGTCGATCGTCGCGACGAACTCGTTGCCCTCCTTGGTGATCCGCTGCACCGTCCGCCCCACCGTGTGCGTGAGCCTGGCCGTGGTCGCGATGTTGTCCGCCGTCTCGAACGCGCTGTGCCCACGCCCGATGATCAGCACTCGCTTCCCGGCGTACTCGGTGGGATCGGTGCTGGCACTCGCATACGTCTCAGCGTGTTCGATCCCCGGAATGCCTGGCAGGTAAGGCTTCTTGCCGGTCGCGATGATGACGTGCCGCGCCTTGCAGTTGCTCAGGTCGCTGACGGGCGTGTTGTAGCGGATGTTCAACGGCCGCGCGAATTCCTCCAGATACCGCACGAGATCGTCCGCGTTGGGGAAGGACCGCTTGTTGTAGCGGGAGAACGGCACGCCTTCGAACAACGAGTTGTCGTCGGTGGAGAGGACGCGGTGCCTGGGAAAGGTCCGGAAGAATCCGGCCGGCTCCGGACCCGCTTCGAGGATCACGTAGTCGCGACCTGCGCGGTGCAGGAAGCGCCCCATCTGCAAGCCCGCCGGACCCGCACCGATCACCAGGTACTCCACCATCACGCACCTCCCGGCCTCCTTTACGCCGAACACGGCGAAAAGGTTCAGACGGGCGGTCTGCGTCCATGATGGCGGCTACCGGCGGGTTCGGTCCAACGTTCGCTCCAACGGACGCGCCGCACCAGCGTGTCGCACTTACGCTGGGCCGATGAGACTCATCGCGGTCGCGGCACTCACGGTGCTGCTCGCCGCGTGCGCCTCCGAGACCGTACCTCCACCAACTCCGTCCCCCGAGCCGACGAGCGAGCCCACGACCATGCCGCCGACGCCGCCCAGGCAGGAGCCGTTCGACCTCGAGACGGACGTCCGAGGCGTCCGGGAGTGGCAGAACTCCCCCGAGGAGCGGGGGTTCGTCTACCGGACGCAGCCCATCGACTTCACGCTGAAGCCGCGCAACACCACGAGCACACCGCAGACGGGCGCCGAGATCAGGTTCGTCGTCGAGGACATGGACGGCGAGGGCGATCTGACCGTCGGCGGCGACGGGTGGGCGTGCGAGGGCGGGCGCGACATCGGGTGCAGCGCGACCGGTGCCGCAGAGCCCGGCGGCACGTGGGCTCCGCTCACGTTGACCATGCGGCACACCAAGGGCGGCCAGACCCGCGTGGTCGTGCACTGGGGCGGGGCCACGCCGAACGTGATCTTCCGGTACGACAGCAGCACCTGAGGCGCCCGCATGCTGGGACGCGGAATGGACACCTCGTCCCACCGTGTTGGATACGGTCGTGACGACTGCGAAGCGCCGTGCCCGTGTCCGAGCCCCTGAGCTGGTAGGACGCGGCTGGCTGAACACGGGTGACGCCAAGGTCAGCCTCAAGGACCTGCGCGGCAAGATCGTGCTACTGGACTTCTGGACGTTCTGCTGCATCAACTGCCTGCACGTCCTCGACGAGCTGCGGCTCCTCGAGCGCGAGTTCGAGGACGTCCTCGTCACGATCGGCGTGCATTCGCCGAAGTTCGTCCACGAGGCCGACGCGGAGGCGCTGAAGGCCGCCGTCGAGCGCTACGAGGTGCATCACCCGGTCCTCGATGACCCGGAGCTCACCACCTGGCAGAACTACGCGGTGAAGGCCTGGCCGACGCTTGTGCTGGTCGACCCCGAGGGCTACGTGGTGCACGTCGCCGCAGGTGAGGGCCACGTTGAGGCACTCAAAACCATCATCAAGGAACTCGTCGAGGAGCACGACGAGAAGGGCACGCTGCACCGCGGCACGGGTCCCTACGTCGCCCCGGAACCCACGAACACGACGCTCAGGTTCCCGGCGAAGGCGATCGTCACGCCGAGCAACACGATCCTGGTCAGCGACTCCGCCCACCACAGCATCGTGGAGCTGGAAGCCGACGGCGAGACGGTCGTCCGCCGCATCGGCACCGGCGAACGGGGCAGGCAGGACGGGAACGCCCCCACCTTCTCCGAGCCCGCCGGCCTCACACTCGTCCCCAACACGCACGGCTACGACGTCGTCATCGCGGACACGGTCAACCACCTCCTTCGCGGCCTCAACCTCGACACCGGTGAGGTCACGACGCTCGCCGGCACCGGGGAGCAGTGGCGCGACGGAGAGACCGACGGGCCGGCCGACAAGATCGACCTGACCAGCCCGTGGGATGTCGCCTGGTGGAACGGTGGCGTGGCGATCGCCATGGCCGGCAACCACACGCTGGGCTTCTTCGACCCCGCCACCAACACCGTCAGCCGCCTGGCCGGCACCACCGTCGAGGGCATCAACGACGGTCCCCAGGAAGAGGCTTTCTTCGCGCAGACGTCCGGGCTCGCGGCGGACGGCGACCGGCTGTGGATGGTCGACTCCGAGACGAGCGCGCTGCGCTACCTCGAGAACGGTGAGGTCCACACCGTGATCGGCAAGGGGCTGTTCGCGTTCGGGCACAAGGACGGAGAGGCGGACCAGGCCCTCCTGCAGCACCCGCTCGGCGTCACGGTCCTCCCCGACCACTCGATCGCGATCTCGGACACCTACAACAACGCGATCAGGCGCTACGACCCCGAGACCAACGCCTTGTCCACCATCGCCACGGACATCGCCGAGCCGTCCGACGCGCTCCTGATCGACAACGAGCTGCTGGTGGTCGCGAGCGCGGCCCACCGGCTCGAACGCTTCTCCGCGGCCGCCACCAAGATCGACGGGACCGAGCACCAGGTGAAGCGGCCGTCCACCGACATCGCGTCAGGGCAGATCGAGCTCGCGGTCATCTTCACCCCGCCCACCGGCACCAAGCTCGACGAGCGGTACGGCCCGTCGACGCGTCTGGAGATCACCAGCTCACCGCCGGACCTCATCCTCGAAGGCGCCGGCGTCAGCACTGAACTGGTACGGGCGTTGCGGATCAACGATCAGGTCACGAACGGCGTTCTGCATGTCGTAGCCCAGGCCGCCAGTTGCAGTGACGATCCTGCCGACGAACACCCGGTGTGCCGTCTGACCAGGCAGGACTGGGGTGTGCCAGTTCGAGTTGTTGCCGATGCACCTACCCGGTTGCCGCTGCTGATGGGCGGCATGGACGAGGTGCCCCAGCCAGCCACGTAGACTCTGCTGGTGCCTGATGTCAAGCTCGAGATCCAGATGCTGTACGACCGCGTCATGGTGCGTATCTCGCCGGAGGACGGCGAGCGGCGTTCCAGTGGAGGCATCGTGATCCCCGCTACGGCCCAGATGGCGAAGCGGTTGGCGTGGGGTGATGTGTTCGGAGTCGGTACCAGCGTGCGGCACGTGAAGGTCGGCGACCGGGTGTTGTTCAACCCGGAAGATCAGCTTGAGGTCGAGGTGCACGGCACCACGTATCTCGTGATGAGGGAACGCGATCTGCACGCGGTTGCATCGGAGCTCACCGAGCACGGTACTGGTCTGTACCTATGAGCCGCCGGTTCGTGATCTGCGCCTGATAGCTACACACATATGCCACCTCAGGAGAGACAGGGCAACGGGGAGAGCTGTGCCGTACGACGCTGAGAAGACGAGAGCGATGCCTCCGGTGGGTCCCGGCGGCACCTCCTCCGAGCAGACCACCAAGATCAACCCGGTTCAGGTCGACGCCTCCACGGAGGCGTGGCCGTCCGAAGAGCCGGACAGGGAGCAGCCGACGGTCACCGCGGCTGTGCCCGGTGTCGGTTTCCCAGCAGGCGAGGACGCCACCGAGTACATGCGGCCGGTGGTTCCGCCGGAGCCGCAGCCGGAGGACTCCGGGGTCTACGGTCCCGTGATGATCGAGCCGGGCGAGGACGAGGCCCAGCCCAAGAACACCAGGAAGAAGGCGCTGATCGTCGCCGCGGCCGTGGTCGGCGCGTTCGGCCTGCTCTACGGCCTCGACATCCTCGTTTCCAGCGGCAACGTGCCGCGCGGCGTGACCGTCGCGGGTGTCGACGTCGGCGGCATGGGTCACGACGAGGCCGAGAAGAAGCTGCGCGACGAGATCGGCCCCCGGCTGAGCAAGCCGGTGGCGCTCAAGGCCGGTGACGTCAACGCCGAGCTCGACCCCAAGGCAGCGGGTCTGGAGCTCGACTGGGACAGCACGATCGACCGTGCCGGCAGCCAGCCGCTCAGCCCGATCACGCGCGTCACCTCGTTCTTCACCAGCCGCGAGGTCGGCGTCGCGACGAAGGCCGACGACGCGAAGGTCTCCGGCGCGCTCGAGGCGCTGCGCCCCAAGCTCGACCACGAGCCCATCGAGGGCACCATCAAGTTCGAGGGCGCCAAGCCCGTCGCCGTCGACCCGCACGACGGCCAGAAGCTGAAGGCGGAAGAGGCCACCAGCACCGTCATCGCGAACTGGGCCTCCGGCAACGCCGTCGAGGTCCCGATGGACTTCACCCCGGTGAAGACGACCAAGGAGGGCGTCGAGAAGGCGCTCAACGACGTCGTCAAGACGGCCGTCTCCGGTCCGGTCAAGATCAAGGGCGAGGGCAAGGACGCGACGCTCACGCCGGAGCAGATCGGGGCCACGCTGGCCTTCACGCCCGGCGACGGCGGCGCGCTGAACGTCACGCCGAACAAGGACAAGCTCGTCGAGGTGGCCGGTCCGCAGCTCAAGGACACGGTCAAGGAGGGCAAGGACGCCCAGATCGTCTTCGAGGGCGGCAGGCCGACCGTCAAGGAGTCGGTGGACGGCCTCGACCTCGACTGGGACAAGAACCTCCAGCCCTACTTCGACACGCTGAAGAAGACCGACGGGCGCGAGGTCAAGTTCGAGTACAAGCACACGCCCGCGAAGGTCACCACCGAGCAGGCGAACAAGATGGGCATCAAGGAGGTCATCGGCGAGTTCCAGACCGGTGGCTTCGCTCCCGCCTCGGGTGTCAACATCCGGGTCGTGGCCGAGAAGGTCAACGGCGCGATCGTGAAGCCCAAGGAGACGTTCAGCCTCAACAAGTACACCGGCCCCCGCGGTACCGCGCAGGGCTACGTCGAGGCGGGCATCATCGAGAACGGCATCCCCGGCAAGGCGGTCGGTGGCGGCATCTCGCAGTTCGCGACCACGCTCTACAACGCGTACTACTACGCGGGCATGAAGGACGCGGGCCACAAGGAGCACAGCTACTGGATCACGCGGTACCCGAAGGGCCGTGAGGCCACCGTGTTCATGGACGGCGCGGGCAACAGCCTGATCGACATCGCGTTCACGAACCCGGACGACACGGGCGTCGCCATCCAGACGATCTGGACCCCGTCCTCGATCAAGATCGTGCTGTGGGGAACCAAGAACTACGACGTCACCGGCTCCACCAGCGGCGAGTTCAACCCCACCCAGCCGCAGGAGAAGAAGGTCAACAAGGCCGAGTGCACGCCGAGCAACGGTTCCCCTGGCTTCTCGGTGACGGACACCCGCACGATCAAGGACCGCCGCAGCGGCCAGTCCCGCAGTGAGTCGCGCACGGTCCGTTACGACCCGCAGTTCAAGATCATCTGCGAACCGCCACCCGGCGGCTGAGTCCACACCTTCAGATTCACAGTGGCCACGCGCGGGTATTCACCCGTTCGTGGCCACTGTTGCGCATGAGGCGCGAAGACACCCCGCCGTCCAGACGTTGGGGCGGGTGGGGATGGTTGTGTACGGAGCGGTCCACGTGCTCATCGCATGGCTGGCGCTCCAGGTCGCGTTCAGCGGTGACGCCGAACGGACGGATTCGAAAGGCGCGCTGACCGAGCTCGCGCAGAACGGTTCCTGGCTGCTGTGGACCGTCGGCATCGGCTTGGTCTTCTTCGCGCTCTGGCAGGTGATTCTGGCCTTCGTCGGCTACTCGTACCGCAGTGAGAAGCGCAAGCGGATCTCCAAACGCATCGGTTCTGCCGCACGCGCCATCACCGCGACCGGTATCGCGCTCGGTGCTTTCAAGTACGCCACCAGCGGTAGCGCCGGCGATCAGACGCAGCAGCAACAGGAACTGACCGCGCAGGTGCTGGCGTGGCCAGGCGGCCAGTTGATCGTCGGGGCGATCGCGATCGGTGTGCTCGTCATCGCCGGCGTGATCGCTTACAAGGGCTTCAAGAAGTCCTTCGAGAAGGACCTCGACATGAGCCGTGCGCCGTCGTGGATCGAGCCGGTGGGCCGGATCGGCTGGATCGGCAAGGGTTTCGCGTACGGCGTGATCGGTGTCCTCGTCGGACTCGCGGCGATCAACGCGGATCCGGAGCAGTCCGGTGGCATGGACAAAGCGCTGCACACGTTGGCAGCACAGCCTTACGGCGTGTTCTTGCTCAGCGCGGTCGCGATCGGCATCGCCGCGTTCGGCGTCTACTGCTTCGTCGCTGCACGAGCACTCAGGGAATGAGAAACGGGTCCTCGCACCTCGGGCAGGAGGTGCGAGGACCCGTCGTCCTTGCAGCGCTCAGAAAACGCTCTCGTCGATGTCCATCAGCGCGTTGTCGGTGGACTCGGCGATCTTGCGGCGGGCGGTGAGCTCCGGCAGCACGTTCTTCGCGAAGAACGACGCCACGGCGACCTTGCCCTCGTAGAACGCCTTGTCCTTGGCCGACGGCGCGCCGCCGAGCTTCTCCAGCGCGACCTCGGCCTGGCGAAGCAGCAGCCAGCCGACGAGCACGTCGCCGGCGGTCATCAGCAGGCGGACCGAGTTCTGGCCGACCTTGTAGAGGTTGCGGACGTCCTCCTGCGACGAAGTCAGGAAGCCGACCAGCGAGCCGAGCATGCCCTGCAGGTCCTCGAGACCCTGCTTGAGCAGCGCGCGCTCCTCCTTCAGGCGACCGTTGCCGCCCTCGTTGTCGAGGAACTTCTGGATCTCGCCGTTGATGTACGCGAGCGCCTGGCCCTTGTCGCGGATGATCTTCCGGAAGAAGAAGTCCAGCGACTGGATGGCCGTGGTGCCCTCGTACAGGGAGTCGATCTTCGAGTCGCGGATGTACTGCTCGATCGGGTACTCCTGCAGGAAGCCGGAGCCGCCCAGCGTCTGCAGCGACTGCGCCAGCTGCTCGTACGCGCGCTCCGAGCCGACGCCCTTGACGATCGGCAGCAGCAGGTCGTTGACCTTCGCCGCGAGCTCCTTGTCGTCGCCGCCGAGCATCACCTTGTCCTGGAACGTCGCGGTGTACAGGTACACGGCGCGCAGGCCCTCGGCGTACGCCTTCTGCAGCATCAGGCTGCGGCGCACGTCCGGGTGGTTGGTGATGGTGACGCGCGGGGCGGTCTTGTCCGTCATGCGCGTCAGGTCGGCGCTCTGCACGCGCTCCTTTGCGTAGGACAGCGCGTTCAGGTAGCCGGTCGACAGCGTCGCGATGGCCTTGGTGCCGACCATCATGCGGGCGTACTCGATGACGTCGAACATCTGCGCGATGCCGTCGTGCACCTCGCCCAGCAGCCAGCCCTGGGCGGGCACGCCGTGCTGGCCGAACGTCAGCTCACACGTGGTGGACGCCTTGATACCCATCTTGTGCTCGACGTTGGTCACGAAGGCGCCGTTGCGCTCGCCCAGGTCGCCGGTCTGCGGGTCGAAGTGGAACTTCGGCACGAGGAACAGCGACAGACCCTTGGTGCCCGGCCGCGCCTCGACGCCTTCGCCCTCGGGGCGCGCCAGCACCAGGTGCATGATGTTCTCGGTGAGGTCCTGGTCACCGGACGTGATGAAGCGCTTCACGCCCTCGATGTGCCAGGAGCCGTCGTCCTGCTTGATCGCCTTGGTGCGGCCGGCGCCGACGTCAGAACCGGCGTCCGGCTCGGTCAGCACCATCGTGGCGCCCCAGCCGCGGTCGATCATCAGCTGCGCCCAGTGCTGGTCGCGCTCGGTGCCGTTGTTGTAGACGACCGTCGCGAAGCTCGGGCCGGCCAGGTACATGTAGATCGGCGGGTTGGCGCCGAGGATCATTTCGGACGCGGCCCACGCGACCGACGGCGGAGTGCCGAAGCCGCCGAGCTCCTCAGGCAGGAACATGCGGTACCACTCGCCGTCCCACACGGCCTTGTACGACTTCTTCAGCGACTCCGGCAGGGTCGCCGAGAACGTCGCCGGGTCGTACTTCGGCGGGTTGCGGTCGGCGTCGGCGAACGAGTCCGCGAGGGGACCCTCCGCCAGCGTCTTCATCTCGGCCAGAACGCCGCGCGCGGTGTCCTCGTCGGACTGCTCGAACGGCCCTGTGCCGAGGTGGTCCTGCACGTTGAAGACCTCGAACAGGTTGAACTCGAGATCCCGGACGTTGCTCTTGTAGTGGCCCATCTCGTCAGCTCACTCCTCAGGGTCGCGGCGGGGTCGCCTACTGACCGGTAACAACAGAGTATTACTCGACAGTAACCCCGGCAAGGCCGTCCACCCACTGGTGGTGAATCAGACAGTCCTCTTGTCAGCCTGAATCGGGCATGAGCGCCGGTCAGACGCGTATCGGGCGCTCTGGGACCATGTCCTGCAGTCCTGCGTTCGTGCGCTCCTGTGCGTCGATCGCGCGCGGCAACATGACAGATTCGTAGGTCCGAACGCCGTCTCGGACACCGTGCTCGGCGATCGCGAGCGCCAGTTCGGCGGCGTCCTCCATGGCGAGGTTCGCCCCGACGCCCAGTGGCGGCATCAGATGGGCGGCGTCGCCGAGCAGGGTCACGCCGGGCGTGTGCTCCCACGTGTGGGGCACCGGCAGCGCGTACAGCGGCCGGTGGATCAGCTCGCCGGTGAGGAACGCCGCCAGGTCCGGGTGCCAGCCCGTGTAGAGGTCCAGCAGCTCGGCGTTGGAGGGCTTCCAATCCTCACGCGCACGCATGCACGCGTACGCGCGAATGTGATTACCGCTGTTGCGCTGCGCCCACAGCATCAGGCCCTCGTGGTCCGCGACCATCGTGCCCTGACCGGTGAGGTCGAGCAGCCGTTCGTCGTTGTCGTGCCGGGTCTCGACGAACATCACGCCGGTGTACTCGGGCGTGGCGGGTGACACGGCCTGGCGCACCCGTGACCACGCCCCGTCCGCACCGATGACCAGGTCGAACGTGGCGGTCGAACCGTCCAGGAACGTGACGTGGCCGCCGGGCGCGGCGGAAGCGACGCCGAGTCCCCAGCTGACCGTCCCCGGCGTGAGCGAACCGAGCAGCAGGTCGCGGAGCTGGCCGCGGTCGATCTCCGGGCGGAAGTCGCCCTCCGGTAGCTCGTGCTCGATCAACGCTGCGGTGGCGTGGTCGACCTTGCGCTGCTCCTGGCCTTCGTCACGGGCGAGTGCGCGCCACTCGTCGTAGAGCCCAGCGGCGCGGATGGCCACCTGCCCGGAGTCGCCGTGCAGGTCGATGGTGCCGCCCTGCTGGCGGGCGTTCGGTGAACTCTCGCGCTCGAAGACGGTGACGTTCTCGAAGCCGTGCAGCTGGAGAACTCGGGCACAGGTGAGGCCGCCGATGCCGGCCCCTGCGATGGCAATGCGTGGTGTGGTCATGCCATCCATGAAACCGTATCGACTACAAAAGTGCAATGACTACACTTTTGAAGTGGCTCAACTCGCAGGTACGATCCGACGGTGACCGAACTCGGCCGCCGTGAGCGCAAGAAGCTGCAGACCCGTCAGTCGATCGCCGACGCGGCGCTGGAGCTGTTCCTGGCGCGCGGGTTCGACGACGTGGGCGTGAAGGAGATCGCCGACCGGGCGGACGTGTCGGTGACGACGCTGTTCAAGCACTTCCCGAGCAAGGAGTCGCTGCTCTTCGACGAGGACGCGGAGATGGAGTCCGCGCTGGTCGGTGCCGTGCGCGACCGTCCGGCAGGGCAGTCGATCCCGCAGGCGTTGAAGGACCACTTCGTCCGAGCGGCGACCGGGCACGCCGACCACCCGCTGTTCGGGCCCTTCATCCGGCTCGTCGAGGACACGCCGACGTTGCGCGCGTACCAGCGCACCATGTGGATCCGCCACGAGACAGCGCTGGCCCATGCCATCGCCGAGGACGTCGGTGCGCCACTGGACGACGTGAGGTGCGCGGGGCTGGCCCGGTTCGCGCTGGAGGCCCGTGACGTGATCTTCGGGCGGGCGGACCGGGAGAAGGCGGCTGAGGAGTTGTTCGGGCTACTCGAGCACGGCTGGGCGGCCGATCAGAAGGCCTGACCGGTAGGCGAGTGACACCGCGTGCGTCCGGTCGCGCGCGCTGAGCTTGCGCAGGATGCCCTTCACGTGGGTCCGCACGGTCTCCACGGACACGATCAGCTCGTTCGCGACCTGCTGGTTCTCCAGGCCGTCCGCGATGAGCGTGAGCACCTCGTACTCGCGCCGCGTCAGCGTCGGCCGTTCTCGTGGCCGCAGGTCGGGGTGCACGTAGCCGCGTGAACGGCACGTCTCGGCGATCACTCGCACGATCTGCTCCGGCTGGGCCGAGCGCGGCACGACGCCGCGAACCCCCGCCTCCAGCGCGCTCGTCACGTAGTTCGCGTGCGAGTGGGCGTCGCGGACCAGGCCGATGACCAGCAGGGCCGGGTCGCGTTCGACCAGGAGCCTGGCCAGGTGCCCGACGGGATCGAGCACGGAGTCGACGAGCAGCACGTCTGGCCGCAGTCGTTCATGCAGGCGGACGGCGGCGTGCAGGTCGCCCGTCGAGCCGAGCCAGCGCAGGCCGGCGGTCCGCCTGATCAGGGCGGACAGACCTTCTCGGTACAGCGGCACGGGGTCGATCAGCGCGACACCGGGGCCGGGCCGGCTTGGCTGGAGCATCAGCACCTCCGTTCGTGCTTCTGGAGGTGTGACGTCGTTCGCTCGGACGTGTTACGCGGAACACTCGGTTCATGTGGATGAACAACGGTCACGAATGTGATTCAAGACCGCCGAAGGTCTTCCATCTGCAGGCAACAGTCTCGTAAGACCTACGTCACATATCCCGTGCGGATGTGCCAGGTTCCGCCGCCCCAGGCCTGGTGCGCTCTCGCGGGCACACGTGTGTGCACACGCAGGAGGTCACATGGGCACCCTCGACTGGGTAGTCGTAGTCGGCTACTTCTTCGTGATGGTCGCGATCGGACTCTGGTCACGCGGGCGGGTCCACAACATCGCCGACTTCTTCACGGCAGGCGGAAAGATGCCGTGGTGGTTGTCCGGCATCTCGCACCACATGTCGGGTTACAGCGCGGTCATGTTCGTCGCGTTCGCTTCCGAGGCGTACAGGCTCGGACTGACGGTCTACGTGTGGTGGTCGCTGACCATCGGCATCGGCGTCGGCATCGGTGCGTTCTTGTTCGCACCGCGGTGGAACCGGCTGCGCGCCAAGCACGACGTCAAGTCGCCGCTCGAATACCTGGCCAAGCGCTACAACCTGCCCACCCAGCAGGTCATGGCCTACGCGGGTGCCCTGCTCAAGGTCGTCGACATCGCCGCCAAGTGGGCGGCCGTCTCGATCCTGCTCCGCGGCTTCGCGGGTGTCCCGATCACCTGGGGCATCATCATCATCGGCCTGGTCACGATGGTCTACTCGGTGCTCGGCGGTCTCTGGGCCGACGCGCTCACGGACTTCGGCCAGTTCATCATCCAGGCGGCCGCGGGCTTCGCGATGTTCTTCGCCGTCGCCGGTCAGCTCGGCTGGGGCTTCCCCGTCACGATCTGGGACAAGCTCCCCGACAGCCACAGCGACCCGCTGGCCGGCCCGTACACGTCGACGTTCCTCATGGCGCTCTTCCTGATCAAGACGCTGGAGTACAACGGCGGCATGTGGAACCTGGCGCAGCGCTACATGGCCGCGCCGTCCGGCTTCGCGGCCAAGCGGTCGGCACTGCTGTCGTCCGCGCTGTGGCTGGTGTGGCCGCTCGTGCTGTTCTTCCCGATGTGGGCGGCGCCGCTGATCGTGCCGGGCCTTGAAGGTGCGCAGGCGGAGAGCGCCTACATCGAGATGGGCAAGCAGATGCTGCCCGCGGGCATGATCGGCCTGGTGCTGGCCGGCTTCTTCTCGCACACCATGGCCATGGTGTCGTCGGACGCGAACGTCATCGCCGCCGTCATCAACCGCGACATGCTGCCGCACATCTGGAAACGGGTTAAGACGTTCTCGGCTGACAACCAGCTGGTGCTGGCCCGCGTCACGACGTTCACCTTCATCGGCGTCAGCATGATCATCGCGATCGCGTCGGGAGGCCAGGGCTTCGTGCTCAAGGTGGTGGTCGACCTGGTCGCCGCGACGATGGGCCCGATCGCGATTCCGTTGATGCTCGGCCTGCTGCCGTGGTTCCGCAAGGTCGGTTCATCGGCGGCGATCGCCTCGGTTGTCGGTGGCCTCGGCATGTGGGCGTTCCTCTACATCGAGCAGATGAACAAGGCCGCCTGGGTGACCAAGGGCGTGCTCGTGTCGTGGCCGCTGCTGCTCTCCCTGGTGCTCTACCTGGCGATCGGCTTCACGAAGAAGGAGCCGTCCCGCGAGCGCGACGAACTGCTCGACTCGCTCAACTCCGATGAGCCGGAGCCGGAGAAGGTGAAGGCGTAGCGCGTTCGTTCTTCATGATCCTCGCGGCGGCGCACCCGAACAGGGTCGCCGCCGCGAGCCAGATGTAGGGCATCGGCGTGCCGGTGTAGGTCTGGGCGGCTGTTGCCAGCACGGCCGTCGCACCCGCCACGAGCCCCGTCGTGTGCGTGACCGGGTACGGGCTCTTCAGAACGGTGATGACGGCGATGGGGACGAGCAGAAAGCCGTAGGCCAGCACCCGCGTCAGCAGGTTGGCGTGCTCGACCACCTCGTACTTGAGCGCCGGTACGGCGAGCAGCGTCAGGAGGAGGCCGAGTGCGAGCCCGATCACGAGACTCAGCAGTACGGTAAGTCCTTGCCACTTACGCGTCATGCGGTTCAAGACGCGCACATCACCCGTTGGTTGCCGTGGCGTGCGTCATCGTCACGAGACTCATGCTCGGTCACGCATGCACAGTGGATGCCATGGGTACGTGGTTTCCTTCAGACGACGCCGAACTGGCCGCTGGTTGGCGGCTCTGGCTGGAGCTGAGCGACCGCGTGTACCCCGACCAGTCGTGGGACGGCACCCCGGCCGACGCCATCCGGCAGGTCCGCGAGCTGCTGGCGGCCTGCGAGTCGATCCGGCTGGACTACCTCGCTGAGACTGCTCAGCCTTCAGCGGCCTTGTTGCAGCTCTTGCAGTCGATGCCGTTCGTGGCTTCCTTCCCGGTCGACCTTTGGCACGACGACACGCATCCGTTGGACGTGGAGCGCGCTGAGCTGCTGCACGGGGATCTCGCGTCGTTCGCTGACCACGTCGCCGGCGTGCGGGCGGCTTTGGCTCGGGGTGGGGGCTGGGTGGAGCTGGACCGGCGACCGTGGGGCCTACCGGTCGACTAGCCGCCTGTTGACCGCTTTGATCAGCTTCACGCCGACCCGTTCGTTGCTGAGGTTCAGTCCGCTGAACGAGTCGCACGGCACCGTCCGCCCATCCTTCGTGCGGACGATCACCCTCTCGCGGTTGAGCATCTGATCGCGGTCGATCTCTTTGACGTCCTGCCACTTGATGCGGTGGGTGCGGAAGGTGTTGCGGATGATCAGCTCGTCGTCAGTGAGCGTCACCGACAGACACCACACGTGCCAGATGAGAAGTGCGGCGATCGACGTGACCACAACACCGATCGCGATGATTGCCGCCCTCGTACCTGAGCGCCCGCACGGCGTAGGCCGCCAGCAGGAAGGTGGCGGCGACGACTGTGGCGGTTCGGCCGCCGCGGCCGTGGTAGATCTCGCTCATGGCGCGCACCCTAGACCGCCGAAACCGCCGCCCGTGGGTCCTAACGGTCGACCAGCGCCGCCGTCACCATGTCGATCAGCTCGTTGGCCTCGTCCGTCTGCCCCTGCGCCCCACGTGCCGTGGCGAGCTGTCGCTGTGCGCTCGTGGCGGTCCCGGCGTAGATGAAGAACGGCGTGGAGCGATCGCGAGCTCGAACGCTCTCCAGAAGCCGGAATCCTTCCTGCGGGCCTTCGGCGCGGCCCATGTCCGAGATGATGGCCGCGAAACGACGACCGTCCAGAACCTGCAACGCCTCTTCGGTGGACAAGACGAGCATGAACTTCAGACCGAAGGATTCGAACGCCTCGCGCTCGTACTCGTTGTACTCCGGATGGTCGTCGACCCACAGGACGCGTCGCTTCCAGTCCCCGTCGGTCAGTTGCCTGGTCGCCTCGGTGCCGCGGAGAACGCGCCCCGTCGCTTCGGTGGCGACGGACCGGAGTCCGCCGTCGAACGCGCCGAGGCTCGAGTCCTTCAGCACCTTCGCCGCGACCAGTGCGACAGCGCCTCCGACGAGCGTCTCCAGCTGCTCGACGGTGATGCTGGAGACTTTCGCATTGGGCGACGGAGCCGCGGCATCGCGGTGATCGACCAGCTCCTCCGCCCTGGCCGCGACTCGGCGCAGATTTCGCTCCCACACGTCGCCTTGCAGGATCGGTGGTAGTGCCTCATCTGGGAGAGATGCCTCGGCGAGGTACACGATGATCGGGATGCCTGCGCCCCAGAACGCCCCGAGTTCGGCGCCGCACCAGCTCGACGTGACGGACTTCTGGGTGGCCACGAAGATGCAGACCGAGCAGGTCTGGACGGCGGTGCGCAGCTGTTCGCGCAGCGACTCGCCGGTCTTGATCTCGGATGGTCGCCAGTACTGGACGTCCAGCCGGTCCAGCCAGTCCGTGACGTTCTCGAACTCGGGCTGGTTGTCGAAGGAATGGCTGATGAATACCGTCAGGGTCACCATCTCCCTCGTGGCGATCTGGTGGGAGGGTCCACGGTAGCGCCGGCAGGGTGGAGCTGGACCGCCGCCCGTGGGCCCACCGGTCGATTAGCGGTGTCGTCGGTATTGCAGCTCGACGATCCCGTTGCGAGAGGCGGCGCTGGAGACCAGGTCGAGCTGGTAGGCCTTGGGGATGCCGTCGAACATCCGAGTCCCTTCGCCCGCGACGTAGGGGAACAAACTCACCTGGAGCTCGTCGATCAGGTCGAGCCGCATGAGCGAACGCGAGAGGCCGACGGCGGCGAGCTGTCCATGGGCGCGGCAGCCGAGCGCCGTGCCCAGCCTGATCATGGCGACCACCCTGGCGCGCGTCCCAAGTCTCGGATTGAGTTGCATGCAGCCCGCGAGCTGATCAACACGGCCTGCTGGCACCCGTCGTAGCCGGAGCGGTGAACATGCCCTACGACGATCAGGCCGTGCGGTGGGTGCTGGCCTCGGCGCTGATCCGCGAACTGCGCGGCTGCACCATCGTTCCGTTCGAGGAGTTCGTACTTGCACCCGTGGGCTGACTGCATGTGGTTAGCACACGGTGACGTGCTGACACCATCAAAAAGAGGGCCCAGGTCGTGTGACCTGGGCCCTCGAGGTGGAGCGGGTGACGGGAATCGAACCCGCCTCTACAGCTTGGGAAGCTGTCGTTCTACCAATGAACTACACCCGCGAGCAGTGCGTCGCCGATCATACACAAGCCTGAGCTAGCCTGTCCGGGTGCTGCTGAGTGACCAGGATCTGCGCAAAGAGGTCGAGTCCGGCCGTCTCGTCCTCGACCCGTTCGACCTCGAGATGCTTCAGCCGTCGAGCATCGACGTGCGGCTGGACCGGTTCTTCCGGGTCTTCAACAACACGCGCTACACCCACATCGACCCCGCTCAACAGCAGGACGACCTGACGAGCCTGGTCGAGGCGGCGGAGGGTGAGCCGTTCGTGCTGCACCCCGGTGAGTTCGTGCTCGGCTCGACCTACGAGATGGTGACGCTGCCGGACGACCTGGCCGGGCGGCTGGAAGGCAAGTCCAGCCTCGGCAGGCTCGGCCTCCTGACCCACTCCACGGCCGGCTTCATCGACCCCGGCTTCTCCGGTCACATCACGCTGGAGCTGTCGAACGTCGCGAACCTGCCCATCACGTTGCACCCCGGCATGAAGATCGGGCAGCTGTGCCTGTTCAAGCTCTCGAGCCCGGCGGAGCACCCGTACGGCTCGAAGCGGGCCGGTAGCCGGTACCAGGGACAGCGTGGGCCCACGCCCAGCCGCGCCTACCTCAACTTCCACCGCACGGACACGCGCCGCTAGAAGCCGTAGCGGTCCAGCACGCGGCGGCGCAGGTCGGGGTCGGTACGGGGTACCGGCTCCAGGAAGATCTCGTCGAGGTCCGGGAACTCCATGCGCAGCTCCGCGGAGATGCGCACGCACGCGTTCTCCAGCTCGAAGGCCGTCAACGTGTCGTTGAAGTCGAGCCGCGCGCACAGCAGCACGCGGTCGGTGCCGATCAGCATCGTCAGCACGTCCACGACGGCCTCGACCTCCGGTACTTCCGCCAGCCGGCGCCAGATCGCCTTCACCATCACCGGGTCCGCCTGCCGTCCGATCAGCAGGCCGCGGTTGGTGCGGGCCAGGACATAGGCCACCAGAGCCAGCAACAGTCCGATCGCCAGCGACGCCAGGCCGTCCCACAGCGACGAGCCGGTGAGCTGGTGCAGGCCGAGGCCGGAGAATGCGAGCACCAGGCCGATCAGGGCGGCGGAGTCCTCGAGGAAAACCGTCTTCACGGTCGGGTCGTCCGAGACCCTCAAGAAGTCCCAGAACCCGCGGCCGTGTGCGGCGGCCTCGGAGCGGACCTGCCGGAACGCCTGGGTCCAGGAGACGGACTCCAGCAGAAAGGCCAGGCCGAGCACGATGTAGCCCACCAACGGCCGCGTCTGTTCCTCCGGTTCGCCGAAGACCGTGCGGAAGCCTTCGTAGAACGCGAACATCGCGCCCGAGGCGAAGATCGAGACGGCCGCCAGCAGCGACCAGAAGTACCGCTCCTTGCCGTAGCCGAACGGGTGGCGGCGGTCGGCGGGGCGGCCCGAGCGGCGCAGTGCGGTCAGCAGGAGTGCCTCGGTGAACGTGTCGGCGACCGAGTGCGCGGCTTCGGAGAGGATTGCCGCCGAACCGGTCAAAACGCCCGCAATGGCTTTGGTGATCGCGATGGCCAGGTTCACCAGCAGGGCGAGGACCACGGTCAGCGTGCTTTCGCCCGAACCCTGCGGCTTCTCGCTCATGACGATCAGCCTATGATTCCGCCACCGCGGTGACCTTCGACGCGCGCAGCGCCTGACCGTTACTGCATTCGAGTGACATTCGGAGGGTGGGGCAACATCAGGACGGTCTGCGGTGTCTTAAGGCTGGGATCTGCACCGGGGGACGCTGATCACCAGGGGGTAAGACGGAACGGCCCGCGTCCGGGAGAGACGCGGGCCGTTCTGCATGTCGGCGCAACCACCATCGTGGGACATCCGTTGTCGGAGTGACCGGCATCACGCAACGCCGGCCCTCGGTAATTCGACTCCTAAGTGGAGCAATCGAACGCTGGGGGATCAGTGAAGAACGTCTGCGCCGTCGCGATGACGGCAAGGTCGGCGACGAACCAGGTTTCGCCAGCGAGAAGGCCGTGAAGATCACCAAGTACGACGGCGGTGACCTCGTCGGTGAGTACACGACCGGCGACAAGGGCATGTACGTCGCCAGGGACCTGCCGGCCGGCAAGTACGCGTTCGTCGCCGTCGACTACTCGCAGCGCGGCCTGGCGTTGGTCAAGCCGGCGGGAACCCGGCCGATCGACTGGGCCACCGGCACGATCGAGATCACCGGTACCGACCTCACCGAGATCTGGCCGTTCGCACACCCGTTCGTCGGTCCTTTCAAGGACGCCGACCGCACGAACCAGGGCACGAACGTGAAGAAGCAGATCAAGGTCGTGGAGAAGGGCGCCACCACCGCGCCGTCGTCCTCGCAGACCGCCGCTCCGACCACCACCATCACGTCGGCCGTGGCCAAGGCGGGCAACAAGGCAGGTCTCGCGTCGACGGGTGCGTCGCCGCTGGGCTTCCTGGCGCTGGGCGCCGTGCTTCTCGCTGCCGGTGCCAGCGCGTTCTTCGTCGCGCGCCGTCGCCGTTCCTGACAACCGAAGTCCTTTGGGGGACAAGTGAAGAACGTCTTCGCCGTCGCGACGACGGCCGCCCTCGTGCTGACCGCGGCAGGCACTCCCGCCTTCGCGCAGGACGAGAAGATCGCGATCGAGGGACTGCTCTACCTCGACCGCAACGGCTCCAGGGCCCATGACGCCGGCGAGGTCGTGCTGGCGAACGAGCCGGGCACGATCGTCAAGGCCGAGTCCGGTGAGACCGTGGCCCAGTTCTCCACCGACGCGAACGGCAAGTACCGCGTGGAGAACCTGCCCGCGGGCACCTACCGCGTGGAGTTGGACGCCGCCATGAGGGACTTCCACTCACCCGTGAGTCCGAGGGAGCGCACCACCACGGGCGGTGTCGTCGACGTGCGGTTCTTCGGCGCGCACTTCTACGGTTTCTCGTTCCTGGACAAGAACGAGGACCGCGTCCGGCAGGCCGACGAGGAGCTTCTCAACCCCGGCACGCTCAACGGCAAGCCGCTGCCGATGCCGAACGACGAGGGCAAGTTCGACGTCGACGACCTCCGCGCAGGTGACTACACCTTCGTCGCGGCGGACTACACGGACAAGAAGTACCGGCTGGTCACCGAGTCCGAGGTCGACCGCGCGACCCGCACGGTGACCTTCAAGCTCGCGAAGTTCGCCAACTTCAAGACGGTCGACGTCCGCAACGTGCCGATCAAGGGAGACTTCGCGGCAGAGGTGCCGGTCCTGACTCCCTCCAAGGACACCTACGTCCTCGGCGACGCGGCCGACGTCGTCATCAAGATCTCCAACAAGGGCGAGGTCGCGGAGAAGCCTTCCTTCGTGCTGGCGAGCTATGACGCCGAGACGCTGTCCCACAGCGACAACGTGGTGGCGTACAACCACACCGGCTTCGAGTTCGAGTCGAAGGACCCGATCGCGCCCGGCAAGAGCATCGACGTGAAGCTCAGGATCAAGTTCACCACCACCAAGATCGAGAGCCTCCACGTCATCGTGCGGCCCAGCAAGTTCGGCAAGGACTCGTTCAAGGACAACGTGGCCGTCAAGCCGATCAAGGTCGTCGAGAAGGGCGCCACCACCGCGCCGTCGTCCTCGCAGACCGCTGCCCCGACCACCACGACCACTCCGGCGGTGGCCAAGGCCGGCAACAAGTCCGGCCTCGCGTCCACGGGCGCCTCGCCGCTGGGTTTCCTGGCACTGGGTGCGCTGCTGCTCGCGGCCGGTACCGGAGCGTTCTTCGTGGCGCGCCGCCGACGCTCCTGACCACTTAGGACCCGTCACGGTTAGTCTGCGGCATGGGCATCTTGGTGCATGTGCTGCTGACTGCCGTGGCGGTCTGGGTGTCGACCGCCCTTCCGGGCATCGACCTGGGCGAGGGCACCACCGGATCGAGAATCCTCACGCTGCTCGGCGTCGCGGTGATCTTCGGCCTGGTGAACGCGATCGTGAAGCCGCTCGTGAAGTTCTTCGGCTGCTTGTTCTACCTGGTCACCCTCGGCCTGATCGGGCTCGTGGTGAACGCGCTGCTGTTCATGCTCACCGGGTGGCTCGCCGAACTGCTGGACCTGCCGTTCCGCGTCGACGGCTTCTGGCCCGCGTTCTGGGGCGCGATCATCGTCGCCCTGACCGGCTGGGTGCTGAACGTGGTCTACGACAAGATCACCGACAAGGACTGACCCACGACACGAGAGAGGCCCTCGGTCCACACCGGACCGAGGGCCTTTCGCTTGCGTTGGATCAGACCTTGGACTTGTCCTGGTCCGGCAGCGGCGTGCCGGTCGGCACCTCGTCCGTCGGCGTGTCCTGCTTCTCGGTGCCGCGCTTCACGGACTCGAGCAGCATCTGCGCCACGTCCACGACCTCGACGTGCGCACCGGCCAGGCCGTCGGACTGACGCGCGGTCACACCGTCGGTCAGCATCACGCGGCAGAACGGACAGCCGGTCGCGATCTTCGACGGCGCGGTCGAGAGGGCCTCGTCCACGCGGTCGACGTTGATGCGCTTGCCGATCCGCTCTTCCATCCACATGCGAGCGCCACCGGCACCGCAGCACATGGAGCGTTCCTCGTGGCGCGGCATCTCGCGCAGCTTCGCGCCAGAGGCCCCGATGAGCTCACGTGGTGCCTCGTAGATCTTGTTGTGACGGCCCAGGTAGCACGGGTCGTGGTAGGTGACGTCCTCGGTGACCGGCGCGACCGGCACCAGGCGACGTTCGCGCACCAGCTTGTTCAGCAGCTGCGTGTGGTGCACGACCTCGTAGGTGCCACCGACCTGCGGGTACTCGTTCGCCAGCGTGTTGAAGCAGTGCGCACACGTCACGACGATCTTGCGCTGACCGACGGGCCGGTCCTCGAACACCGAGTTGAGCACCTCAACGTTCTGCTGCGCGAGCATCTGGAACAGGAACTCGTTGCCGGCGCGACGGGCCGGGTCACCGGTGCAGGTCTCCTCCGGGCCGAGCACCGTGTACTTGACGCCCGCGGTGTGCAGCAGCTCGGCCACGGCACGGGTGGTCTTCTTCGCGCGGTCCTCGAACGCACCGGCGCAGCCGACCCAGAACAGGTACTCCGCGTCGCCCAGCTCGCCGTCGAACACCGGCACCTCGAACTCGAGGCCGTCGGTCCACGCCAGGCGGTCCTTGGCGTTCTGGCCCCACGGGTTGCCCTTGTTCTCCAGGTTCTTGAACATGCCGCCGAGCTCGGTCGGGAAGTTCGACTCGATCAGCACCTGGTAGCGGCGCATGTCGACGATGTGGTCGACGTGCTCGATGTCGACGGGGCACTGCTCAACGCACGCGCCACAGGTGGTGCAGGACCACAGCACCTCGGGGTCGATGACGCCGAGCTCGTCGGGGCCGCCGACCAGCGGGCGCTCGGACTCGGCCATCGCCAGCACGTCGATCGACTCGAGGCGCTTCTTGTAGTCCTCGTACTTGTCCTCGGTCAGGCCGACCTCGTCACCGGCCATGTCGCGCGAGCCGCCCGCCAGCAGGTACGGCGCCTTGGCGAACGCGTGGTCACGCAGCTGCGTGATGACCAGCTTCGGGGACAACGGCTTGCCGGTGTTCCATGCGGGGCACTGCGACTGGCAGCGGCCGCACTCGGTGCAGGTGGAGAAGTCGAGCCAGCCCTTCCAGCTGAAGTCCTCGACCTTGCCGACGCCGAACACGTCCTTGTCGGGGTCGGCCTCCTCCAGGTCCAGGACTTTGCCGCCGGACATCATCGGCTTCAACGCGCCCAGGGCGACGCCGCCGTCGTCCTCGCGCTTGAAGTAGATGTTGAAGAACGCCGAGAACCGGTGCCAGGCAACGCCCATCGTGAGGTTCCGGCCGACGACGACCAGCCAGATCATGCCGCTGAGCAGCTTGACCAGTGCCATCACCGACACCCAGATCGGCGCGGCCGGCAGGATCTGCGCAAGCGGCTGCGTCACGAACGACGTCCACAGCGGAGCGACCTCCAGACCGCTCGACTGCTTGAACGCCTTGACCATCAGGATGCCGACACCCTCGATGATCACGACCGCCTCGACGAAGTAGGCGGACTTGAAGTCGGAGCCCTGGAAGCGGGAGACCCTGTCCGCGCGGCGCGGGTGGTTGCGCTGGCGGATGATCGCGAGCGCCACACCACCGACGACGGTGCCGAGGCCCAGCAGCTCGATCAGCAACAGCCAGATCGACCACGTGCCGATGATCGGCCAGTGGAAGTGCGGGTCGAACACCTCACCGTAGGCCTCGAACAGCACCGCGGAGCCGATGAGGAAGCCCCACATCACCATCCAGTGCCACGGGGCGACCGAGCGGAACTTCGCCATTCTGGTGTGCGCCACGAACTCGACGACCATCGTCTTCAGCCGCGGCCAGAACGGGCCCGTGCGGGTGCCGTCCGGCTGGCCGAGCCGGATGATCTTGATCATCTTCCAGACGCCAGCGACGAACACGCCCCAGGCGACGACGCTCACCGCAACGGCGACGAGTCCGAGAACCAGCTGGAGGGTCATGGCGGGAGTCTAGGCCACGTTACTGGTGAGTAACCACTTGGACGTGGCCGGTGTCTCCTCACGTACCGGTCAAGTATCCGGAAATTGATCAGAAACTTGTGGAACACTTGTTCCAGTAGTTGTGCTGAGCACCCGGAGGTCGCCGTGTTGTACCTGTATCTGGCTGCGGCGATCGTGGGAGAGATCGCCGCCACCGTGTCTTGAAGCTGTCCGATGGCTTCAGCAGAGCGTGGCCGTCGGCAGTCGTCGTCGTCGGTTACGTCATCGCCTTCACGGCGCTTTCGCGCGCGTTGAAGTTGGGTATGCCCGTGGGCGTCGCTTACGCCGTGTGGTCCGCGATCGGTGTCGCAGCCGTCGCGGTCATCGGCTGGAAGTTCCTCGGCGAAACCCTCAACCCCACGATGGTCATCGGGTTGGCTTTGATCATCGGAGGCGTGGTGACGCTCGAGCTCGGGAGGACGCACTGACCGCGGTAGCGACAGACGGGCGGAAAGCGCGCGGCGAGAAGAAGCGCCGCGCGATCGTCGAGGCCACGCTGCGGGTCATCGAACGGGACGGCGTCGCGGGTGTGACCCATCGCAGCGTGGCGCGGGAAGCGGGCGTGCCGACGACAGCACCGACCTACTACTTCGCGACGCTCGACGACCTGTTGATCGCCACGCTCCTGTGGGCGGCTGAAGAGTCGTGCGAGGAAATGCTGCAGACGGTGGCGCGCGGCGGCAGCGCGCGTGAGATCGCGGCGACGTTGGCGAAGGCGGTCAACGAGAACCGCGGCCGCACGCTCGCCGAATACGAACTGTACCTGCTGGCCGGCCGGCGTCCGGAGCTGAGGCCTGCCGCCCGCCGATGGCTCGACCAGGCGATGGAGATCGTGCGGCCGGCCGATCCGGTGGCCTTCAGGGCGCTCCTCGCCGCCGTGGACGGGCTGCTGATCCAGTGCCTGATCGCCGATGTTGCTCCGAACGAGGACGAGCTGGAGCCAATCGTGTCCTTCTTGATCTGCGGCCGCGACGATTCCACCTCAGCAACGAGGGAACAATGAAGGCATGAAGTTCGCGCGAGAGGTGTCCGGCATCAGCCACGGGGTGAGCCTCGGGCTGCTGGCAGCGCTCTACGTGCGCGACACCTTGGCGTTGTCGGTCGACACCGAGCCGCACGTGCCGGGCCTGGATCCGTCGCTGCCGGTGCAGGTGCCTCCCGGCGTCGACCGTGCCGCCGTGACGAGCGAGTGGCCTGGCTGGTGGGCCGACGCCCTGGACGCGTGCACACGGGGCGCCGAGCCGGTCATGCCGGAGGACGCGGAGGCGTTGCTGACCCGACCGGCCTGTCCGTGCCGCGGTGCTCGCCGTGAAGCCGGGCATCGAAGAGCTGCACCGGGTGCAGAGCCCCGCGGCGTTGCCGATCGGCGACGTGCTGCGCGGCATCGAGTCGCGGATCGGCAGGTGGGCGCAGAGCGTGGAGCTGCACATCGTCGAGGTGCCTGTCGACGGCCTGCTGTGGGAACGCATCGCGCCCGCGTACGTGCTGGCCTCGACGCGGTTCCTGAACGACCCCGCACGTACGGCTCCGGCCCTGCGCACGGTGCTGGAAGACCTCATCTGATCTTTGTGTCTTAATCAGGTAGGGACAGCCCCACCCTGCCTTCGGGGGCTGACTGCCGTGTAGCTGAGCGCCGCCACCTCTAGTTTTGTGCCCATGCTGAGGACGGCGTTGGTGGCGTTGCTGGTGGGGGCGGTGCTCTCCGCGTGCGGGATCCGCATCATGAAGTACGAGTTCCAGGACGACCACGTCGTCGCTGAGAAGTTCACGTCGGTGCGAGCGCGCACCGGTTCCGGCAACGTGTCGATCCGGTTCCAGCAGGGGCTGACCGAGACGAAGATCCACCGCAGGGTCGAGCACGAGAAGAACAACAAGCCGACGGGCCTCTCACACCGCGTCGAGGGCACCTCGCTGGTGCTGGACACCTGCGGGAACGACTGCACGGTGAACTACGAGATCCTCGTGCCGTCGGCGGACATCACCCTGCTGGGCGACGTGGGGTCCGGTGACCTGACCGCGGAGGGGCTGGCCTCGGTCGAGTACAAGACGGGCTCCGGCCGGATCGTCGTCCGCGACATCCCGGGGGACGTCAAGGCGACTGCCGGATCCGGTGACTTCGAGGCCACGAGGGTCGGCGGCGCGGTCACGGCCGATCTGCATTCCGGTCGCATCTCGTTGGACGCGGTGAAGGGCAAGATGCTGGTCAGCACCAGTTCCGGGGACATCGACGGCATCGCGCTGGACAACGAGGTGATCGCCGACGCCAGCTCGGGCCGGGTCGAGCTGACCTTCAGCTCCGCCAGGTCGGTGCGGGTCGACACCGGGTCCGGTGACGTCACCGTGAGGGTGCCAGGGGGCCCGTACAAGGTGAACGGATCGTCGGGTAACGGTGACCGCACGATCAACGTGCCGACCGACCCGTCGGCGTCGCTGGAACTCAGGCTGAGCACCGGGTCGGGGGACGTGAAGGTGCTCGGGATCTGAGTTCCACCAGGGGGAATGTGTCGAGGGCCACTCCACAAGGGGTGGCCCTCGACGCGTTCTGAGGGAACAACCAGACTTTCCCGGCCGTTGGTCGAGTCAGAAAGCTTGAGTCGAGTAGGCTCAAGGCTGAGCGAATGGCAAACTTGAGCCAGCAACGCTCAACAAGTACTAGCGGAAGGAACTCCAATGGCGCGTGCAGTCGGCATCGACTTGGGGACGACCAACTCCGTCGTCGCCGTTCTCGAGGGCGGTGAGCCGACGGTCATCGCCAACTCGGAGGGCTCGAGGACGACTCCGTCCATCGTCGCGTTCGCGAAGAACGGCGAGGTCCTCGTGGGTCAGCCCGCGAAGAACCAGGCCGTCACCAACGTCGACCGCACCATCCGTTCCGTCAAGCGGCACATCGGCACCAGCTGGAAGACCGATGAGATCGACGGCAAGCAGTACACCTCGCAGGAGATCAGCGCGCGCGTGCTGATGAAGCTCAAGCGCGACGCCGAGGCGTACCTGGGTGAGGAGATCACCGACGCCGTCATCACCGTCCCCGCCTACTTCGAGGACGCGCAGCGCCAGGCCACCAAGGAGGCCGGCCAGATCGCGGGCCTCAACGTGCTCCGCATCGTCAACGAGCCGACCTCGGCGGCCCTCGCCTACGGCCTCGACAAGGGCGAGAAGGAGCAGACCATCCTGGTCTTCGACCTCGGTGGCGGCACGTTCGACGTCTCGCTGCTCGAGCTCGGCGACGGCGTCGTCGAGGTCCGCGCGACCTCCGGTGACAACCACCTCGGTGGTGACGACTGGGACCAGCGCATCGTCGACTGGCTGGTGGACCGCTTCAAGCAGGCCAACAGCATCGACCTGACCAAGGACAAGATGGCCCTGCAGCGCATCCGTGAGGCTGCGGAGAAGGCCAAGATCGAGCTGTCCAGCTCGTCGCAGGCGTCCATCAACCTGCCGTACATCACGGTCGACGCCGACAAGAACCCGCTGTTCCTCGACGAGACGCTGTCGCGCGCCGAGTTCCAGCGGATCACGAACGACCTGCTCGAGCGCACCCGCGCGCCGTTCAACAACGTGATCAAGGACGCCAACATCTCCGTCGGCGACATCGACCACGTCGTGCTCGTCGGTGGCTCGACCCGCATGCCCGCCGTCGCGGAGCTCGTCAAGGAGCTGACCGGCGGCCGTGAGCCCAACAAGGGCGTGAACCCGGACGAGGTCGTCGCCGTCGGCGCCGCCCTGCAGGCCGGTGTCCTCAAGGGCGAGGTCAAGGACGTCCTGCTGCTCGACGTCACCCCGCTGTCCCTCGGCATCGAGACCAAGGGCGGCATCATGACCAAGCTGATCGAGCGCAACACCACGATCCCGACCAAGCGTTCCGAGACCTTCACGACGGCGGACGACAACCAGCCGTCCGTGCAGATCCAGGTCTTCCAGGGCGAGCGCGAGATCGCGGCGCACAACAAGAAGCTCGGCATGTTCGAGCTGACCGGCCTGCCCCCCGCCCCGCGCGGCGTGCCGCAGATCGAGGTCACCTTCGACATCGACGCGAACGGCATCGTCCACGTGTCGGCGAAGGACCTCGGCACCGGCAAGGAGCAGTCGATGACGATCACCGGTGGCTCCGCGCTGCCGAAGGACGACATCGACCGCATGGTCAAGGACGCGGAGGCCCACGCGGAGGAGGACAAGCGCCGCCGCGAGGAGGCCGAGGTCCGCAACCAGGCGGAGACCCTCGTGTACCAGACCGAGAAGGTCGTCAAGGAGAACGACGACAAGCTCCCGGCCGAGATCAAGGACAAGGTCAACGCCGCGATCGCCGAGGCGAACGAGGCGCTCAAGGGCACCGACATCAACGCCATCAAGACGGCGGTCGAGAAGCTCGCGACCGAGTCCCAGGCCATCGGCCAGGCGATCTACGCCAACGCTCCCGGTGCCGCTGGTGCCGAGGCTCCTGGTGCTGACGCGCCGGGTGCGGGTGCCGGCGCCGGTGCGAAGGCCGGCCAGGACGACGTCGTCGACGCCGAGATCGTGGACGAGGACGAGAAGAAGTGACCGAGCCGAGGCATGCCGCCCCTGACGAGGAGCAGCCTCAGGTAGTCGTGCACGACCGGCGCCGGATCGACCCCGAAACGGGTGAGGTCCGGGCGCCGGCCCACGATTCCGAGGAAGGCACTGCTCCGGCTGAGCCTTTGGTCGCAGAGGTCGTGGACGAGGTGGCCGCCGAGCTGAAGACCCAGCTCGACGAGCGCACCGCCGACCTCCAGCGGCTCACCGCCGAGTACGCGAACTACCGCAAGCGGGTGGAACGCGACAGGGAAGCGGTGATCAACAACGCGAAGGCGTCCGTGGCCGCCGAGCTGCTCTCGGTGCTGGACGACGTCGAGCGGGCCGCCGCACACGGCGACCTGACCGGCGCGTTCAAGGCGGTGGCGGACAAGCTCGTGTCCACGTTGCAGAAGACCGGCCTGGAGCCGTTCGCGCACGAGGGCGAGGCGTTCGACCCGTCGGTGCACGAGGCCGTGCAGCACAGCACGTCCCCGGACGTCGAGGGTCCGACGGTCACCGCCGTTCTGCGCCGCGGTTACACGTTCGGCGACAAGCTCGTCCGGCCCGCGCTCGTCGCGGTGACGGACCACGAGCCGGCGGCAAGTGCCGAGCCGGCTCAGGAAAGTTAGGGAGGAGGAGACGTCCGGTGAGTGCTAGGGACTGGATCGAAAAGGACTTCTACCGCGAGTTGGGCGTCTCCTCCGACGCGTCGGCGGACGAGATCAAGAAGGCGTACCGCAAGCTCGCCCGCGAGCTGCACCCCGACGCGAACCCCGGTGACGCCAAGGCGGAGTCCCGCTTCAAGGCGGTCTCCGAGGCCTACGGCGTGCTGTCGGACCCGGCCAAGCGCAAGCAGTACGACGAGGCCCGTCGCCTGTTCGCCGGCGGAGGTGGCTTTCCCGGCGGCTTCGGCTCCGGCGGCGGCTTCGACGTCAACGACCTGTTCGGCCGTGCCGCCCAGGGCACCGGTGGCGGAGGGCTGGGCGACCTGCTCGGCGGCCTGTTCAACCGGCGCGGCGGCGGGACGGCTGGTTCGACCACGCGTCCGCGTCGTGGTGAGGACGTCGAGACCGATGTCCGCATCGACTTCACCGAGGCGGTGAAGGGTGCGACGGTGCCGCTGCGCCTGTCGTCCCCCGCCGCCTGCACGACGTGCGGCGGCTCTGGCGCCAAGCCGGGCACCATGCCGCACGTCTGCGCGACCTGTTCGGGTTCCGGCCTGGTGACGCGATCGCAGGGCGCCTTCGCGTTCAGCGAGCCGTGCCGCGACTGCCGCGGCACCGGGCGGATCATCGACGACCCGTGCCCCGAGTGCGGTGGCGACGGCGTCAGCACCCGCACTCGCACGCTGACCGTGCGGATCCCGTCGGGCGTCGACGACGGCCAGCGGATTCGCCTTGCGGGACAAGGAGAGCCCGGTCGCAACGGCGGGCCTTCCGGTGACCTGTTCGTGCGCGTGCACGTCAACCCGCACAGCGTGTTCGGCCGTCAGGGCAACGACCTGACGCTGACGGCACCGATGACGTTCCCCGAGCTGGCGCTCGGCACGACGTTGACCGTGCCGACGCTGGACGGCAAGGTGACCTTGAAGGTGCCTGCCGGCACCGCCTCCGGGCGCGTGCTGCGGGCACGGGGCAAGGGGATCACGAAGCGGGACGGGACCGCGGGCGATCTCCTGATCACCCTGGAGGTCGCGGTGCCGAACAACCTGTCGTCCGAGGCCCGCAAGGCACTCGAGGGGTACGCGGACGTGACGAAGGACCACGACCCGCGCGGTGATCTGAACGCGCTGCTTGAAGGGCGGTGAGTTCCGGTGAGTTTCCCGTTCCCTCCTGGGACCGACGAGGACACGCCGTTCTTCGTGATCTCGGTGGCGGCACAGCTGTCGGGTCTGCACGCCCAGACACTGCGGTCCTACGACCGGATGGGTCTGGTGTCGCCCGGCCGCACGTCCGGTGGCGGCCGCCGCTACTCGATGCGTGACATCGTGCTGCTGCGCGAGGTTCAGCGCCTCTCGCAGGAGGAGGGCGTGAACCTCGCCGGCATCAAGCGGATCATCGAGCTGGAGAACCAGGTCGACGCTCTGCGCATGCGGGTCAACGAACTGACGCAGGAACTGGCGCAGGCGTTGGCGGCGGCCGATTCCACGGCCGCCGCCGTGCACGCCTCCTACCGGCGGGACCTGGTCCCGATCCGGCAGGAGACCGCGCTCGTCGTGTGGAAGCCCAAGCCCCGCAAGTGATTGCGTGCGGGTCGCGGCATTGCGGGTAGGTCGCTTTGTGTTGAGCGTGTCCCGGTTGCAAGCGCGGCGCGGCCTTTGTGGGGGTCGCCTTGTGGGCGGCGAGATTGCGGTTGCTTGGTTCCCTTGGGGGCTCTGCCCCCAAACCCCCCGGCAATCTGATCGGGGGTCCAGCGCCGGTCGCGGGTTGATGGCACGCCTGGCGCTTTGGGCGGCTTGCCGTTTCGTAGTTTGGTTGCGTTGGCGGTGGGGTCCCGTCACGAGTCTCGTGACGGGACCCCACCGCCTGGTTCGCTCGCTCAGGACTGGGCTTCTCGCCTTCGCTTGAATCTCACTGCTTGAAGTAGAACCCGGCCTCCAGATCCGCGAGCAGGCCGGGTTCTTTCGTTTCCCAGCCCAGCAACGCCTTGGTACGCGCACCGGACGTGGGTGCGTCACGCGCGACCATGTTCGCCAGCGGGCCGAAGTGCTCCTGTGCCCGTTCCACCGGGATGCTCGTGACCGGCACGTCCAGCTTCCGTCCGATGACCTCGGCGATCGCCCGCAGCGGCACGGCTTCCTCGGCCACCGCGTGCAGCACCGAGCCCGCGGGGGCCTTCTCGACGGCCAGGCGGTACAGCCGCGCTGCGTCCAGCGTGTGCGTGGCGGACCAGCGGTTCGTGCCGTCACCTGGATAGCCGGACACGCCCTTGGCGCGCGCGGTCCTGACCAGCAACGGGATGAAGCCCGCCGTGTCCAGTTCACTGTGGACGGTCGGTGGCAGCACGACGACCGCGCCACGCAGGTTCTGAGCATCGATGATCAGGTTGCGGGCGGTGCCCCGACTGTGGTCGTCAGGGACGCGCTCCTCTTCGGTGGCGGTGCGGCCCAAACCGGAGTACGACAGCGTGCCGCCGGTGCCGATCAGCGCCTTGCCGGTGCCGGAGAGTTCGTCGATGAACGCCCGGACGACTGCGAGGTCGGCGGCGGACGCGCGGCGTAGTTGCCGGCGAACATCTCGTCGTGCTTGAACGCCAGGTGGATCACCGCGTCCGCCTCGGCCGCGCCCTTGCGCAGCCCGTCGAGGTCGTCGAGATCGCCGCGCCGGACTCCGGCGCCGAGTTCGGCGAGCTTGGCGGCGGACGCGTCGGAGCGGGCCAGTCCGACGACCTCGTGGCCCGCCCGCACCAGTTCTGGGACGACAGCAGAGCCGACGTGACCGCTGGCGCCCGTGACGAAGACCTTCATGATCTGCACTCCAGAGTGATGGGACTTGGTCTCATCACCGTAGCAGAGTGATGAGACCAAGTCCCATCACTTAAGATGGCGGTCATGGGTCGATGGGAGCCGGACGCGCGGGAGCGGTTGGTGCGCGCCGCACTCGACCTGTTCTGCGAGCAGGGGTACGAGAACACGGCGGTCGCGCAGATCGCCGAACGCGCTGGCCTCACGAAGAGCACGTACTTCCGGCATTTCCGGGACAAGCGCGAGGTGTTGTTCGGCGGCCAGGACGAGCTGCTCGAGCTGCTCAGCGGGGGGATCGCCGGCGCGCCTGAGTCCGCTGGAGCGCTGGCGGCGGTCGAG
>NZ_VSRL01000400.1 GCF_012184385.1 Lentzea indica
GCCACGGCACGGTGGATCGCCCTGCGGTGCCGCAGCGCGGCGTCCCCGTACACAGCGGCCCGGATCAGTGGATGCCGGAACTCGACGCGGCCGTCGGTGATCCGGACGAGCTCTGCCTGCTCGGCCTCGGTCAGCGCGTCGACGTCGACTCCGAGCAGCCGGCACGCCCCCGCGACCACCCGAAGATCGTTCCCCGCCACGGAGGCGACGGTCAGCGCCGCGCGCCCTGCCTCGCCCAGAGACCGTGCCTGCTCGGCGAACTCGTGCGCCAACGCCGCGGACACCGGCAGCGGAGCCTCGGGAGACGCGTGCTCCAGCCGGTGCGCTCCCGCGGCCAGCTCGATCAGCGCGAGCGGGTTGCCCGCGGTCGCCTGGTGCAACCGTGCGACCAGCTCGTGCGACACGGCCACGCCGGAGCGGCTCGAGACCAGCTCGCCCGCGGCGGCGAGATCGATGCCCGCCAACGGCAGCGTGGGCAGCTGGGGATCAGGAGAGCGCGAGGTGGCCAGCAGCACGATCGGATCGGCCACGAGTCTGCGGGCCGCGAACGCCAGCGCGTCCGCCGACGGACGGTCGAACAGGTGCAGGTCGTCCAGCAGCACAGCGACCGGCCGGTCCTCGGCGAACCGGCAGAGCAGGCTCAGCGTGGCGGCACCGACCGCGAACCTGTCGCTCGTGGTTCCGGGTCGCAAGGCCAGCGCGACGGACAACGCCTGCGCCTGGGGCGCCGGGATCTCGTCGATGCGGTCGAGCGCTGGACGCAACACCTGATGCAGTGCGCCGAAGGGAATCTCCCGCTCCGGCTCGCTTCCGGCCGCCCACAAGACGTTCATGCCCGTGGCGCATTCGGCCGCGCAGTGCAGCAACGCGGTCTTGCCGACTCCTGGCTCGCCGGTGATGGCCAGGACGCCACCGTGCCCGATCCGGGCGCTCGCGACGAGCCGCTCGATCTGTCGACGCTCGGACTCGCGCCCCATCAGCACACGGGGGAGTGTAGGTCGGGACTCGCGACTAGGTGGGGCACCTGATGCGGTTGCCCCGTTGGCGCTCATACGTTCCGACCCTCACATGGAGGGAAGAGCAGATGACCACGACAAGACCCGAGGTCGACACCGACAAGCTCATGCAGTTCGTGTTCAGAGCGGTCGACGAGGTGGGCGCCACGCTGAACGCCGCGCTCGTCGTCATGGGCGACAAGCTCGGCTACTACCGCGTCATGGCGTCCGGTGAGCCGATCAGTCCTGCCGAACTCGCCGACCGCAGCGGCACCGCGGAGCCCTACGTGCGGGAGTGGCTCAACGCCCAGGCCGCAGGGAGTTACGTGACCTACGACCCCGCCACCGGGCGGTACGCCCTGCCGATCGAGCACGCGGTGGCGCTGACGGTCGAGGACAGCCCCGCGTTCCTGCCGGGGATGTTCCAGATCGCGCTCGGCACGGTGCACGACGCCGGGCGCGTCCTGGACGCGGCCCGCAGCGGCTCCGGTGTCGGCTGGCACGAGCACAACACCGACGTGCACCTCGGCTGTGAGCGTTTCTTCCGGCCGAACTACGAGGCGAACCTGATCGAGAGCTGGCTGCCCGCACTGGACGGCGTCGTCGCCAAGCTGCACGCGGGTGCCAAGGTTGCCGACGTCGGCTGCGGGCACGGCGCGTCGACGATCCTGATGGCGCGTGCGTTCCCGAACTCGACCTTCACCGGTTCCGACTACCACCCGGAGTCGATCCGCATCGCGCGCGAACGGGCGGAGGCCGCCGGTGTCGGTGACCGCGTGACGTTCGAAGTGGCGTCCGCACAAGACTTCAGCGGCACCGGCTACGACCTCGTGACCATGTTCGACTGCCTGCACGACATGGGCGACCCGGTCGGGGCGGCACGCCACGTGAGGGACGCGGTGGCGCGCGACGGCACGTGGATGATCGTCGAGCCGATGGCAGGCGACCACGTCGAGGACAACCTCAACCCGGTCGGCCGCACCTACTACGGCTTCTCCACCCTGCTGTGCACACCGGCCTCCCTGTCCCAGGACGTCGGTCTCGCACTGGGCACCCAGGCCGGGCCCGCGCGCATCCGCGACGTGACGGTCGCCGGCGGGTTCACCCGGTTCGCCGGGGTGGCCCAGACGCCGTTCAACCAGGTGCTCGAAGTCCGGCCGTGAAAGCCGAGCCGCGCCCGGTCCGCGAGGCGGACCAGATCGGGTTCGCCGAACGCGCCGGTGTGCGGCTCGCGTTCAAGGTCTACGACAACCCAGGCAGGCCAACGGTTCTGCTGATGCCGAGTTGGTCGATCGTGCCGTCGTTGTTCTGGAAGGCGCAGGTGCCCTACCTCGCGCGGCACTTCCGGGTGGTGACCTTCGACGGCCGTGGCTCCGGCGACTCGGACCGACCTGTCGGTGCGGCGTCCTATGTGGACGCCGAGTACGCCGCGGACGCGATCGCGGTCATGGACGCCACGGGCACCGAGCGCGCTGTGCTGGTGTCGTTGTCGCGCGGTGATGCGTGGTCGGTGCTCGTAGCCGCGCACCACCCGGACAGGGTCGCCGGCATCGTCGCCATCGCACCGGCCAGCGGATCCCTCATCGGCGCGGAGGGTGAGGAGAAGCGCGCCTGGGAATCGACCGAGGGCGGGGTGAGGTACAACCGGCACCACTGGCTGGAAGGCGGGTACGACGACTTCGCCGAGTGGTTCTTCGCCAGGATGTTCCCCGAACCGCACTCCACCAAGCAGATCGAGGACGGCGTGCGGTGGGCTCACCAGATCGAGCCGGCCACGCTGGTGGACACCACAGCAGGCCGGCTCAGCTCCGAATCCATTGTGGACAGTTGCCGCGACGTGCGGTGCCCGGTGCTGGTGATCCACGGAACCGACGACAGAATCCGCCCGCACGCGATCGGCGAACGCCTCGCCGAACTGACCGGCGGCTCTCTGGTGCTGCTGGACGGCTCCGGACACGGTGTGCACGCCAGGGATCCGGTGCGGGTCAACCAGCTGATCAAGCAGTTCGTCGATCGGGTGCACCCCGTCGTCCGGCGTACCCGGTCGTCCAGGGCGATCAGCAGGCCGCCGCGCGCGTTGTACCTGAGCTCACCGATCGGCCTCGGTCACGCCCGGCGCGACCTGGCCATCGCCTCCGAACTGCGCAAGCTGCGTCCGGACCTGCAGATCGACTGGCTCGCGCAGCACCCGGTCACCGAGGTGCTCGGTCCTGCGGGAGAGCGGATCCACCCGGCGTCCGCGTGGCTGGCCACCGAGTCGTCGCACGTGGAGGACGACGCGGGAGAGCACGACCTGCACGTGTTCGAGACGTTCCGCCGGCTGGACGCGCTGCTGGTGAACAACTTCATGGTGTTCGACGACGTCCTCGACGCCGAGTCGTACGACCTGGTCATCGGGGACGAGGCGTGGGAAGTCGACTACTTCCTGCACGAGAATCCCCGGCTGAAGCGGAGTGCCTTCGCCTGGCTGACCGACTTCGTGGGCTGGCTCCCGATGCCCGACGGCGGTACGCGCGAGGAACGCCTGACCGCCGACTACAACCTCGAGATGATTGAGCAGCGAGCACGTTTGCGCCGCGTGCGTGACCGGTCCGTATTCGTCGGCAATCCCGGCGACGTGGTCTCGCTGCCGTTCGGTCCGGGCCTGCCGTCCATTCGCGAGTGGACGGAGCAGAACTTCGACTTCTCCGGCTACGTCACCGGATTCGACCCTCCGGACTCCGGTGAACGCGAGGCGCTGCGCAGGAAGATCGGCGTCAGGCCGGACGAAAAGCTGTGCGTGGTCACGGTCGGCGGCTCCGGTGTGGGGGAGTCACTGCTCCGCCGGGTCCTCGACGCGGTGCCCGCCGCACGCAGGCTGGTGCCAGGCCTGAGGTTCCTCGTCGTCACCGGACCGCGCATCGACCCCGCTTCTCTTCCCCGCCACCGCGGTGTGTCGATTCGCGGCTACCTGCCGGACCTGCACCGCCATCTCGCCGCCTGCGATCTGGCGGTCGTGCAGGGCGGGTTGACACGTGCATGGAGCTGACCGCGAGCCGGCGTCCGTTCATCTTCGTGCCGCTGCGCCACCACTTCGAGCAGAACGTCCACGTCCGGCACCGGCTCGCCCGTTACGGAGCGGGCCGCTGCATGACCTACGACGACGTCGTCGACCGGGAAGTCCTGGCCGCCGCCATGGCGGAGGAGATCCAGCGCGAGGTCGGCTACCGGCCGGTCGAGGCCGACGGCGCGTCCCGTGCCGCCGCGTTGCTCGCCGACCTGCTCTGACCGTCAGCCTGGTCAGGCCGTGCCGCAGCCGGGAGCCCAGCGAAGTTCCCGCGAAACGACGGTGGAGAGCACGGGCCGGTCCGAGCACAGGCGTTGGTCCGAGGCGAGGATGTCGGCCCTGAGCTCCTGCAAGAAGAGAGCACCGGGCATCAGCTCCACGATTTCCCATTGGCAGCGCAGGCATTGGCTGCTGTGCTGCCGGAACTCGTCGGTCTCGTCGGGAGTGAGCATTTCGAGCAGGTAGCTACCGGCTGAAACAGCGTGCGGACAGGCGTCGCTCAAGGTGCTCCTCCTGGCTGGCGTCGAAGGGGTGGACGGGCGGCGGCGTGGGGGGCAGGCCGCCACCCGTCCGGAACGGGCGACCCGGTGAGGGAGAGTGGGACTCCGGGTCGCCGGAAGATCAGCGGTTCGAACGGCTGGGTTTGCCGGGTGGGTTGTCGGGCTGGCCGGGCTGGCCGGGCTGGCCGGACTGGCCGGACTGGCCCGGCTTGTCGCCGAGCAGGTCGGCGCAGAAGGCGGGGACGCGGTCGGCGCCGCCTGCGGCCGTGATCAAGGCGCTGAACGCCGGGTTCTCGTGCGCCTTGCCGTGTTCCGATCCCGCGCCCGCCGTGTAGGCCTGGCACAGCCCGTTGAGCGAAGGCGACGGGGAGGCGCTGTTGTCCGGCTTCTTGTCCGGCGAGTTCGGCTTCTCTTTCGTCGTGACGGACGTCGTGGCGACGACGTTCGTGTCGACGGTGGGTGCGGGTTCCTCGCGCTGCTGGCCGGGCAGCGTTCCCGCCGCGGCGGCCAGTGCGATGCCGCCGGCGGCGGCTGCCGTGACAGCGGCGATCTTCACCGTCAGCAGGTTCGCCAGTGCGATCTTGAGCATCCAGGGTCTCCGTCGCTGAGGGGCGGTGGCGAGACGAGCGTCGCGGAACGCCGCCATGGCGGCGTGCTCACCGGCCAGCTCGCGGTCACGAGCCGGGGCGGCCGCCGCCGTGAGCAGGTCGCTCAGGCTGGTCG
>NZ_VSRL01000401.1 GCF_012184385.1 Lentzea indica
CGGCGGCCGCGGCGACCGGACCGGAGTCCGGCGCGGTCAGCAGCGTTCGCGCGCCACGGCGGCATGCGCGGTCGATCGACTCGGCGAGCACCCGGTCACCGGGGTCCTCGGTGTGCGCGAGCACCACGTCGAGCGCACCGACCCACGGCGGCACCTCGTCGGACACCACGACCGGCACCGAACAGCCGGGACCGAGCAACGCCATGACGACGCCCGCAACGGCAACGGCGTGACCGGGCCGGGTGACCAGCACGACCGCGCGCGGGCGTTCGGAGAAGATCCGCTCCACCCCCGCCTCGGCCGCGGCCTCAGCGGTGGAACGGACCTGCGCCCCCGCTCGTGCGGCGGCGCGCAGCCAGCCACCGGTGTCGGTGTCGGCGAGGCGGCTCGTGTCGTCGAGCAGCGTGTCGTCGAGCACCGGATCACCCAGCCGAGGACGGCTCGACCGCCTCGTCCAGCAGCAGTACCGGGATGCCGTCACGGACCGGGAACGAACGCCCGCACGCGGTGCACGTGAGGAAGTCCGCTTCCGGGTCGTCCGGCGTCCCGAGCCGCAACGGCGCGTGCTCAGGGCACGGGCAAGCAAGGATCTCCAGCAACTGCTCTTCGAGCTTGACGGCCACGGTGTTCTCTCCTCAGGCCCGCACGATCGCGAGGACCTCGTCGCGCAATGCGGCGACGGCCTCGTCGGTGGCGGCTTCGACGTTCAGGCGCAGCAGCGGCTCGGTGTTCGAGGCCCGCAGGTTGAACCACGAACGATCCGGCAACTGCACGGTGAGACCGTCCAACTCGTCCAGCGTGACGCCATCGCGGCTGCCGTAAGCGTCCTTGATGGCGGCGATCCGGCCGGCCTGGTCTGCGACCGTGGAGTTGATCTCGCCGGAGGCGGAGTAGCGGTTGTAGACCTCGGTCAGCTTCGACAGCGGACCGTCCTGCTCACCCAGCGCGGCCAGCACGTGCAGCGCGGCCAGCATGCCGGTGTCCGCGCGCCAGAAGTCGCGGAAGTAGTAGTGCGCCGAGTGCTCGCCACCGAAGATGGCGCCGGTCTTGGCCATCTCCTCCTTGATGAACGAGTGGCCGACGCGCGTGCGCACGGGCTGACCACCGTGCTCCTGAACGATCTCCGGCACGGCGTGCGAGGTGATCAGGTTGTGGATGATCGTGCCGCCGGGGTCCTTGGCCAGCTCGCGCACGGCGACCAGCGCGGTGATCGCGGACGGGCTGACCGGGTCGCCGTTCTCGTCCACGACGAAGCAGCGGTCCGCGTCGCCGTCGAACGCGACACCGGCGTCGGCACCCTCGGCCTTGGTACGGGCCTGCAGGTCGACGATGTTCTTGGGGTCGAGCGGGTTCGCCTCGTGGTTGGGGAAGCTGCCGTCGAGCTCGAAGTACATCGGAACGACCTCGATCGGCAGGCCCTCGAAGACCTGGGGCACCGTGTAGCCGCCCATGCCGTTGCCCGCGTCCACCACGATCTTGAGAGGACGGATGTTCTTCAGGTCGACCAGGTCGTTCAGGTACGCCGCGTACTCCACGAGCATGTTGCGCTCTTCGAAGGTTCCCTGGGTCGCACCCTCGGCGTCCGGCACCTGGTTCTCGGCGTCCTGACGGATCTGCGCGAGACCGGAGTCCTGACCGACCGGCGAGGCGCCCGCACGGCAGAGCTTGATGCCGTTGTACTGCGCCGGGTTGTGGCTCGCGGTGAACATGGCACCGGGAAGATCCAGCTTGCCGGACGCGAAGTAGAGCATGTCCGTGCTGGCCAGACCGATGCTGATCACGTTCACGCCCTGCGCCTGAGCACCCTCCGCGAAGGCTCGCGAAAGCCCCGGCGACGAGTCGCGCATGTCGTGACCGATCACGATCGCGGGTCCACCGACCAAACGGGCGAAGGCTGCGCCGAAGTCGCGTACTACGCCAGCGTCCAGCTGCTCACCGACCACCCCGCGGATGTCGTACGCCTTGACGATGCCGGACAGGTCACGCACGCCGCACACTCCCGAAACTCGCTCTTGACGGCCACTGCCCAGGCAGCCTACCGGCGAGCAGATCAGCGATGCGTGTGGTCGCTCAGTCCTCGTGCGGATCAGGCAATACCCGCAGGTGGCCACGCCTCTGCGTGCCGATGGGCACATCAGGCATCTTCGGGGCGACATCAGCACGCCCAGCCTCGCGCACGGCCTCGGCCAGCGCCGTCAGGTCGTCCACCGTCGGCTCGGGCGCCGCGAACTCACCCTGATGCCTGACGACCTCCCACCCGCGCGGCGCCGTGAGCCGCAACGCGTGCTCCTCGCACAGGTCGTAGCTGTGCGGTTCGGAGTACGTGGCGAGCGGTCCGACGACTGCGGTGGAGTCCGCATAGGCGTAGGTGAGCGTGGCGACAGCCGGGTTAGCACACCCGGTTCGCGAGCACCGTCTCACGCTCCGCACGATCGGGGACGATAGCGCGTCCACGGAAGACTGTGTGTGAGGCACGCTGTGTTTGGTCGTCCGTGGAAGCAACTAGGCTGCTCGGTTGTGGTGATGGCAAGGGGTTCACGTCGACAGGACTCGCCGCGTCGGCGCAACCGCGACCGGCACGGCCGAGGGCTGCGCGGTCCGCTGTACCCGGCCACCCTCCCAGCCGCCCGCTCACGCGCCGAACGCTTCGACGCCCTGGTCATCGAGGCCCTGGAGCCCATCGAGGCCCGCTGGCGCACCGAACTGACGCAGCTGGACGTGGCCGTCGACGACGTCCCGGAGGTGCAGGTCGAGGGCGAGGACGGCGTGGTCGAGGACGGCAACGTCCCCCTGGCCCGACTGCTGCCCGCCGCAACCGACAACCGCGCCCGGATCGTGCTCTACCGCCGCCCGCTGGAAGCCAGGGCCAAAGACGGCGCCGACCTGGCGGACCTGGTGCACGACGTGCTGGTCGAACAGATCGCCAACTACCTGGGCCTGGACCCGGACGTGATCGACGAGGGCTGAGACCCCTCTCACACCGAGCTGCGCCACCTCAAGCGAAGGCGCAGCCGAGCACGCACGTCACACAGCCAGCGGGTGGGGTGGTCCCGTCACGAGTCGTGCCGATGCCTTTGCCTTCGAGTACGACTCGTGACGGGACCACCCCACACCAACGCAACCCACCTACGCAGCCGCAAGCCGCCAAAAGCAACAGGCGTGCCATCAACCCGCGCACGGCGCTGGACAGGTCTTTGATCAGATTGGCGGGGTCTGGGGCAGCGCCCCAGAAATCAACCGGCACACCAGCACGCAACCCGACCACCTACGGACACGAAACCGGCAGCCGCCAACCGCAACAGGGAGACGGCCAACCCAACCCACGCGCCCAGATCAACCACGCCGCCGCGTAGGAACAGCAGTCAGAAACGTGAACAAGGCCGCAGCAGCCTGAGCCAACAACAAAAAGTCCCGCAACGTAGTAGACATCTCGACCCGAACCTCAGCCGCAGAAGAAGGCAACGGCACCCCAACGAGATGCCCCCAAGCCCGAACAACAGGCACCTGCACCCCATCCACGAATACCCGCCACCCAGGCTCGTCCTCCGCGGCCAGCACGAGCACCCGCCCCTCCCCACCAGCGGAAACCCGAACAGCCACATCAGGCAAGGACACGTTGACCGGCGAAACCCCGGCCGCGGCCAGCTCAGCAGGCGGTTCCCCACCGGTCCGAGCGCGGCGAGCAAGGTCAGGCGCCAGCAGCACCCCGGTGTCCGCCGCGAACCGCAGCCGCAACACAGGCCGCCCATCCGAGGCGGCAGGCGCGACAGACACCAACTCCCCTGCCGCTGAACGCACCCGAGAAGAAACCTCCTCCGACGGCAACACCACGAACGTGACCCCGGACGACGCCGCCTGAGCCAGGGCGACCTTCACAGCGGGAGGCGCCCCGTCCATCAGCGACGAGTTCCAACGACGAAGCCGGGCAGGCGAGGAGACCGTCGGCACCAGGTCGTCGTCCCCGAACGCGGGCATGCGGCCGGCGACCTGACGCGCCGGCGCACCGAGGATCAGAACCGATCGGCCCGTCCGTTCCAGCTCGGCCGTCAAAGACGCCGAAAGCCGAACCCCTCCGTCCGCCTTCAACGGCCCGGACCGAAGATCCAGGAACCCGGCCACACCCAAGCTGACCAGCGTCACGACACCAACGACATAGACAGCCCGCCGCACCCGCACCTGCCCGGCAACACCCGGCGGCACTCCACGCTGACACCCCGCCAGCACCACACACACGAGCCCCCACGCCAGGATCACCAACGGCGTGCCAGGCCAAGCCCCGACGGCAGCGACAGCAGCCAACGAACCGATGGCCAGCACGATCACGAGCAGTCCCGGCAGCATCGCCGTGTTGGGCCGCAGAACGGCGGCCGCGAAAGCCGCAGCCACGAAGACCGAGCACACGATCAGGTTCGGCGGCGGCGAGTCGAAGGCGGCGCCGAGACCGTTGAGAACCATCTCGGGGTGTTGCAGCAGCACGGCGGGCCACGGCAAGAGCAACGCCATCGGCAAGAGCACGATGGCGAACAAGGCCGCGATCCGGCGAGCGCCGCCGGACACCGCGACGAAGCCGCCCAGGGCGCCGATGATCACCACAGCGTGGGTCAGCGGCGAGAACGCACCCAGCACCGCGACACCGATGGCGGTGCCGGAAGCCATGGGCAGCCACGCGTGAGTCGACGAAGCACGCAGAACCGCGTACACGCCAGCGAACACAACGGGCGTCACGACGTGGACGACGACGACGTCCAAACGTCCCTCGGCCACGGCAGTCGTCGACACGGGCAACAACCCGTAGAACGCCGCCACCACCGCGCGCACGGAACGTCGGACGCGCATGCCGCGTGACGCGATGTAGGCAGACAACGCGGCGAGGGGGATGTCACCGAGCAACAGCATCGCGACCGCGAACGAAGGACCGCCGGGGATCAGCCCCAGAACGGCCAGCGCGGCGGGAGCGGGAGCCGCCGTGCCGCCGAACACCGGGTGCCACGACGACAGGTAGGTCGACCAGACCGATCCCACCGAGCCGACGGGGAGCAGCCGCCCGCCGGCGAGATCGAGACCGAGGCGGGACCAGTTCACGATCACCGCCACGAGCGAAAGGCTCAAAACCAGCAGCACCGGAGGCGCCAGCAGCAGGGACCGCAGCACCCGCGACTGGTCGACCTCGACGAAGACCATGTCCGGGGCCGCGCGGACCCGGTGACGGGCGCGGGCGCGGCGTTGGACGGAGAG
>NZ_VSRL01000402.1 GCF_012184385.1 Lentzea indica
GACGGCCTTCTCCGCGACCGCGAAACCGGTCACCTCGGCCTTGCCCTGGTGGTAGCGGCGGATCTCGTCAACCGTCACCTTGCCGTCGGCGTCGGACACGAGCTGGGACGCCGCCGCGGCGAGCTCGCGCAGGTTCGTGCCCACGGCGTCGATGAGCGTGGCCACGGCCTCCGGGTCGATCTTGCCGCCTGCCTGCCGCACCTCGTTGCGCACGAACGCCTCGCGATCACCGGGCTTGGTGACCTTGGCGCACTCGGTGACGCCGGCGCCTGCCTTCTTCAGTTGTCCCGGCAGGTCCTTGGCCGCCTTGCTACGACCACCGCCCGTGTGCACGACGACGAGCGTGATCCCGTCCGCGGGTGCTTGGCGTACGAGAGCACCGCCTCAGCGATCTCCTTGCCGATGTCCTGCGCGTTCTGCAAGACGATCACCCGGCCCTCCGCGAACAGCGACGGGCTCACCAGCTCGGCCAGCTCCGGAGGCGTGAGATCAGTCACCTGCACGCGGGTCAGATCGGCGTTCGCGTCGGCCTTGCGTGCCGCCTCGAGAGCCGCCCGAACAGCACGTTCGACCAGCAACTCCTCTTCGCCGATGATGAGGTGCAGTGACTCCGGTGCGCTCACGCTCCGCATCCTCCCACGTCCCGGATCGTGGACGTTGGTGGCTGAGCCACGGACAGGTGCCGTAGCTTGGTCGCCACAACTGAACACCGCTCATCCAGAGGGGCAGAGGGAACGGCCCGACGAAGCCCCGGCAACCGGCGTCAGCGCTGTGCGCAGACGATCACGGTGCCAATTCCGACCCGTTCGATTTCGCGGGAAAGATGAGGAGATACCTCGCGATGACTGCTGTCACTGTGCCCCCGAGCACGAAGTTCGACCTCGGCCCTGCCCGTGCACTGCTGTGCCGGGAATGTGGGAATGAAACTCCTCTCGCTCCTGAGTACGCGTGTCTGGAGTGTTTCGGGCCGCTGGAAGTGGCCTACGACTTCGGGAGGATCCGGCGCGAGGACATCGAAGCCGGCCCCAGGTCGATCTGGCGCTACCGCGGCCTTCTTCCCGTGCCGTCCACTGTGGAACAGCACCCGAACACCGACCCCGGCGGCACCCGCCTGGTCGAGGCCCACAACCTCGCCAAGGCCCTTGGTGTCCGCAAGGTCTGGGTGAAGGACGACACCGGCAACCCCACCCACTCGTTCAAGGACCGCGTGGTCGGCGTCGCGCTCGCCGCGGCCCGCGAGCTCGGCTTCAAGGTGCTGGCCTGCCCGTCCACCGGCAACCTGGCCAACGCTGTCGCCGCGGCCGCCGCTCGCGCCGGTTGGCAGTCGGTCGTGCTGGTTCCCTCCTCTCTCGAGCGCGCCAAGATCCTGATGAGCGCCGTCTACGAAGGCGCGCTGATCGCCGTCGACGGCAACTACGACGACGTGAACCGCCTGGCCCAAGAACTCGCCGCGGAGCACGAGGACTGGGCGTTCGTGAACGTCAACGTCCGCCCGTACTACGCGGAGGGCTCGAAGACCCTCGGCTACGAGGTCGCCGAGCAGCTCGGCTGGCGCCTGCCCGACCAGATCGTGGTGCCCATCGCCTCCGGCTCACAGCTCACCAAGGTCGACAAGGCGTTCCGCGAGTTCGGCCAGCTCGGCCTGGTCGAGGCCACCCCGTACCGCGTGTTCGGCGCCCAGGCCACCGGCTGCTCGCCGGTGTCCGCCGCGTACAAGGAAGGCCACGACGTCATCCGCCCGGTCCGCCCGGACACGATCGCCCGCTCACTGGCGATCGGCGCCCCGGCCGACGGCCCCTACGTGCTCGACGCGGTGCGCCGCACTAACGGCGCCATCGAGGACGTGACCGACGAAGAGATCGTCGAGGGCATCAAGCTCCTCGCCCGCACCGAGGGCATCTTCGCCGAGACCGCCGGCGGCGTGACCGTCGCGACGGCGAAGAAGCTGATCGAGGCGGGCCGGCTCGACCCCGATGGCGAGACCGTGCTGCTGATCACCGGCGACGGCCTCAAGACCCTCGACGCGCTCGGCGACACGATCGGCCCGCGCGCGACGGTCCCGCCGACGGCGGAAGCCGTCATCAAGGCACTGGCCTAGTCATCTCCTTCCGGCGGTCGCGATCTCCTTGTTGCAGAAGGAGATCGCGTCCGTCTTGACCCAGCCGGTGCGCGGAAAGCGTTGCAGGCCGTCGAGCACGTGCGGCCCAACCGGCTCCACGTTCGCGCGCCACGCCACGATCCGTTGCGGCCACGGGGCTTCCGCCTTCAGCGCGTTGTAGTGGTAGTCGCTCCAGTCGTGCGGCGCGATCCGCAGTCCGTCGTCGAACACGTACTCCGAGACGAGGTAGTAAGCCTCCTCCGGCGTCGTGGCCTTGGTCGGCGGCAGCACGTGCGTCACCGTCGCCTTATATGTGAGGGCGCGCGCGCTGTCCTCGAGCGTTTCGCAGATGTAGTAACCGAAATCGGGTTTGAGTTCGTCGTGCGGCCACGGCGTCGCCGAGTAGTTCATCTGCCACAGCGCCCACGCGAGCCCAGGTGTGCCACCGGGGATCGGGTAGCGCGGGTTGAACAGCCTGATCCAGACGTCGTCCATCTCTTCTCCTTCGTACTGTTCGGTTTCCCGGCAACACCGCCAGGTCGCCGTCCTCGTCCGTGCGCAGTACCAGCGCACCTCCCGCCCGCAACACGTCGATCACGTGCGGGCTCGGGTGCCCGTACCTGTTGCCCGTGCCCACGCTCACCAGCGCCACTCGCGGCCTCACCGCTTTGAGGAACGCGGGCAGCGAGTACCGCGAACCGTGGTGCGGCACCTTGAGCACCTCGGCCCCGAGGTCCCGCTCCCCCAGCAACGCCGCCTGGCCAGCCAGCTCGACGTCACCGGTGAGCAGCACCCGGCCAGCTTTCGTGTGTGCCTTGAGCACGAGCGAGTAGTCGTTCACCGTCGTGTTCGTGTCCTGGGCGACCGTCGGCCGCCGCGGTCCCATCACCTCCAACTCCAGTCCAGGCAAGGCGAACCGTTCGCCCGCCTTCGGTTCCACCACCCGCACGCCGTGCGCGCGGGGCTTGTGCGTTGACCTCCCTCCACGCCCACGCGGGCTCCTTGAGCGGCCCCACTGCCACCGCACCCACCGCACGCCCGGTGAGCACGGCTTCGAGACCGCCAACGTGATCCGCGTGCAGGTGCGTCAACACCACCAGCGGAATCCTCTTGATTCCCAACGTCTTCAGGCATCGATCCATCGCGCCGGGATCGGGCCCGGTGTCCACCAGGACGGCCCGGTCGGCGTCGTCGGTGGCGAGGACCACCGCGTCGCCCTGGCCGACATCGCAACTGATGACCTTCCACCCGTCCGGCGGCCAGACCGGCGCCACCACCTTCAACGGCACCAGCACCACGAACCCGCCGACGAGCACCGCGACGACCACCGTCCGCGTCTTCTTGAGCCGCAGCAACAACACGACCACGGCCACGACCGCCGTCAACGCGATCGCGCCAACCCAGCCGTCAGGCCAGCTGACCGCCGCTCCCGGCACGGTCGCCGCCTGCCGCCCGACCTGGATCAACCACGTCACCGCGGGCCCCGCAACGTGCACGATCAGCTCGGCTGCTCCGGACCAGAACGGTGCGACGACCGCCGCCACGACACCCAGCACCGTCGCCGGCGCGACCACCGGCCCGGCAACCAGGTTGGCCACCACCGAAACCAGGCTCACCTGCCCGGACAACCCGGCCACCACGGGAGCCGTGGCAAGGCTCGCGGCCGTCGGCACCACGATCGCCTCGGCCACGCCGTTCGGCACGCCGCGTTGTTTGAGCGCCCGCGCCCACTTCGGCGCAACGAGCACCAACGCCGCCGTCGCCACGACCGACAACGCGAACCCCGGATCGCCGCCCAGTGCCGGATCAACGAGCACCAACACCAGCACGGCAGTCGCGAGACTCGGCACCGCGGACCGTTCCCGTCCCAGCACCAACGCCATCAGCGCAACGGCACCCATGACCGCCGCTCTGAGGACACTGGGCTCAGGACCGGCCAGGACCACGAACCCGACCAGCGCCACCATCGCGGCGACGGCCGCTTGCCGTGGCCCGAGCCGCCGCAGCAGCAGGTAGACCGCCCCGCACACGATGGCGAGGTTCGCGCCGCTCACCGCGAGCAGGTGAGCAAGTCCCGCGGTCCGGAACTCGTCCACGATGCGCGGCACCATCTGCTCGGTGTCGCCCACCACGAGTGCCGGCAGCAGCCCGGCTTCTTCGTCGTCGAGAACCGCGCTGGCCTGACGCAGACCGTCGCGGAGGTCGTCCGCCCAGCTTTGCCAGACCGGAGGTGGCTGCGGGTCGATCGGCGGCCCGCGCACTCTCAGCAGCGCCGACGCCAGGTCGCCGCCTCGGGGAGGAGCGAGCGTTCCTTTGACCGTGACCTTCTGACCTGGCAACAGATCCCGCCACCTGTCCGCCGGTGCGAGCAGCACGAGCTGAGCACCGTTCGCGGTCGCGGTGATGACCACGTGGTCCACACCTGCCTGGTGGCCGCCGAAGCCCGCGGCCCTGATGCCGCGTGGTCTGGTGCTGAGCTCGACGGTCAGGGTGGTGCTGCGGCCTTCGCCGGCAGCCAGGCGAAGCGGGTGGCTTTCGGCTCTCAGGACGTTGCCACCGACCCAGGCTGCCGCCACCGGTCCGGAGATCAACAGGGCTATCGCACAGGTCCTGGTCCACCACGCTCTTCGCCACGCTGCGAAGCCAACGGCTCCGGCCGCGAGTCCCGTGAGGACTGCCGCCTGCCAGCTGAGGAAGAGGCCGGCCACGGCGGTCGTCCACACCGCCGCGGCGGCTGGGACCAGGCGGTAGTCCTGGGTTATCGGATGTCTGCGAACCACCGGGGCCTCCGTTGTGCGGTGGGAGGCCGGGGATCACAGGTCGGGCTGCCCTGGCGAGGTTGGGGCGGCTGGACGAGCGGCAGCCGATCTGCGGGGTGATGCCAGGCGATGGCGGCACAAGGCCGTTGCGCAGTGGCGCGAGTGGACGCAACCGGTTGGGGTGCGAGGCCTTGTCGAGTGATGCGGACGGACGGCATGACGGACTCCTGTCGATGGGAGGGAATGAAGGCCCGCTCGACCAGCAGCTAGACGGTTGCCGCGCACAGGCGGCAGGGCGGCTTCTCCGGAGCTGGCGGGGCTGGACGGGGCGGTGAGAGCGGAGCAGGCGGGGCCGGGCGGGGCGAT
>NZ_VSRL01000403.1 GCF_012184385.1 Lentzea indica
CCGCCGGCCGGTTGCGCAGCCGGCCGACCTGGACGACCGCCCACCTCGCGACCCGGCTGCGCGAGGGACGATTATCCGAACTGGACGCGGTCTTCGCGTTGTCGTTCGGCCAGCTCCCCGCCGGGCACCAGAGGCTCTTCGCCCTGCTGGGCCTGCACCACGGCACGGACTTCGACGTCCACCAGGCCGCCGCGCTCGGTGAGCTCGACCTGCTGGAGTGCGACGGGATGCTCGAGGATCTCGTCGACGTCCACCTGCTCGAAGCGACCACGCTCGGCCGTTACCGGATGCACGACCTGCTCCGGCAGTACGCGCAGTCCAAGGTGGAGGCGTCGCGCGAGCCGCTGACCCGGCTGCTCGACCACTTCCTGGACACCGCGAACCAGGCGACGCGGCTGATGTCGCCCGCCGCCCGCAAGTTCGAGGTCGACATCACCTACCGGCCCGCGAACCGGCTCGTGCTGCGCGACTACGACCACGCGGTGGAGTGGCTGGAGACCGAACGGCAGACGCTCGTCGCCGCCGTGGCGCTGTCCCTCGACGGTGACTGGCGCACGCACACGTGGCAGCTCGCACGCGCGATGACGTTCTTCTGCATGGTGCGCGGGCACACGCGTGACTGGGCCACGATCAACGAACTGGCGCTGGAGGCCGCGAAGGACGAGCCGTTCGCGCTCGCGCTCACGACGAAGAACTACGCGATGGTGTTCTGGCAGACCGCGCGGTACCAGGACGCCATCTACTACAACGAGCGTGCGATCGAGATGCTGCGCGAGCAGGACGACCTGCAGGGCGTGGCGGGCACGCTGAACAACCTGTCCCTTGTGTACCGGACGCTCGGCCGTCACGCCGAGGCCGCCGATCTGCTGGAACAGGCGATCACGGTGGCTCGTCAGCTCGGCGACCGGCACCTCGAGTCCCAGGCGATGAGCAACGTCAGCAACATTTACAGCGCGCTCGGCCGGTACGACGAGGCGCTGCAGGCCTGCACGTCGGCACTGGCGTTGATGCGCGAGCTCGGGAGCCGCCGCGACGAGGCGGACACCCAGAGCGCGCTGGGCATGATCCTGCACGCCATGGGCAGGCACGAGGAGGCGCTGGACGCGTTGACGTCGGCGCTGGCCGCGGTTCGCGCGATCGGTGACGTCACGACGGAAACCGTTGTGCTGAACTACCTCGGCGAGGTGCTCACCGCCGCCGGGCGCCCCGAGAAGGCTCTGGCGCCGTTGCGTGAGGCGCTCGACCTCGCGGAGCGGATCGACGACCGGCGCGAGGCCGCGAACGCGCACAAGCACCTCGCCAAGGCGGTCGCGGATCCGGTGGAGGCAGCACGGCACGCGAAAGAGGCCGAGGAGAGATTCGCGGCGCTAGGCACCGACTGAACGGGGTCCCGGCCGCCCTCCCGGGAGCACCGCGCCGCGCGGCAACCCGTCCCGCAGCAACGGCAACAGCTTGGGGTGCTTGCTCATCAGCACCGCGGCCGTGCCGTTGCGCTGCTGGACCCGGCGGCAGAAGTGGGGCGACAACGGCACCCCGAGGTACGCCTCCGCCCGTGGCCCGTACACGACCTTGTCGCCCTGCCCGCACCACGCGGCGGCGACCGCCCGGCCGTCCACCCAGACGTACCCCTCGACGTACACCCCGTGTCGCAGGCGGGCCGCTTCACTGAAAGCGACGCTGAAGGTCACCTGCGGCTGGAGGCGGGTCTCATCGTCGGCGGACCACCACCTGCCGACGTCGAGCACCAGTCCCTCCATGCTCGCGTGCGCCCATTCCGAGTCGTCCACGAGCGTGCGGAACGGCGCTTCCAGCTCGGTGAGCGCCGCCGTGAGCTCTTCCACCCGCTCATGGTGCGTCGTTCCCGCCGGTCTCGCAGTCCAAACAGGACCGGCCGGCTACGCGATCGTGACGGTGATGCTCACCTGCACCGGCCCCGCGGTACCGGTGATGACGCCGTCCCCCGCCTTGTTCCCGGCCTGCAGGCGCGCCCTGAACGTGATCGTCTCGCCCGGCTCCATCGTCTCCCCGCCCTCGCAGGTGACGGTGCCCTTGCCCGCAGGGCAGCCGACGAACCCGGCGGACATCTTGCCAGGTCCGACCGTCTTGATCTTGTCGGGCATGGTCAACGTCAACGTTGGCAACGTCGTCGGCGCCGAGCCGGTGTTGGTGATGCTGATGTTCATCTCGTGGGGCGGGCCCTCGGTGGTCATGGCGATGGTGCTGGGCGCCGACGAGGAGAACTCGCTGTCCCCGGCGGGAGTGAACGTGGTGGTCGCCGGTTCGTTGACCGCGCTCGACCTGCCCGGCGCGGACCCGGCGGAACTGCCCGTCGGCGCGCTGCCGGACGTCGGGACAACGTTGGACGGGGAACCGGTCGACGCGGCCCCGACCGAGGTGCTCGACGTGATCACGGGAGCGGCACCGGGGGATGTGGACGGGTTGTCGGTGCTGACGACACCCGACGCGGCGACGACCACGACGGCGGCGGCCGAGGCGGCCACGCCGAACCACGAGGTAGCGCTGATGGTGACGGCCGCACCCTTGGTCGCGGCCGCGGCCAGGTAGCCGGCCGTGCCCGTGCCGAGCACGATCGGTGCGATGAGGCCGCGCAACGCACCGTTGACGTCGGCCAGTTCGCTGGCGAGCGCGCGGCATTCGGCGCAGTCGTCCATGTGCGCGTCGAGCTGGACGGCCTCGCGCCCCTTGAGCCCGCCGCGCGTCCAGGCACCGAGTTTGGTCACGGTCGCACGGCACCGTTCCGCGGGCTCCTGGGCCACGTGCGCCTGCAGGAACGCCTTGCGCAGGCCTTCGCGGGCGCGGAACGCCATGGCGGAGACGCCGTTCGCGGTCAGTCCGAGCAGCGGCGCGATCTCGCCGGGTGACTGACCCTCGATCGCGGTGTGCCACAACACGGTCTGCCACCGTTCCGGCAGCGACGCGAACGCCGTGGCGGCCAGCGCCTGGTCGAGATCCTCCACCGCCTTGTCGCGGAACGGCACACTGGTCACCTTGGTGGCGCCGGGAACCTCCTCGACGTTCCCGGCCAGCTCCAGCCGCTTTTCCTTGCGGGTCCTGTCGTAGGCCGCGTGGCGCACAGCGGTGAGCAGGTACGGCCGGAACGCCGCGCCAGGACCACCACCGGTGCGCAGGGCGGCGAGGACCTTGGCGAACGCGTCCGCCACGAGGTCGTCGGCGTCGGCGGAGGACGTGGACAGCTGCAGCGCGAGGATCGTGGCGGACCGCACGTGGCGCTCGTAGAGCTTGCCGTAGGCCTCGACCTTGCCGTCGCGGACGGCATCGATCAGGTCGGCGTCCGACGGCGGTCGTCCACGCTGCCCGATCAAGAATGCCGCCTTACGTCATGCCCAGTACCGATACGCGGACCCTATCGAGATGACTCAACGCGAACAATCCACGCATACGAAACTGATGTAATAAAAGAGGTTTAGGACGGGCCTAAGTCTTGACCAACACAGGTCCGATGGCCCTGGTGCGTACTTACGTTGCCTGCCGTGACGGACTTCCTGACCCAACTGGCGCCGATACGCACGGCCGTGCCGATCGAACGGCACAGCCTGCTCTCCGACCGGCGCGCCCTCGCCCTGGTCACGCCGGACGCGGACGTGACGTGGCTGTGCCACCCCGCACCGGACTCCCCGGCGCTGTTCGCCAAACTCCTCGGCGGTGACGGTCATTTCTCGGTCAGGCCGCAAAAGGACCAGCTGCCGCTGGGCCAACGGTACGTATCCGGCACCATGACCGTGCAGACCCGCTGGACGGGTTTGCAGGTCACCGACCGGCTCGCTGGCGGTCTCGTGCGTTCTGTCGAGGGCCGAGTTCCTGCGTTCGTGGAGTTCGCGCCACGCCCGGACTTCGGTCAGGCGGCCGTGCGGCTCGAACGAACCACCGACGGTCTCCGGGTGGCAGGCACGCCGATCGAGCTGTGTTCCCCTGGCGTGGAATGGCAGATCGAGGACGGCACGGCCACTGCGGTGATCGCCCCGCCCGCCGTCCTCGAACTGCGCTGGGGCGCCCGACCGTCCGAAGAGGACTGGTTCGGCTGGGTGGAGGCGTTGCGACTGCCCGCGACCCAGCGCGATCTGGTCCGAAGATCCGCCCTCACGTTGCGCGCCCTGTGCCACCGCGACACCGGCGCCGTGCTCGCCGCCGCCACGACCTCGCTGCCCGAGCAGATCGGCGGTGTCCGCAACTGGGACTACCGCTACTGCTGGCTGCGCGACGCCGCCCTCACCGTGCAGGCCTTGGTGTCACTGGGATCGACGCAGGAGGCAGAGGCCTTTCTCGGCTGGCTGCACGGCGTGCTCGCCACGATCCCGGGCCCGGAACACCTGAACCCCCTCTACACGGTGCACGGCACGGCCCTCGGCCCGGAACTGGTGATCGACAGCCTCCCCGGCTACGCGGGCTCCGGCCCCGTCCGCGTCGGCAACCTCGCCGACCACCAGGTCCAGCTCGACGTCTTCGGCCCGATCACCGATCTCGTCCACGACCTGGCGCTGGCCCGCGGCACCCTGGCCGACCGCGACTGGGACGTCGTCACGGCGATGGTCCGCGCCGTGACGTGTCGCTGGAACGCGCCTGACCACGGCATCTGGGAGGAACGGCACGTGCCGCGCCACCGCGTCTACTCACGCGTGATGTGCTGGCAGACGCTCGATCGCGCCATCGCTCTGGCCACCCGCTTCGGCCGTTCGGCCGACCCCGGCTGGCTCTCGTTGCGCGACACCATCGCCGCCGACGTGCTCGACCACGGCTGGAACCCCGGCGTCGGCGCCTTCACCACCGCCTACGACGGCACCGACCTGGACGCCGCCTCCCTGCACGTGGGCCTGTCCGGCCTGCTGGACCCCGACGACGAACGCTTCCGCTCCACGGTCGTCGCGGTCGAGGAGGTTCTGCGCAGCGGGCCGACCGTCTACCGCTACCTGCGCAACGATGGTCTTCCCGGCGACGAGGGCGGCTTCCACCTGTGCACGGCGTGGCTGATCGAGGCCTACCTGAAGGTTGGCCGCCGCGCGGACGCCGAGGAGCTGTTCGAGAGCTTCGTCAGGCTGACTGGGCCGACGGGGCTGCTGCCGGAGGAGTACGACCCCGTCGCGGAACGGTCACTGGGCAACCACCCGCAGGCCTACTCCCACCTGGGCCTGATCCGCTGCGCCCGCCTGCTCGATCAGGGATGACCCGTGCC
>NZ_VSRL01000404.1 GCF_012184385.1 Lentzea indica
CCGGGGCTGCCGGGCGAGCCGGTGAAGCCGGGGCCGCCTGTGATGCCGGGCGGGCCTACCTGGGGCTGGCCGACGGGCTGTCCAACGGGCGTGGCCACGGCACCACTGGTGACCACGATGTCGGGGGCCTGGTTCGGGGCGCGGAAGCCGTCCAACGCGCCCTGACTGTTCGAGGTGTAGCCGTTCAGGGCGTCGATCGCCTGCTGACGCGCCCTGTTGGTGGCCTCGACCTCTGCGGCGTGGTCGGTCTCGATGCCGACGAGGCCGACGACCTTGTCCCCGAAGTTCTTCTCGGTGTCGCCGCGGAGATCCTGGGAGTTGGGCGTGCTGTGACGGGCGCTGCTGGTGCTCTCGCCCTGCTGCGTCATCGCCTGGGAGTTCTGCCCCGACGTCTGGCTGGCGTCGTCGATACCCTCGGCGACCACGTCGGTCTTCTCATGGCTCTTCTCGCCGGCCGCGCCGCCCCACTCGATCTTGAGTTCCTTCAGCTGGTCCCGGATCGTCTTGTCGACGGATTCCAGGGTGTTGGCCAGCGAGCGCAGCGCCTCGGACGCCTCGCTGAACCTAGAAGCCATCGTGGTACCCGAGAGCTTCTGGACCTCGTTGGCGAGATCCGCGTTGGACCAACCGTCGAAGTTCCAGTCAGTGAGCTGCCGATAACCTGACATGGCTCCCCCTCACTACTTCAATGTCTTCAGCGTCGCGAGCGCGAACCCGGCGGCCTTTTCAGCGTTCCCGCACAAGACGGACTGATCCTTGTTCTTTTCGGTCGTCGTGGTCGGAATGTAGCTGACCATCAGCTGTTGACCGTCAGCAACGTCGATCGCCACGGAACAGTCAAAGCCGGTGCCGCCCTTCAGCGTGATCTCGACAGCGCCGAAATCTGCGACCTTGATGACTTTGCCGTCAGTGTTTCCCGAACCTTCAATCCAATACGACACGCCATTGTGCGTCACCGTGCCGACTGTGTAGCCAAAACCGCCGACGCCCGAGTACCGGCAGCCCGGCGATTTCTGACCTATCACGAGGTCCATTTGCCTGGGCGTGGCGACTTCCACGCCGATCTGCTTCATGTGGTCCGCCGTGAGCAGCTTGCACGCGTCCACGGAATCGACCTTCAGGCTCGATGGACGCGCGGGCAGGCTACCCGCGGAATCGCTTCCGGATGAAGCTGTCGGCGGCGCGGTGGTGGGGTTCCCCTTCTCCCCGCCGATCGTGCAGGCTGAGACGGCCGCCGCGCAGATCAGCACGGTCGCTAGTTTGGAGAAACGCATCATCACGCTTTCGGCCTGAACGTCGCGGTGATCTCTTCGTCGGTGAAACCGTACTGCTGGGCGGACGCCTTCAGCTGGTCGGAGAGACTCTTCAATGCCTCGATGTACGCCGCGATTCGATTCGAGTACGAGTCTTCATGGAATGCGAGCCGGTCGTTCCAAGCCTCAACGACATCCGTGGTGACCTTGTCACCGCCCACAGTCTTGATCCGCAGCAGATCCGCCTTGTCCATGTACTCCTTGTCCAGCAGCATCCACTGGTCATGGATGACCTTGCCGGCCTTCAGGACGGTGTCCTTGTCGACGTGGAACTGCTGAGTCGACGGTCCCGACGAGATTCTGTCCATGAGCGACGACGCGGCCTTGAACGTTGCGACCGCCCCTGCGACCGCGCCCCCCGCCAGCCCCGCAGCGGCACCGAGAACGGCATCCGCCCCCGCGTTCTCCTGTGTCACGACGTCCTACCCCCGTACGGTTGGTAACGGTTCGGTCCCGCTTCGCAGGTTACCAACGCCCGCGTAAGACGTACCTGTGGTTGGACGAAGACCACCCCTCGTTGGTTCCACGTCACTCTGAGTTCCCCAGACGACGGCGGCGTGACCACGAGCGCAGGGCGATCGGATCGGGCACAGGAAGTCGGGTAGGAGCCCACAGCACCCCATAGCGTTGGCGACGTGCTGGAACGACTCAACGAAGCCATGGCCCGCATCGAAGACGATCTCGACCGCGAGGTCGACGTCAAGCGGCTCGCGCGGATCGCGGGCACCAGTGAGTACCACCTGCGCAGGCTCTTCAGTGCGCTCGCCGGGATTCCGCTCAGCGAGTACATCAGGCGCAGGAGGCTCACGAAGGCCGCCGGCGAAGTCCTCAGTGGACAGGACTCGCTCCTCGACATCGCTGTCAGGTGGGGTTACGGGTCCAACGAGGCTTTCGCGCGGGCGTTCAAGGCCATGCACGGGATCGGGCCGCAGGAGGCGCGAACCCGGAGGAAAGCGTTGCAGTCGCAGCAGATTCTCACGTTCAAGCTGGTTGTCGAGGGGAGTACGAGCATGGAGTACCGGATCGTCGAGAAAGAGGCGTTCCAGGTCGTCGGCAGGGGGACGCGGGTGCCGTTGGTGCACCTGGGGATGAACCCCGCGATCGTCGAGTTCATCAAGGGCATCGGCATGCCGGCGTTGGAGCGGATGAAGAGCATGAGCAACGGCGAGCCGGAAGGCCTCCTCGCGCTGACCTTCAACCAGGAAGGGGTCGAGGAGGGTGATCACCTCGACTACTTCCACGGGGTGGTGACCAGCCAGGAGCCGCCGAGTGACATGGAGGCCATGACGGTGCCCAAGAACACGTGGGCTGTGTTCAGGGCTGAGGGGCCGTATCCGGAGACGATTCAGTACATGTGGCGGGACGTCTACACGCAGTGGTTCCCGTCGAACAGCTACCAGAGCGTCGAAGGACCGTCGATGTTGCAGACGCAGATCAACGGTGACACGGCCACGGCCGAGTTGTGGATTCCCGTCACCAGCTGAGGGCCAGGCGTTCGATCACGTCTCGCAGTTCGAGAACGGAAAGCCAGTCACCAGGAATCACGGCAACGCCGTCGCGGGCGCCCAGGACGTTGCCGCAGATCGAGCCCGTTGAGTCCGAGTCGCCGGAGTGGTTCACCGCGACACGAACAGCGCTGGCGAAGTCCGGCGCCACCAGAGCAGCGTGCAGGCCGATGGCCAGGGCTTCTTCGCCCACCCAGCCGCCGCCGAGTTCGGACTCGATCTCTTCAGGGGTCAGCGGGCCGAGTCCTACGACCTTGTCCAGCAACGAGGTTTGCTCCTCGTGGCCTTCCCAGCGGACCAGTTCGGCACGCGACACGGCGATGGCCGACAGCAGGTCCGTGCCGCCCAGCAGGGCCTGCACGATCACCGCCAGGACACCTGCGGACAGGTAGCCGCTGGGTGGTGGTGCGTCAGTCGCGCCGTCTCCGCCGCCAGGGTGAAGACCTCGCGCACGTCGCGGGACCACACGGCGACGGGGGCGGCGCGCATCACGCCGCCGCAGCCCTTCGAGTCGTTCTTTTCGTTGTGCTTCAACGCGGTGATGCAGGTGTGGCCCGGCGCCCGCCGTGAGTGCAGGCGCTGGTCCGCCATCAGCCAGCCGTCATCAGCGACCGGAGGACCGCCCTGGGTGTGCAGCCAACGGCCGTAGGCGGCGCGCACGGCAACAACCGGGTCGATGCCGTGCTGCCGCGCGAGCAGCAGGCCCTCCAACGTGAACAGCACCATCTGGGTGTCGTCGGTGATCTCCAGCTGTGGCAGGTCCACAACGCCGGAAGGACCGTACTGGCGCCGGATCACGTCGATCGATGAGAACTCGATCGGCGCGCCGAGGCCGTCACCGACGGCCCCGCCCAACAGGCACCCGAGCAGGCTCACGGCACCGTGATCTTGCCCTCGACCGCCTTCAGAGCGATGTCCGAACGGTGGTGCGAGCCGGTGAGATGGATGTCCGCGATCCTCTTGTAGGCGCGCTCACGAGCCTTGGACAGGGACTTGCCGGTGCCCACGACCGACAGCACACGTCCACCGGCCGACACCACGGCGCCGTCCTCGCGGCGGCGCGTGCCCGCGTGCAGCACGCCCTCCGCCTCGGAGCCGGTGATCACGTCACCGGTGCGCGGACGACCTGGGTAGCCCTCCGCGGCCACGACGACGGTCACGGCGTAGCCGTTCTCCCACTCCAGAGCAGGCAGATCGGCCAGCTCACCAGAAGCAGCCGCGAGGAACAGCGAAGAGATCGGGGACTTCAGCAGAGCGAGAACCGACTGGGTCTCCGGGTCACCGAACCGGCAGTTGAACTCGATCACCTGCACACCGGTCGACGTCAGGGCCAGGCCCGCGTACAGCAGGCCGACGAACGGCGTCTCCCGAGCGCGCAGCTCGTCGACCACGGGCTGCACGCACCGCGAAACGATCTCGGAGACCAGGCCTTCAGGCGCCCACGGCAACGGCGCGTAGGCGCCCATGCCACCGGTGTTCGGACCGTGGTCTCCGTCACCGACGCGCTTGAAGTCCTGCGCCGGGATCAGGGGCACGACCGAGACACCGTCGGTGACGCAGAACAGCGACACCTCCGGACCGTCCAGGAAGGACTCCAGCAGCACCGGGTGCCCGCCGTCGAGCAACGTCATCGCGTGCGCACGAGCGGCGGCCAGATCGGAGGTGACCACGACGCCCTTGCCTGCGGCGAGACCGTCGTCCTTCACCACCCACGTCGGTCCGAAGCGCCCGAGAGCGGCGTCCAGGCGGGCCGGGTTGTCCACGACCTCGCTGTGGGCGGTGGGGACGCCCGCCGCGTTCATGACGTCCTTCGCGAACGCCTTGGACCCCTCGATTCGAGCCGCCGCCTTGGACGGCCCGAAGCACGGGATGCCCAAGGCACGGACCGCGTCAGCGGCCCCGACGACCAGCGGTTGTTCGGGGCCGATGACCACGAGGTCGGCCTTCCACTCCTTCGCGAGGGTGGCGACCGCCGAGGCGTCGGCGACGTCCACGCCGCAGATCTCGGCGTGTCCCGCGATGCCTGCGTTGCCAGGCGCGCACGCCAAAGCAGTCAGCTGCGGGTCGCGCGACAACGCGAGGACAAGGGCATGCTCACGGGCTCCAGACCCGATGACCAGGACGCGCACGATGCCCGAGCCTAGTTCAGCCGAGTGCCTGCTTCGCCCCTGGGTGCAGCGGGACGGGCTCGGTGACCGAAGCCTTGGCCCTGTCGATGTCCTTCACGGCCGGGTGCACCTTCTCCAGGTCAGCCTTCTTGTCGAAGATCAGCTTCGTCACCGCGCACGCGTTGTTGGCCGCGAAGTCCTCGCGCACGAGCAGCAGGTTCGGCACGACGATCGTGGGAACGTCCGAGGTCCCGTAGGTCGCGGCGGGGATGGTCG
>NZ_VSRL01000405.1 GCF_012184385.1 Lentzea indica
CTGGCGGTCCGGTTGCCGGCGGTGATCCTCGCGCGCACCTCGTCGCGGTCCGCGCGGAGGTCGGCCATCGGCCGGGCGTGACCGTTGGTCCTGGCTGGCTGCGGCACGGGCACGAAGTCGACGTTCATCACGCGACCGCCACGCTCTGCCGCGCGGTCAGCCAGCCCGCGTCCCGCATCCACGACACGGTGTCCCGCACGGTTTCCTCGACCGGACGGGCCTTGACGCCGTTGGTGTCCGCGTTCTCGTCCACCCGCACCCGTCTCGAACAGGTGTAGATGGCGCCGTACTCCGCTGGGATGTGCCACGGCCAGACCCGCTGGACCAGCCCCACTAGCAGGCCCACGGGCAGCATCGAGGTGGCCGGCAGGAACACGGCGGGCAGCCGGCGGCCGGTGATCGCGCGCAGGGTGCGGACGAAGTCGCGTGTGGACAGATAGCGCCCCGGCCCGAAGTACCGGTTGCCCGGTACCGGATCGAGCAGGCGGGCGTGCAGAGTGGCGGTGTCCCGGACGTCGCCGACCGGAAACCCACCGGTCGGCCAGATCGGCATGAGACCGCGCAGGACGTTGCGCAGGCGCGCGTTCTGGTCACCGAGCCTGGAGTCGTGCGGGCCGATCAGGGCGGACGGGTACGTGATCACGACGGGCGCGCCCGCCTCCTGGTGCTCGCGGGCGATCACCTCGGCCGCGGCCTTGCTCGCCAGGTACGGCTCCTTCGCCCGCGCTACCGGCGAATCCGCCCGGAGCACCCGATCATGTTCCACGTCGAGGGCGAAGATCGAGGACACGTGGACGATCGATCCGGCGTGCCGACGGGCCGTCTCGAGCACGACGGCCGTGCCACCTTCGTTGACGCGCTGCATGTTCGCGCGGTCCCTGCTGTCGAACGAGTACAGGGCGGCCATGTGGACGACGGCATCGGCACCGCGCACGGCACGGGTCACCGCGAACGGGTCGGTCACGTCACCCACGACCACGTCGACGTCCACACCGAACGGTGCGAGCGCGGGCTCGACCGCGGATTCGTCGCGGACGAGCAACCGGACCCGGTGACCCGCGCGGACCGCCGCCGCCACGGTGTGGGCGCCGAGGAACCCGGTACCTCCGGTCATGCACACCAACATCGGTCAGCCTCCCGCGCTGGGCTGGTACGCACCGCCGTAGAAAACCAGTGCCCGCGTGCCCGCACCGCGACGGGCGCTGAGCACCCGGCCGAGGAAGATCGAATGATCACCGCCCTCGTAGGACGCGGTCAGCTCGCACTCCAGCCACGCCAGTGCACCGGACAACAGCGGCGCCGCGGTGTGCGGACCCGGTGTCCAGTCGACCACGTCGAACTGGGCCGCGCCGCCGGGACGCCGCCGGTCGGCGAAGTACCTCGCCAGCTCGTCCTGGTCGGCACCCAGCACCGAGATGCCGAAGCAGCGCGCCGTCGTTATGGCCGCGTGCATCCGCGCGGTTCGCGCGACGCAGCACAACACGAGCGGTGGCTCCAGCGACACCGACGTGAACGCGTTGGCGGTCATGCCGTGGCACCGTTCACCAGACGCGGTCAGCACGGTGACGCCGGTGGCGAATCGCGCCATCGCCTCGCGGAGTGTCACCTCGAGGACCACTTGCCCGTTCTCGGTCACTACGCCTCCATCACCGGGGTTCGGCTGTACGGCGCAAGGGCGGCGCGAAGCCCTTCTGGCACGCGCGTGGGCACCGTGTTGGTGTTCGGGCCGCGCATGCACGCGATGCGCTGACGTCCGCGCGCCACCAGGGTTTCCAGGCCGTCGCGGAGCTGCACGTAGTCGAAGCTGAACTGGATCTGGGTCTGGGTCAGCTCCTCCAGGCGCATGCGGATCGACAACTCGTCGAACGCCGTGATCTCGGCGAAGAACTCGCACTCCACCTTGAGCGTGAAGAGCTTCAGATCGTCCCGCAGCTCGGCCAGGACGGACGGCGCCCGTTCCTTGAGGAACAGCTCCCGGCACCGCCCCTGCCACCGCAGGTAGTTCACGTAGTAGACGTTGCCGACGAGGTTGGTCTCCTCGAAGCCGACGACGTGGCGGATCTCGTAGTGGTCCGGCACGGTCACCCCTCCTTTCCGACGAGCACGGCGAACACGACCGGGTCTGCTCGGTCTTCGACGGTCGTGACCCAGGTGGCGATCCGGGCGTCACCGGCCGACAGCACCACCCAGCCGTCGGAGTCCCTGCGCTCCAGGGCCAGCGCCTGGCCGGTGCCGCCGGCCTTGCGGACGCACTCCAGGGCGGACCACACGCGCGCCCCTGCGACGTGTTCGTCCTCAGTGGACGCGAGCAGGTCGCGGAGTGCGATCTGGTGGTGGCCCAGCAGATCGGCCCAGCCTTCCCGCCGGACCGCGGTCTCGACGTCGCAGGTGAGGGTCGCCGTGCCGGGCACGGCCACGGCCAGGGTCAGGCCCGCACCGTGTGACGCGGACACCGTGGCGCCGCCGACCTCGGGTTTGCCGTCCGGCCGGTAGCACACCTCCACGTCTCGTTCGAGCGCCCGGGACAGCGCGACCCTGGTGTGGGTGCGCCGGTCCGGAGCCGGTCCTGGCTCGACGACGACCGCGCGCCTGCCACCGAGAACACGTTCCAGCGACCGCTCGAGGCAGGGGCCGAGCAGGGCCGGCACCCACGGTCCGGCGCCCTGGCGCTGGCGGACCGCCCGCAGTGTCAGGCCTTCCCACCTCTCGACCAGCCGGCCGTCCGGAGTGGACAGGGACACGTCGTACACGTAGCTGTCCCCGTCCTGCTGCCGTTCCCGCGCGTCCATCACGACGTACTCGTCGTCCGGCGTGGACGACAGGTAGAGCTTCTCGACGCTCTGCGGCAGCAGCGTGGCGTCGGGAACACAGCACTGGATCGCGTGCATGGCCGCGTCCCGTGTACCGGGGTCGGCCAGGAGTTGTTGCTGCGGCAGGAAAGTGGCGAACCAGGACGCGTGCGACCGCGTGCCCAGCTCGGCGACCGCGCGCCGGGCACGCACCAGGCGGTACCCGAGCAGCTGCTGGAACCGCTTGCCCTGAAACAGAAATCCGCCGTACAGCTCGCTCCCGGGATCGACCGTCATGATCGGGTGCTCGGCCGTGCCGTCCACGTCGGCCACGGGTGGCCGGGGCGTGCGCACCCGCGCCCGGAAGTGGTCGGCGCCGAACCCGGTCTCCTCGCTCCGGATCACCACGTCCACCACGCCCGGTCCGGTCTGCAGCGCGGCCATCCTGATCGTGGTCGAGTCGCCCGGCCGCACCACGATCGGCCGCAGGAACTCGACGTTCTCCAGCAGCGGCGGGCCGTCGTGGCCGGTGAGGGCGAAGGCGACCTGGGTCATCGCCTCCATCCCGAGCACGGCGGGGAACAGCAGGTCGCCGTCGAGCAGGTGGTCGTCGAGGTACGGGTCGGCACCGGAGGACAGGTCGGCCTCGGTCACCAGCTCGATCCCGGGGTAGTGCGCCCGCACCCGGTCGACGAACCTGAGCAGCGGCAGCTCACGGCGTTCCAGCGGCAGTGTCGGCAGACCGGCCGCACGGCCGCTGACCACCAGCACCGGGCCGGCGGACGGGTCCGCGAGCACCTGCCGGAGCAGGGCGATCCCGTTCTCCACCGAGATCGGCGTGATGCCGTCGCGCACGAGCGCCTCGACCACGCCGAGCCGTTCCCCCATGCCGGCGCCGACCACACCGACCACTCCAGCGCCAACGCCCGCGCGCTGGGGTGCTCGCGCTGGAACTGCACGGTCAGCTCGGTCATCCAGTCGTTGGCGGTGGCGTAGTGCGCCTCACCGCGCAGTCCGGCGCGGCCGATGATGCTGCCGAAGGTGACGAGCAGCCTGATCTGGTCCGGGTCGACCGCGGCGAGCACGTTCCGCAGCCCGGTGATCTTCGGTGCGAGGGCCTGTCCGAACGCGTCCGGCGTGAGGCTGGTCAGCGCTGCCGGTTCGTTGTGACCCGCGCCGTGCAGCACAGCCGTGACCGTGCCCAGTTCGGCCGTGAGCTTCTCCACGGCGGTCCTGACCTGTTCGGACGAGGTCACGTCGGCCCGTTCGTACCGCACCTGCACACCGGCCGCGTCCATTCGGGACAGGTTGGCCGCCAGCTCGGTGTCCTCGGCCGGGTCTCCACGACCGATCAGGGCCAGCCGGGCGCCGGAGTCCTGGGCCATGGCCAGGGCGCACTCCGCGGTGATTCCCTTGCCACCACCGGTGACGAGCAGGACGTCGTCTCGGGTCAGGGGTTGCGCGTCGCCGCTGGGGGTCACGGCCCGGAGCACGGGTGCGGTCCGGTCTTCCCCGTCGTACCGGATCTCCGCATAACCCTGGTTGGCCCGGACTTCCGCGACCACCCGCGCAACCGCCCCACCGGGAGCTGCCGAGTCGACGCCGCCCAGGTCAACGACGGTCGTCGGGACCGCGGGCGTCTCCAGGTAGAAGGTGCGCGCGAGGCCGGCCGCGCCCAGCCGGTGGTGGACGACTACGAACCGGGCGGACGTCGTCGCGGCCTGGGCCGCGGCGAGCATCAACGGGACGTGGTCTTCGGCGTCCTCGCCCAGGCACAGCAGGACACCGCTGCCGATCTGCGCGAGCGCGGCCTTCAGCGGTTCGGCCAGCGGATGGCCTTCTGGCGCGTACACGGTCCACTCACCGGGATCGACGTCCCCGGCGGGCGCGGGGACCGGTTGCCTGACGTGCTCGACGGAGAACGCCCGCACCCAGGCCGCCACGCCGGGGACCTCACCGGGTTCGGCATCGGTGTTCAGGGCGGTCGACGCGAGCCCGTCGATCATGTCGGCGAGCTCGCCCAGGCTGACCGTGGCGAAGTTGGACGTCGCGCTCAGGGCGGGCCTGCCCAGCTCTCGGGTGACCTCGTTGACGATCTGGCCGACCGTGATCGAACTCAGGTGCAGGTCGTCCAGCGGGTGCGTGTCCGCGTGGACGGTCTCGAGCGGCAGTTCGACGCGGTCCGCCGCAAGCCGGCGGAGCAGGTCGAAGGTGGACATCCCCTCCTGGTGCTGCTGCGCTCCGGTGGCCGTGCTCCCTGCCGGTTGCTGCTGGGCGGCGAGGACGGCGTCGATCTCGGGTGCCGTCTCGCACGGGGTTGGCCAGAACTCATCCGGCCCGGTCGGCGGGCAGCGCCGGACGAGCCGTCCCGTCGAGCCAGGCCTGGTCCGCACGGGGGCCCCAGGCCCCC
>NZ_VSRL01000406.1 GCF_012184385.1 Lentzea indica
CACCGCGCCCGCAAGGCCGCGAACAAGGCACTCGGGTGGCGCGCACGGCGCCGGTTCGGCCGGGTCGTGGCCGCCCGGATCAAAGCGACCGACGAGGAACGTCGGCGCGCGGCCGATGCGGTCATCCGCGAGGCAGAACAGGTGACCGGTGCAGCCGCGCTGTTCTTCGGGCCGCAGACGCGTCGGCAGCGGGCGACCGACACGACCGGGTCGCGACCGACCAGCGGCAACACCGCGAACGACAACGACGCCCCGTTGCCAGTTCGGTCGCTTCGACTTCGGCGGCTGCGGTCAGCCGGTCGCGGCGAGCAGAAGACGACCGAGACCGCTGCGGCGGAACCGGTGGTGATCGACGGCGTGGACATCACCGACCTGATGCCCGCCGCCCGGCAGGCCGCGACCGAGCTGGGCGACCGGCTCTCCCGCGACGCACTGCTGGAAGCCCTTCGCACGGCCGGGTTGTCGGTCGGAGGCAAGCGCCGCAAGGCCGTCTACGACGCCGTGTTGGCCGAGCGCGACCGGGCGGCGTGACCGGCGGGGTGCGGCACCCGCGTTACCCCCGGCGTGCGGGTGCCGTGCCCGGCAGGCCAACGACGCCAGCCACATCGTCCACACAGGACCAGTGAGGGGTGCGTGATGAGCGGAGAACTGTCTTTCGGCGACCCGGAGTTCTTCTCCACCAGCCAGATCCGTGACTACTGCGACCGCGGCGCGAAGCTGATCCGCCCGCTGTACAACGAGCTGCACATCGCCGCGGAGGAGATGGAGGCCGTGCTGCGGTACGTGCCGTCGGCGAACCCGTCCATGGGCGGGCTGGACTCGCGGGTGCGGGCCAAGTTCGTGGCCAGCCACATGCACCGCTCCGCCGACGCGGTGGAGGTCGCGGTGACCTCGCTGCGCAAGACGTACATGAGCTTCCGCAAGCACTTCATCGCGGAGCTGGAGGCCGCGTCGGGCAAGAAGCGCCCGGCGTTCAAGTTCGACGGCTGACCTGGCCGGAAGTTGTTGGTACCGCGAGGAAATCGCAGAAAGGAGAACGGGAGATGGGCAAGCGCAGCAGCCGCGGTGACCTCGCGGGCACCGGCTCGGAGGCTGGCTACTACCAGCCACGCAACTACTGGGGCAGCAAGGTCGCCCCGTACGGCGGGCAGTGGGCGGCGATGCTGATCGCGTGGCCCGCCGGCGCGCTGACGCACCTCATGTTGGCCGATTCGCCGCACCTGCCGTGGATCACGCCAGTACTCGCGCTGGCGGGAACGGTGCTGGCAGGCGTGGCCTACAAGGCCGCAGGCACCCGCTCCGGCATCACGCGCGTACACGCCACGATCACGGTCGCGATTCTGACGGGATGGCTGGTGACCTGTGCGATTACCGCGCCGTGGCGCCAGCCGCTGGTCGGGATCTGGCTGTTCGGCGGTGCCACGCTGGCGTTGTCGTGGAACATCCGCCGGGCGCTGCGCGGTGGCGAGGAGAGCGGCGGCGCAGGGGCGCTGTTCGAGAAGGTCAAGCTTGCCGGGGTGCAGGCCAAAGCGATCGACGTCGCGCCGAACAAGGTCACCGCGCCGCTGGCGCTGCCGCCGGGTGAGGTCTCGGTGGAGGAGGTGCAGGGCGCGGTCGACAAGATCGCATCGGCGTTGCGGCTGCCCAAGGGCTCCGTCCGCGTCGTCGGCGACCCGGACGACACCTCGCAGGCGACGATGACGATCGTGCCGGTGGACGTGCTGCGCCACCCGCAACCGTGGCGCGGGCCGTCCGCGCCGGGCGGGTCGATCGCGGAGCCGATCGTGCCCGGTGTGTACGAGGACAACGAGCTGCAGCGGATGTTCTTCCCCGGCGACAAGGCCACGCAGCGCCAGGCCGCCACGTGGATCGTGCAGGGCATGAAGGGCTCCGGCAAGACCGGCGGCGCGAAGAACTGCTGGACCGAGATGCTCACCCGCCGCGACAACAACCTGATCGTGCTCGACCCGTCCAAGGGGGAGCAGAGCGTGGCGTTCCTCGGTGACTCCACCAGCGTCGTCATCGGTCACAAGCAGTGCCAGCAGGTCATGTCCCGCGTCCCGGACGTCATCACCGACCGCGCGACCTCGTTGGGGCGCTGGGGTTTCGACGAGTGGACCCCGGAGGTGTTCGAGAGGCACGGGATGCCGTACCTGGTGATCTGGGTGGAGGAGTCCACCCGCGTGCTGGAGGACGCGGCCACCATGACCCGTATCGCCCAGGAGTGCCGCTCAGCCGGGATCTCGGTGGTGTTCTCGTTGCAGAAGGCCAGCTTCCGGCAGATGAGCACCGACGTGCGCTCCCAGATCGACGGCGTGTGGTGCTTCGGCGTCAAGGACATCGACGACGCGGCGTTCACGCTGTCCGAGCAGGTCATCGACGCCGGTGCCCGGCCGGACAAGTGGCAGAACCGCAGGGTGGGCTGCAACTACGTCGAAGGCCCCGGCATCGACGAGGACCGGCTTCCGATTCCTGGCCGCACTTTCACCGCCACCGACGAGGAACGCGCGCAGGTCATCGACGCGCACGCCGGCATCCGGCCGGAGTTGTGGGCGCCCACCGCGAAGATCCTCGGCTTGCCTGCCAAGCCGACCAGCCAGCAGGGAGGCACCGTCGTGCCCATCACCGCCCACACCAGCAGCGTGACGGCCGCGTTGGCCGACGACTGGGACAACGGCTTTCTGTCCGATGAGGACGACCGCACCCTGCTCGCGCTGCCCGACGACCCGGAGCCCGACCTGGAGGACCTGGACCCCGACGCGGAGCTGCCCGACGACGACCCGGACATGGTCCTGCCCGGTGGCAGCCGACGCGGGCGCAGGCCCGGCAGCGGCTGCGCGCCGCGGTGGACAAGCTCACCCGCGACGGCCGCACCGAGATCACCATCCGCGACCTGCCCGACCCCGAGACCGTGTTCGGCCGCACCCGCCAGTGGCTGTCCGGCGAGCTCGCGGGCCTGGCCCGCGACGGGGTGCTGGAGGAGGCCGGGACCGACGGCAAGGCCATCGTCTACCGCCCGCGCGCCCGTGACGCAGCGTGACATGTAGCGGGCGTCTGACGTCAGCGGACGTCATCTGACGTCAGGCGCCCGCACGCCCGCCCAATGCGCGCGGGTGCGCGTGCGCGCGCGAAACCCGATTCATAACAGTGTTCTGACAAAGGCTGACGACACGTCGGCCTGGCCTTCCACACCCTTCTACCGGTTACGCACAGTGACATTTCGGAGGACGTCATGGCTTGCACGGAGTTCGTTGCGATTCCCATCGACCAGCACCACGACGAGACGCTGAAGGCCGCGGAGAACGAGGTCCGCGACGAACTGCGCCGCACCGACACCAAGGCCACCGGCCTGCTCGGACTGTTCGGCGCCGCTCTGGCCGGCGTGCTGGCCCTGATCGCCTCACACCCCGGCACCCTGGCCACCGTCCTGCTCCACCTCGCGGCGCTGCCCATCGCCGCCGCGATCGTGCTGTTGCTCGCGGTGCTGCGCCCGATGTTCCTGGGCGCCACCGGGCACGGCTTCTACCGCTGGGCCCAGTTCCGCACCAATCCGGCCGAGCTGCTGGCCGACCTCACCGGCCCCGACGTGCTCGTCGCCCGCGCCGAAATGCTCGCGGCGCTGTCGGCCGCGGTGGTCGCCAAGTACCGCCGCATCCGCATCGCGGTGCACCTGCTGCTGGCCGGGCTCGCCCTGCTCGCCCTCGCCGTCCTCACCGCCTGAGCAAAAGGGGAACTGCCATGACCACCGTCGCTCAGCAGGCCGTCTATGAGATCGAGACCCTGGCGCATCACGAGGCCGCGCACGCCGTGATCGCCCTGGTCGGTGGCGGCACGGCGCCCAAGGTGCGGATCTGGCAGGCCAGCCCGACCCGGTGGCGCGGCTGGACCGATATGACCTTTCCCGAGACCCCGGACGGCGACCACGCCGCCGCGATTACACTGCTGGCCGGCGTCCCCGCGGAACCGGGCCTGGCTCGAAGCACACGACGTGCTCGCGTCGGCGTGGCCGCACGACGTCGAGGACAGCGGCGCCTACGACCGCAACATCGTCCACGAGTGCCTGGCCCGCATCCCACGCGCTCAGCGCCCGACCTTCCGCGCCGTGCAGAACGAGGCGAATCGACTCGTAGTCGCGCACTGGGGCCGCATCACCGACCTGGCCGCACGGCTGCTCGACAACCACTGCATCCACCACGTCACCCGCTGAAACCCGTTCGAGAGGAGCACAGATCATGGCCGGTCTTCCCGAGGTCACCGTCGCCGGAACGCTGACCGCCGACCCCGAGCTGCGGTTCACGCAGTCCGGCATCGCGGTCGCGAACTTCACCGTGGCGGCCAACGACCGCCGCTACGACCAGCAGTCCGGGCAGTGGATCGACGGCGACGCCACGTTCCTGCGCTGCACCCTGTGGCGCCAGCCCGCCGAAAACCTCGTCAACTCCGTCGGCAAGGGCGCCCGCGTGCTGGTCACCGGAACGCTGCGGCAGCGGCAGTTCGAGCACGAGGGCCAGAAGCGCACCGTGCTGGAACTGGACGTCACCGAAGCCGGGCCGTCGGTGCGCTGGGCCACCGCGAAGGTCACCAAGGTCACCCGCACAACCGCCGGTGCCGCAGCCCCGGCTGCGGACGCCTGGAACAGCGCACCGCCCGCCAACGGGTCCGGGTTCGCCGACGAGCCGCCGTTCTGATCGGGCCGGACGTTGCGGGGCGACGCCGGCAAGCACCCGCCCCGCAACTCCACTCTCCCTACCGCTTCCACGGTTTCGAGGAGCCACCCATGAGTACCACCAACACCATCCTGGCCACCACCACGGCCGCCGCCACCGCGGGCTACCTGGCCACCAGCGCCTACGCGCTCCACCTGTTCAAGCGTCTGCACATCGACGCCCTGACCGGCCTGGGCAACCGCGAGGCTCTGGGCATCCTGGCCCACCGCGCGGCCACGCGCCGCCCCGGCGCGGTCGGGTTGCTGCTGCTGGACATCGACAACTTCAAAGGGCGCGAACAACCCGCAGCAGCCCAACAAGCAGCCGAACCCTCCCGGAAGCATCGCGGGAGCCTGCCAGGGCACCGGTGGCGCCACCGACAAGGGCGTC
>NZ_VSRL01000407.1 GCF_012184385.1 Lentzea indica
CGACGCGGAGCGCCCGAACCTGACCGCCGCCATCCGGCACGCGGCTCTGCACGGCCCGCGTCCATGGCCTGGCAGCTGGCCGACGCGCTGCGCGGCTATCTGTGGATCGGCCAGCACGTCGGCGAGTGGCTCGCGACGGCGCATCACGGCCTGCAGGCCGCGCAGGCGTCCGCGAACCCGCCGGCCGAGGCCGCTATGCACACGAACCTCGGCACCCTCTACCTGCGGCTCGGCGAGTACGCGTTGTCGGTGGAGCACCACAACCACGCGATCGAGCTGTACCGGGGACTGGGCGACAAGGACGCCGAAGCGAGCGTGCTGAACAACCTCAGCCTCGTGCACCGCCGCTCGGGAGAGCTCGAAGCCGCGAGGGACGCCCTGGTCCGGTGCCTGGAGATGCTGCGCTCGGCCTCGGCGGACAGCGTCAGCACCGGCCTGTACAACCTCGGCCAGCTCGCCGTGGAGCTCGGCGAGATCGACGACGCCGTCGACCACTTCTCGCAGGCCCTGGCTTTGGCGCCGAACGCGGACAGCCACGCCTACCTCGGTATGGCCCTGCGCCTGCAGGGACGGTTCGCCGAGGCACGCGCCCACCTCGAACGCGCCCTGGAGATCGGCAACGTCCCCGCCGGTGAGGCCGAGGCCCTGGAGAACCTCGCCGCTCTGGAGCTCGCCTCCGGCGACACCGAGGTCGCCCTGTCGCTGGCGTCACGGGCGCTGTCGCTGGTTGCCGACGGCGGGGATCAGCAGGTGGCGACGTCGGTGCGGATCACGCTCGGCGAGATCCGGCGATCTTTGTTTGACTTCGACATCGCGGCGGAGCTGTTCGAACAGGCCTTGGCGACGGCCCGGCGGATCGGTTACGCCTCCGGCGAGATCCGGGCGTTGATCGACCTGGCAGTGGTGTGGCGGGATCTCGAACGCGATTCCGAGTCGCGGTCCGCCGCCGACCAGGCCGCGCGGCGCGGTGCCGAACTCGGCTTGCGCGCCTTGGAGAACCGCGCGCGCGAACTCGCCTGACCGCTTCCGATATCCGATATATCAGCCAGCGGTATGCCATATATCGGCTACCGGTGACAACGTTGTCATGCCGCCTGGGACGAGCGGCCGCTCGCCACGAAGTCCATCCGGCACCGATATCCAATACATCGCATACCGCCTGGTCAGCGCCACCAATGCTGATATATCGGATATCGCATGGTGGATATCGCTCAGCCGATGAGGCCCTCGAGGCGGTGCGCGAGCTGGTCCCACCGCCAGTGGTCGCTCACCCACTCCCGTCCGGCACGCCCCATCTTGGCCGCCATCTCGGGATCGGCCAGCAGCGCGGCGACCTTGGAGGCGACGTCCTCGACGTCGCGGCCGTCGACGACGTTGCCGGTGGTGCCGTTCAGCACGGTCTCCGGCGCGCCGCCGGACCGTCCAGCCACCACGGGCAGCCCGGTCGCCGAGGCCTCCAGGTAGACGATGCCGAGCCCTTCGACGTCGAGGCCGCGGCCGCGGGTGCGGCAGGGCATCGCGAAGACGTCACCGACGTTGTAGTGCGCGGGCAGTTCCTCCCACGGCACCGAGCCGGTCAGCACGACATCACCGGTCCGGGTACCGGACGCCATCTTCTCGAGCGTCCCCCGGTACGGTCCGCCGCCGACGATCAGCAGGGCGGCGTCCGGCACCGAGCGCTGGATCAGCGGCAACGCACGGATGAGGACGTCCTGCCCCTTGCGCGGCACCAGACGCGACACGCACACGATCACCGGCCGGTCGCCCAGCCCGTACCGGCTGCGGATCTCGGCGCGTGCGGCGGGATCCGGACGGTACAGCTCGGTGTCCACACCGGACGGAAGGTGTTCCAGCGCGGCCATCGGCCCGAACGCCGACGCGAACCGGGAACGGGTGTAGCGGCTGACGTAAGTCACAACGTCCACACCGGACCCGATGGCCCGCAACGCCTGCCTTGCCACCGGCAGCATCGACCATCCGACCTCGTGCCCGTGCGTGCACGCCACCGCGCGGCTCAACCCGAGCGAAGGCGCCAGCAGCGCCAGTGGTGCCGCCGCACCGAACCACGCGGCCTCACACGACTCGGCGCGGGCGATGTCGCGAGCGCGCGCGAGGACGTCCGGCGTCGGCAGCATCAAGGACGTGGGATGCCGCACCACCGGGAACGGCTGCGCCGCGTCGAACTCCTCCGCGCCCTTCCACTTCGGCGCGTACACGACGAGGGACTCCGCGGGCAGCCGTGTCGCCAAAGCGTGCAGGTAGGACTGGATGCCACCGGGGCGGGGCGGGAAGTCGTTGGTCACCAGCAAGGTTCGGCGCACGAACCCAACGCTATCCGATGCTCGATCGCAGGAACTCACGCCAGCCCGCGACGTCCACCGGGGCAAGGCTTCTCTGCAAGTCCACAGCGGACATCGACGCGTGCCGCAGGAAGAACTCCACGACGCCCCGCTCCCCCAGCCGCGACTCCAGGTAGACCATGATCGAGTACGCCTGCTGGTAAGCCAGGTCGCGTCCAGGACCGCCGAAGTCGGTGGGCAGTGCCGAGACGTCAGAGGTGAGCAGCGGCGCGGCCTGACGAAGCGACAACCCCAGTCCGTGGAACGCCACCCAGTCCGCGAACCCCTCCACCAGCCACAGCGGAGCCGAGTCCGAGGTCAGGTCGCGCGTCGCGACGTGCGTGATCTCGTGCCGCAGCAGCAGTCGCAACTCCACGTCCGACAACGGCGCCGCACGCACCCGATTGAGGACGACGCGCTGCCCGGCGCCGTCGCGGATCGCGATCCCGGCCATGTCCGCGAACGCCGGCCCGACGAGCGAGACCAGCTCGGATTCGGACGCCGGAACGACGACGTCCACCCGCCGCGACCAACCGATATCCAATATATCTCCGACACCGCGGACCGACTCGTCGAGCATCCTCGACACCCGACCTGCCAGCTCACCGTCACAAGAACTGCTGGTCACAGTGCCCGAAGCGACCCTCAGCACCGCCTCTTTGCAATGGGTTGTTGCAGTCGGCGGCAACTCAACGGGCCGCATTGCAACGCTGAGGCCCAGCAGGAACGTCATGGCGACCGTGACCGCCAGCAACGTCCTGAGGTGCCTCACCGGCGCAACGCTAGCCCTCGATGCGCCGAATCACCGCGATGGGCCCGATGGCGTCGATCGGCGCGATCTTCACCGGCTGGCCCTCTGTCGAGGCGTGCACGGCACGCGCGTTGTCGACCGCCATGGCGACGTGCGACCGGCTCGAGTAGTAGATGATCAGGTCTCCTGCGCGAACCTCGGGCCGCGTCACCACACGCCCGACACCGGCCTGCCCTCCGGAGGTCCGCGGAATCGAGACCCCGGCTGCCGCGTAGGCCTTCATCGTCAGCCCGGCGCAGTCCCACCGATCGAGCCCGGTCGAGCCGTAGTAGTAGTCGTCGCCACGCTGCTCCAGCGCGAACGCCAGAGCGAGCCCTGCCGTCCCGGAAGGCACGCTGATCGGCGAGCGGTCGCCAGGATCGCGCAGTTTCGACACGACAGGGGCCGGCAGTCGCGTCAACGCCGCCCGCACCTCGCCGATCTGCGCCTGCAACGCCCGGTTCCGCCCGTCCAGGTCGCTCTTCAACCGTTCGGCAGCCGCGGTGGCCTCAGCGGCACGAGTGCGCGCGTTCTCCGCCACCTGGTGCGCCTGACGGGCCTTCTCCACCGCGCTGGACAGCCGTGCCAGCGACTCCGCCTTGTCGGCGGCCAGCACCCGCATCATCTCCAGGCGGTTCAGGAAGTCCTGCTGCGAGTCCGCCACGAGCAGCGCCGACAGCTGGTTGAACCGCGCGCCCTCGAACGACGCCTGGGTGATGAGGTCGACCTGGCCGCGGAAGTCGTCCTCGTCGGACTTGGCCTGCCGCTCGATCTGCTGCGCCGCCGCGACGTCCACGGTCGCGCGTTCGAGTTCGGCACGCCGCTGGACGAGATCCTCCTGCGCGCGCAGGACTTCCTCGTTGAGCTTTGTCGCCTGCGCTGTCAGATCGGCGTACGTGCGCGCCGGATCAGCCGGCTGCGCGGCCAAAGACACGGCGGGCGTGGCCGCGAGCAGCACAACAACCAGAAAACCACGGGTGAGCTTGCGCGACATGAGGTCGCCGATCCCCTTCGCCAGAACAAGACCGTCAAGATCGACGGGCGTCAGGCTACCGGGTGATCAAACGCGCCCGAGACGGGCCAGCAACACGGCGGACGGCACCGGGTGCGCACCACGGCGACGCACCGAATCCGCGACCGCGCGATCCGACGTCACCACGACCACAGGCCGTCCCTCGGGCTCTGCGGTGACCAGCGCACGGATCACGTCGTCAGCCAGAACACCGGGGTCGCTGAAGAGCACACGCACGCCACGAGGCGCCGCCGCGGGCACGGCCACCACCCCAGCGCCGTCGAACACCAACGTCACCTCTGCGCCTGTGCGCGCGGCCAGCACGGCCAGCTGATGCACGAGCCGATCGCGTTGGTCCGACAACGACAGCTCCGGATAGCCGGTCTTCGTGACGTTGTAGCCGTCCACCACCAGGTGCACCGCGGGCAACGCCAGCAACCGGTCCAGCCGCTGCCGGATCCTCCACCGCGCTCCAACGGCCCCCTGCGACGCGCTGGCGCCTCGCACGAGGTCGGCGGGACGCGGCCCGGTCCCACCCAGGGCCAGCTCACGACGCAGCCCCGTCACGGCACCGTCAAGCGTGTCCACGAGCAACGCGAGCCGCACCTCATCCGCTTGCCGGGCCTCGCGCGCGGACTGCCGCGCCACCTCGGCATCCGCGATCGCCCGCTGCGCCTTGCCCCGCTCGGTCTCTGCCCGTTCCCGCTCCCGGTCGCGCTCCGCGGTGAGGCGCTTGACCTCGTCCGCTGTGCGTTCCTGGATCCTGTCCACCTCGGCGGCCGCGGCCTCTGCGGCGTCCTTGGCTCACGCAGCTTCACGCCCTGCTCGCGCAGCCGCTTGCGAAGGCGTTCCAGCTCGATCTCGGCGTCCGCGCGGACGCGGCTTCGGCGGCGCCGTCGAGCTGACTGCGCTCGGACC